>JAOAPX010000171.1 GCA_025463125.1 Acidobacteriota bacterium | reverse complement strand
GTTCGACAATTTTCAAATATTCCGTTTTGTCGCATAAAGCCGCAACGCACGGCGCGACGCATCTTTTGCGGTAAAACTGCGTGCACGGAACGTCGAAACTGCCGTCGATTTCAATATCGCAGCTTCGCAGTTTGAAAATTTTATTCAGAAAATCGAGCAGCAGACGAACGCCTGTTTCGGGCAGAAACGGACCGAAATATTCGGCTTCGTCGTTTTCGATTTTTCGAGTTACGAGCAGGCGCGGATATTCTTCGGCGGTGATTTTCAAAAACGGGTACACGCGCTGATTGGCGAGCGGAAAAACATATTTTTTTTGCGCCTCGGCTTTGTTCATCGGTTCAGCTTTGACTGGCGTCGAGAAGATTTTGAATCGTCGCCAGCGAATCGGCGTCTTTAATGGTTTTGTCGTCGCGCCAGCGCAGAATTCGCGGGAAACGAACGGCGACGCCGGATTTGTGACGCGTCGACCGCTGAATCGCTTCGAAAGCGAGCTCGAAAACCAGCTGCGGCGTGACGCTTCGAACCGGACCGAAAGTTTCTTTCGTGTTCTCGCGCACGAATTTATCGACTTTGCGGATTTCCCTGTCGGTCAAACCGGAATAAGCTTTCGCAAACGGGACGAGTTCGCCTTCGTCGTTCCAAACGGCGAAAGTGTAATCGGTAAAAAGCCCGGAACGCTTGCCCGTTCCCTTCTGCGCGTAAAGCAAAACCGCGTCGATCGTCATCGGGTCGACTTTCCACTTCCACCAATCGCCGCGATGACGTCCGGTTCGATACGGCGAAGTTTTCCGCTTTAACATAAAACCTTCGACGCCCAGGCTGCGGCTTTCGCTGCGTTTTTCCGTCAAATGCGCCCAATCGGCGGCTTCGACAATATCTGTCGGGCGAAAAATCGCGCGCGCTTTTTCCGGCAGATTCTCTAAAGTTCGTTCGAGAAATTCGCGGCGCTCTCGCATCTGAAACGAGCGAACGTCCGCGTTTTCGTATTCGAGAAGATCGTAGCACTGCAGGATCACCGGAACTTCCGCGAGAATTTTCGGCGAAAGATTTTTGCGCCCGATGCGTTTTTGCAGTTCGGTAAACGGCATCACTTTATCGTCAATCCAGGGCAAAAGCTCGCCGTCCAGAACCGTTCCGTTCGGCAAAAGCTCGGCGGCGGCGGCGATTTCGGGAAAGCGCTCGGTGATTAAATCTTCGCCGCGCGACCATACAAAAACCTGGTCCTGCCGCTTGATGACCTGCGCCCTGATGCCGTCCCATTTCCACTCGGCTTGCCATTCGCCGATATTGCCTAAATCTTCGAGCGGAAAATCAACCTGATGCGCGAGATGAAACGGAAACGGGCGCGCGATTGGGGTTTCGCCGGATTCGAGTTCCGGGCTTAACAAATGCGCGAAAAACTCTGCGTCCGGCGTCCAGTTTCCCATCAGGCGATGCGCGATTATGTCAGCCGGAATTTCCGAAAGCTGCGAAAGAGCGCGGACGACCAGAAGCTGAGAAACGCCGACGCGAAAGCTGCCCGAAATCAGCTTGTTGTAAACAAGGCGCTGCGAATAATTCATACGCGTCCAGGCGGCGACCACTTCTCTTCTTTTCGTTTCTTCGTCGGCTTCGCGCAGCGGCAAAAGTTCTTTTTCGACTAAAACGTGCAGCGGCGTTTCGTCCGTTTCCGCGTTGTTCGGTAAAAGCAAAGCGATCGTTTCCGCGCCGTCTCCAACCGTATCGCGCGACTCGTCAAACAGCCATTCGGGAATTTCCGCCAGCTCCAAAGCCCATTCGCGCAGCCTTTTCGACGGAATAATCTGGCGCGGCTTTCTGCCCGAAAGAAAATATAAAGCCCACGCCGCGTCTGGCTTTTCAGCCCGTTCAAAATAAAACTTTAGGGCTTCGACCTTTTCGTTGGTCTTGTTCGTCTGGTCAAGTTCGATATAAAGTTCAGTAAAGAGTTTCATTCGATTTATTTACGGCGTTCCCTTATTTCAAAGCGTATCATCTAAGCCGGTTCTCCTTTCTCATTTCTTCTGGTTTCATAATGCGCGAAATCGAGTTTTTCATAACATCTGACGGCTCTTTTGTTTTCCGGCGCGGGGTCGAGAATAATCCGCTCCGGATCGTGTTTTTCAACTATTAACCCGATAAATTCTTTTATAGCTTTTTCGCCGACGCCTTTTCCTAAATAATTCTTTGACGTGAGTTTCCGAAAGCCATTTCAGCATTAAAGGATAATCACTTGAAGTCAGTCTTCTAAATTCAAACATTTCAAAATACCGGTTTACTTACTCAAGCCTTTGATCTGTCAGAACGTCGGTTTCGCTTTCTTCGTCATCGCCGTACTGCGTTTTCAGCGGAACCGCGTTTATTCCCTGCTCGTTCAGCCAGCGAACCAGTTCGGGGATAAATCCGTGCGTGACGTAGACGGTTTCGGCTTCCGATCCGCGAATCGCCGTCTGCAATTCCGTCCAGTCGGCGTGATCGGACAAAACGAAGCCTCGATCGACCGCTTTTTGCCGCCGCGCGCCGCGCACTATCATCCAGCCCGAAGCGAATCCGGTCGAATAAACGCCGAATTTCCTGAGCCACGTCGAGCCGTGAGCCGAAGGCGGCGCGACGATCAGCGAACCTGCAAAATCTTTTTTGTTTTCGATTGCGCCGACATATTTCGTTTGCGGCAAATCTACGCCCGATTCGCGATAAGCCTCAGTTAAACGCTCGACCGCGCCGTGCGTGAAAATTTTGCCGATCGAACGGTCGATGCCGTTCATAACTCTCTGCGATTTGCCGAGCGAATAAGCGAAAAGCACCGAAACTTTTTCTTTTTCCTGATTTCGCCGCCACCACTGGTTGATTTCTTCAAAAATAAATTCGGTCGGCTGCCAGCGATAAATCGGCAGACCGAACGTGGCTTCGGTAATAAAATGATGACATTTTACGGATTCGAACGGGGCGCAGGTCGCGTCGGGCATTAATTTATAATCGCCGGAAATCACCCATATCTCGCCTTTGTATTCGACGCGCACCTGCGCCGAACCGAGAACGTGCCCGGCTGGATGAAACGAAACCTTTACGCCGTCTATGTCGGTAACTTCGCCGTATTTCTGCGTGGAAATGCGCGCCTCTTCGCCGAGCCGCACGCGCGAAAGCAGCTCGCCTTCGCGCGGCACGAGGTAATCCTGATTGCCTCGATACGTGTGATCTGCATGCGCGTGCGTCAAAACGGCTTTTCTGACCGGCAGCCACGGATCGATATAAAAATCGCCGCGTTCGCAGTACAAGCCTTTTCTGGTTAATTTCACAAGCCCGGAATTTTTCATAAAATTGCTCGGTTTTTACTGCAAAACACGTTCCCTTTTATTTTTAATTCAGCCCGTAAACTGAAAATAAAAATATAAACGTTTGAATACGCTTATTAAGCGGCGGCGAAGCTATCGGCATAAGCCTTGCTATTAGGTTTGTTACGGGCAGAAAGCGTCCGCAATCGATACAGTTTTTATGAATTATTCTTTACAAAGTTTTCCAGAAGCGGCGCAATTACCGGAATTTTTAAATATTGCGACCGGTTACCAAAAAGCAAAAGTTTTGTTTACTTTTGCCGAGCTCGATATCGCTGGCATTTTGCGGGAAAAATCTTTGACGGCAAAAGAAATCGGCGAGACCGTGAATATTCAAGAGCTGGCGATGGAAAGATTTTTGAACGCCGCCGTTTCCATAGGGCTTTTGGAAAAAACCGGGGCGCAATATAAAAATTCCGTTTTGAGCGAAAGCTTTTTGCGCTCGGATAAAGAATTTTATCTCGGCGAACAAGTTAAAAGATACAGCGAGCGCAGCTATCCGGTCTGGGAAGATTTGACCGGGCATCTCAAAAACTGGCAATACGGCGAAACGGCGAAACAGACGCCGGAAACCGAAGATCAGGGCGCCGAAGCGATGGCTGAGCAGCATAATCTTTCGCTT
>JAOAPX010000140.1 GCA_025463125.1 Acidobacteriota bacterium | reverse complement strand
TTTCGTCAGCGTCCACGGTCGCGATAATCAAATGTTCGGCGGCGTATTCGTTCAAAAATTCGACGGCTTCATCAGCGTTTTCGAGCAAAACGGCTTTGGAATTTTCCAGGGCTTTTTCGGCGATTTCTTTGCGCGGCAAAACGGCAAGCTGTTTTTCGAGCTCGACGTTTGTTTCCGAAATGACTGTTTCGCCGGTCGTGACGAGCAGCACCTGGCTGTCCGCGCCGTGTTCCGCCTGCGAAAGCAGATCGGCGGCGACAAATGCGGGAACGCAGCTTTCATCAGCTAAAACAGCAACTTCCGAAGGTCCCGCGGGCATATCGATCGCCGTTCCGGTTTTTGAAACCTGCTGTTTCGCTTCGGTGACGAACTGGTTTCCCGGACCGAAAATCTTGTGAGTTTTCGGAACGGTTTCGGTTCCGAAAGCCATCGCGGCGATCGCTTGCGCGCCGCCGATCTTGAAAACCTTTGTCGCTCCGCAAAGCCGCGCGGCATATAAAGTTACAGGGTTTATTTTGCCGTCTTGCCCGGGCGGCGAGCACAAAACTATTTCTTTGCAGCCGGCAATCTTCGCCGGAATCGCGAGCATTAAAACGGTCGAAAAAAGCGGCGCGGTTCCAGCCGGAACGTATAAACCGACCTTTTCGATCGCCACGGATTTGCGCCAGCAGTAAACGCCCGGTGTCGTCTCGATAATTTCAGGTTTGTCGATTTGAGCCCGGTGAAATTTTTCGATATTAGCTTTGGCGGTCAGGATAGCGGTTTTCAGCTCAATCGAAACCTGCGCCTCGGCTTCCGCGTATTCTTCTTCGGAAACCGAAAAAACGTCCAGCTCGACTTTGTCAAAATGCCGCGCGCAATGGCGCAGCGCCGCGTCTTTGTGAGCCCGAACGTCCTGCAAAATATTGGAAACCGTTCTTTCCAGAAATTTCGTGTCGATCGACGGGCGCGCCATTATTTTCTGCCAATCTGATTTTTTAGGATAACGAATCGTTTTCATAAGTTTTTAAGGAAAAAAGCACGCGCAGAAAAAAAAATCTCAAAATTAATACCGGCGAAAATCCGCCGTATCCGCGTTTCTCTGCGTCTTATTCTTTTACTGAATCATCTGATCAATTGATAAAACTAAAATTCCTTCCGCGCCTCCGGCTTTTAAATTTTCGACGACTTCCCAGAAATCGTTTTCGTTTATTACCGAGTGCACAGAGCTCCAGCCGGTTTCGGCGAGCGGCATCACGGTCGGGCTTTTTATGCCCGGCAAAAGCGCGATGATTTCGGTTAATTTATCGTTCGGCGCGTTGAGCAAAATATATTTATTCTGCGCGGCGGCTCTGACCGATTTAATGCGAAAAAGCAATTTGTCGAGAATTTTTCTCGAATTTCCATCGAGATTATTATGCGCGATCAAAACCGCTTCAGACTGCATAACGATTTCCACTTCGCGTAATCCGTTTGTAAACAATGTGCTCCCGGAACTTACAAGATCGCAGACGGCATCAGCCAAACCGATCGACGGCGCGATTTCGACCGATCCGCTGATGGTGTGAATATCGCTTTCTACCGAATTCGCCGCAAAATAATCGCCCAGGATTTGAGGATAACTCGTCGCAATGCGTTTTCCGGCAAAATCTTTTACCGAACGATAAGAGAAATTTTTCGGAACGGCGAGCGACAGGCGGCATTTGCCGAAACCGAGCTTTTCGATCGTTTGCACGTCTTTTTTTGTTTCGGCTAAAACGTTTTCGCCGACGATTCCGATGTCGGCGACGCCGTCGGCGACGTATTCGGGAATATCGTCATCGCGCAGAAAGTAAATTTCAATCGGGAAATTAACGGCTTCCGATTTTAATTTGCCCGCGCCGTTGTTAAAGCGAACGCCGCATTTTTTCAAAAGCGCGTTCGATTCTTCGCTCAGCCGACCCGATTTCTGCAGCGCGATTTTTAATTTTGTTCCGGTCATATTTCTAAATAAAAAAGCAAATAATAAAGCAAATAATAAACACAAAAAAGAACCTGAAAGTTTTCGAGGTTCGCGTTTTATAAAACTAATTGTTCTGGTTTTTATCGTATTTGATAAACGAAGATTAGTTCACGCGATGATTATGATGCGCGTGATGGTGCAGATGAATTGTAGCGATTGTAGATTTCATCTCTTTGTTATATTTACAACACATCGAAAAGGTTTTTGCAAGCGCGCGCAAAAAAGTTTTATGCTGTAGATGTATTTTTAACTTATGGAAAACCAAAACTCGGACGAAGTATTAAAAGAATTCGGCAAGCGCGTTCAGCGCTGCTACGGCTGTTTTATCGCGTATCATTTAAAGGATATGTATCTCGGCGAAGACGTCACGTTTTTCTGCGATTACTGTAAAGACGAAACGATGTTTCATTTCGACGATTTCTCAAAAATGCTCGACATCTCGAAATTAAAAGAAGTCGCCGACGAGCATCATCATTGATGGAAAAAGAGCTGAAAAAAGAAAAAACAATAAATTATTAATGAAGAAAGTTACGCACGTTGAGGCGGAAGGTAATTTTTTTCGCAGAATAGAAAGAGAACCGACTGTTATCGGCGTCGGCGTAAGAGTTGACGAGCCGGGCGGAAGAAAGATTCAGGTAGTCGCCGGACCTAAAATCGGAATTCGGAAAAAGAAATTCGGCGTTTTCGCCAAGCTCAGACCGGGCGTTATCGGTTTTGAAAGATACATAGTAGCTACTCAAATCGGACCGATTGATAACTTTTTCGTTGTCGCGCCGCGAAAAAACGCCAGGTTTTTTAATTTGGATATTGGCGGCGTGTTTGAATATTACCCGACGCGACGAACGGTTTTAAGAGTTGACGGCGGCGATACGATAATTTATTACAATTCTCAGAAACCCAAAGAATTGAATCCGAGCATCACGCGGCACAATTTTCAAACGAGCGTCGGCTTCGGTTTTCGATTTTGACGGGCGGCAAAGCAACTTTTCCTCGCTCTGCGACTTCACAAATGAAAATATCCGTTTTCAAGCGTGTTTTATGAACAAAATTATCTGCTTCTTCACACTCTTCTTCACACTCTTTTTCGCCTTTAGTCTCGCCTGTTATGCCCAAACGCCGCCGGACGGCGAAGCGGAAAAGATTACGACCGAAGAAATAAAAATCAACGTTTCCGCCACAGACCGCGCCGGAAAATTCGTCGCCGACGTGCGCAAAGAAGATTTAGTTATCAGCGAAGACGGGCGGCTTCACCAGACAAGCAGCATTCGGCTGATTGCGCCGAGCGTTTTGATCGCGCTCGATACGGGCGGCGCGAATCGCCTGGCGAAAAACATCGTCGCCACGCGGAAAATCGCCGGAAATTTGATCGCCGCGCTCGCGCCGAGCGCCAATATCGTCGTGATGCAATTTCACGACAACGTTGAATTTTTGTCGGATTGGAAAACCGACCGAAACAGTCTGACAAGGATTATCGAAAGCCGAACGAATTTCGGCAGACGTTCTTCGTTCATCAGAGCGATTGCGGCGGCAAACGATTTTCTCGCCACAGCACCGACCGAGAATCGGCATTTGATTTTAATCACCGACGCGACCGACAGCCGCGACGACAAAGAAGCGCGCGGCGGCAATCAAAAAACTTTTGACCGGCGGCACAGTCGTTCACGTTGTCGGCTACGCGCAGCTCGAGCTTGCCGCGCTCGCGCCGCAAGCCAAAATACTTCGTGAAGGCGAGCCGAATCCGCGCCGGTTGCCGCCCGAAGTCGAGCGCGCCATTTTGGAGTCGTCCAATGTGCCGATAGAAGAAGCCAGGCTGCGACTTTTTCCGCCGCGCCTGCTCTCGGTTTTGACGGATTACCCGTTTTGGAAAGAAAAAAAATCGCAGGTCAAAGCATTGATTGTCGCGCAGGTTCAGCTTGCGCTGCTCGCCGAATCAACAGGCGGCGAGCTGGTAATGCCCGAATCAATCGAAGAAGTTATTGAAAATTCCGCCGCTATTGCCCGCAGCATTAACTCGCAATACGTCGTTACATACGCGCCGAAACGCCCGCTCAAAGACGCTCCGGCGGGCGAAATGCGCCGCATCGAAGTTTCTTCGCGCCGCGCCGGTTTGGAAGCTCGCGGCGCTCGCCGATTGATTATCCCCGGAGATGAACCGGAGAAATAAAAATTTGTTTTTGCCTTCGTATCGTTTCGCTTATTCCGCTTCGAGTTTTTAACTCTTCGACATTGATTGCGTTCGCTTCCGTTAATTCTTAAACTTAAAATATGGCAAGCGAAACTGACGCGAACAATCACAAGAAACAAACCTTCACGGGCTTGGCGAAACGTTTGACAAGGCTTTCGAGCGAGCAGCGGCGAGCGGCGCTTGAAATGAGCGCCGCTCTGGCGGGCGTCAGCTTGCGCGTCAGCCGCGAATTCGTTGAAGCCGTGCCGAAAGCCGCCAAAATCTTATCGGCGGACGATCTGCGAAACTGGGCTGAAATGGGCAGGCGTCTCGCGATGGGAAACGCCGATTTGGGCGCGAAATTTTTCTCCGAAGGCGTCGGCGGATTAAAGATCGTTCCGGAAAACGCCCGCTCGTTGGTTTTTCAAATCTGCACGCGGCAACTGGTTTTATCCAGCTCGATTTCGCTCGAAACGTTTGAACTCGTTCCACGGCTCGCCAAAGAAATCAAAGACGATGAGCTTTTGACCGGTATTTTGCAGCTCGCTTCGGAAATCGCCAACCGCTCGGCAAAACACAGCTCGGATTTTCTGCAAAAAACTCCGCTTGTCGCCGCCGCTTTAAAAAGATTCGGCGCCGACAAGCGAAATGTCGCCAAATCGGTAACGGCGCTCGCTTCGCATTTCGCCGTCAGGACCGGCGGCATGACCGCTGATTTATGGGCGAATCTGCCGGAATCGCTGGAAAAAGTGTCGGCTGCAAACGCGGTTCTTTTAACCGACCGGGCGCGAGAATTTCTCGAATACGGCGGAAGCGTGACGCTTCAATTCGTCGCGGCGGGAAGCGACGTGCTGCATAAATCCGATGCCGTATTTGAAGACTGGTGCGCGGTTCTGCGAAAAATCGCGAAACACGGCAACGCGGTTTTAATCGCTTTTCTGCGCGCGACGCCGAGGTTTACGGCGCAGATAAATACGCTGAAAAAGAAAGAGGAAATCGTTTCGATCTCGCAGAAAGTTTTGCATTTAATTGCCGGAATCGCCGAAAACGATGCGGAAAGCGCGCTGGCGGCGTTTCGCTCTTCGGCGCAGGCGCTCAAAAAAGTTTCGCTCGAACAATTCGAGGAATGGGTCGAAAACGGCATCACCGAAAAGCAAAACGCGACGGCGAAAGCGCGAAAAAGCTATTTTGCACTTGAAACGCGCCAGTCGAACGAGCTTTTGCAGGAAGCGCAGGAAGGCTTGCCGCTCGAAAAAATTCAAACCGTTTTGCGGATTTACGTCGAGGGCTTGACCGGAAAAGAAGTCGAGATCGCGCCGCTCTCGGCGATGCCGCAGGAATCGCGCATCGGCGACGGCAAAATCGTTTACCTGCCGTCAAACGTCAACGAATTTCAATCGGATGAAATGGATTTCCGGCTTTACAAGGTTCTCGCGGCGCACGGCGCGGGGCAAATCGAATTCGGAACTTTCGTTAAAGACACGAAAGAATTGAAAGCCGCATACTCGGCGCTCAACGAGCTTTACGCGGCGACCGCCGAACAACTCGACGCTTTTTCCCTTAGCGGTTATATCGAAGACGTGCAGAAAGGCGAAAAGGCTCTGTCGGATGAAGAGCTTCAGGCGGAAATGAAGCGCAAACGCAAAAAGCTTCCGAAAGATTCCGATTACCGGCAAATTTTGCACGTTTTCCCGGAACCGCGCCTCGCCAGAAAAATTTTCAGCACGATGGAAAACGCCCGGATCGACGCGGCTTTGCGCCGAACTTATCGCGGGCTTCGCAAAGATCTGGATTTGATGCAGAGTTTTTTAAGCGAAAAACGACCGTTTATTTTCGATCTGCCGATCAACCAGGTGCCGTTCGAACTTTTGTTCCAGATAACGCTCTGCGGCGGCGCGACCGACGACGCCCGGCGTTTTTACGGGCAGATCGTGTCGGAAATCGAAACCGTTATCGAAAATTACCTGGCGATTAAAAACGCTACCGTCGCCGATTCGCTGATGGCGACGAGCCGCGTTTACACTTTGTTTCAAAACATCACGCCCGAAGACGCGCAGGAACAATCGCCTGAATCCGAAGAAAAAGGCGAGTTCGCTTACGAAGATAAAAATTCCGGCGAAGCCGTCACGGAAAATCAGGTTAAGCGCGAGCAGAAACCGCAGAAATTGCAGGACGTAAAAGATTTATTTAACGCCTGGAACAACCTGGACGAAGACGACAGCGAACCGGACGATCTTCAGGGCGCGGAAGCCTGGACGCACAGCGAAATGCCCGAGCAGCCGCTCGAAACGGGCGACGTCGCGTTTGCTTACGACGAATGGGACAGGGAATTGAACGATTATCGCGTCGGCTGGAGCCGCGTTATCGAAAAGAAAGTTCGGCAGGGCGACCGCAATTTCGTAGAGCTGGCGCGCTCGCGTTATCGCGGCGTAATCTCTTCGATTCGTCACCAGTTTCAATTGATGAAACCGGAAAATTTAACGCGCATCAATCGCGAAATCGACGGCGAGGATTACGATTTAAACGCGCTCGTCGATTACGTCATAGACCGCCGCGCAGACGGGCAGCAATCGGAGAGAATTTACACGAAACGTTTGCGAAAACAGCGCGACGTCGCCGTTTCTCTGCTTCTCGATCAATCTTCTTCGACGGCGCGGACGATTACGCGCAATCCTCTACAGCCGTACACGCATCCGGGCAGGCGCATTATCGAGATCGAAAAAGAAGGCTTGGTGCTGATGAGCGAAGCGCTCGAAGCGGTCGGCGACGTTTATTCGATCAACGGTTTTACGAGCGAGGGCAGAAGAAACGTGAAATTTTACGTCGTCAAAGATTTCAGCGAAAAGTATTCCGAAGAGGTCGAGCGTCGCATCGGCGGAATCACGTTTCAGAACAACACGCGGATGGGCGCGGCAATCCGCCATGCCGCCGCAAAGCTCGCGCGGCAGGAATCGCGCACGAAACTCTTGATAATTTTAACCGACGGCAGACCTTACGATCACGATTACGGCGACGCTCGTTACGCCCGCGAAGATGTTCGCGAAGCTTTAACCGAAGCCAAGCTTTCGGGAATCACGCCGTTCTGCATTACGATCGACCGCGATTCCGAAAACGAATTAAAAGATTTATACGGCGATGTCGGTTACACGATCATCGACGACGTTTTGAGTTTGCCGGAAAGATTGCCGAATATTTATCGAAGATTAACCAGTTAAATCTTTTTTAGAGACTTCACTGTAGAGAGGTTTTGCCGGATACTGTTGAGAATATACGAAACCGACCGAAACGGGAAAATTATGATTTATGCAAAAAGCGCTGAAGATCTGGAAAACGAATTTCAATCGAACAAAGAGCTGAATAAAACGCTCGCGCCGGAGCACAAACTGCCGGAGAATATGATTGAATACGTCGAAAAACTGATTATTGAAAATATCCGCAGCATAAAATTTCTAGAAAAGGAAAATCTGCCGGCAGATATAAAAACCGTCAGGTTACAGTTTTTGGAAACGCAGCAGCAGACGCTCTTAGACCGTCTAGACGATTTAAAGTCAGACAATAATTCGAGCGACAATGTTTAATCTCTAACGCGCGAGGTTTTTAAAATAAAAATTCTCGTTTTTATAAGCGATCTTTAACCTGCGTAATATCGAATTATTTAATTAAGCGTGATGTTCGAATATATATTGTTTTATGGATTTCCTGTCTGTTTGCCGCATCACACTTTAGAAAAAGCAGCTATCAGAAAAATCCTTACAGGAAAAATCGTTGATCTTGTTCTTATTTTGCCAACCGGTCGTATTCGGGTTTAACTACCTGATAACAATCGCAGGCAAAATCTTCCAATCCTTCGCGGTCAATAATGGTTATTTTGCCGCGCGAGTATTTAATAAACCCGGCGCTCTGCAGAGCAATAGCTGTTGTCGTCACTGACGGGCGATTGGTTCCCAGCATAACAGCCAGAAATTCCTGCGTTAAAGTCAAAGTATCCGAATCCGAACGGTCATGACACATCAGCAACCAGCGCGTTAATCTTTGTTCAATAACATGTATACGATTACAAAGCGCAGTCTGACTGATCTGCATCATCAGCGCGTGTATAAATCGAAGCGTTTCCTCTTGGAACACTCCGCCCTCATTAAACGCCTTTTTGACCTGCTCCGTTTTTATTCGTAAAGCGCTGCCCGCAAGCTGAATCAAACATTCGTTCGGAGTTGAATCGACTCCCATCAGAACAGCTATTCCGACAATTCCTTCACGACCGATTACACCTGCTTCGGCGCTTTCCCCTTCCGGCGTTGTAGCAATAACAGAATTCATTGCATCTTCCGGGAAATAAACGTATTTAATCCGCTCGTCAGGATGATAAATAACTTCGCCGAGCGATAATTCAACGCGTTCAAGATGCGGACGCAGCCGTTCGTATTCTTCAGCTGGTAGAGCATCCAGGATATAATTTTTGGTAGAAAGACGTGTTTCTGATTTGTCGTGCATTAGGTTTCTCCTTTTTTGAGCCTTGCTTGTGAACACAGCAAACGGCAAAGGAGATAGTCGTTAGTTATAACCTAATGTCGAAGATTGGATTCTCAAAAGAACAATTTAATTTACTGATGGTTATTATAACACAGGCTGATAGTTAAGCTGTTTTGAATAAAACGGCGAATT
>JAOAPX010000135.1 GCA_025463125.1 Acidobacteriota bacterium | reverse complement strand
AAACCGATAACGTCTGCGGGCGCCGGAACTTTCGTCTGGGCGAAAATCGAAAAAGCGAGAAGCAAAATAATCCCGCAAAGGCGCAAAGCTGCAAAGAAAGAAGCTGAGAAAACAGGCAGAGTTTTTACAAACATTCGGAAAGTTCCTTGTAGAAAGAGATTTTATAAGAAGTGTAAACCAAAAAACGACGGAAATAAAAATAATTTTCAGGTCATCGCCAGAACAATTCGACGTGCGCCGGAAAAGGGCATTCGCCCGTGCGCCGACAGCAGATTATCGACGATTAAAACGTCGCCGAAACGCCATTTGACCGGAACGGTTTCTTGCTGCAAAACTTCGCGAATATGTTCGAGCATCGAGAGATCGAACGGCGAGCCGTCGCCGAAGCACGCGTTCAATCGGAAATTGCCTTTCATCAATTCGTAAGTTTCCCGGTCGAGATTCGACGGGTGAAAACCGTCGGCTTGATTAAACCACACTTCTTCATTTGTAACCGGGTGAAATGCCGTCGCAGGGCGCGTCTGGCTGATGCGCAAACCGCCTCCGGTTTTCCATTCGAAATCCGCCCCGATTTTTCGGCAATGCTTTTCCGCCGTTTCTTTATCCGCGGTTTCAAAAGCGTCCTGCCACGAATAGCCCGTTCCCGTTTCGCCCGACAAATTGCGGTCGTAGCGAATTTTTTTTCTTTTGAACAAATCAACAACCGCCGGATCGATACTGCGCAGAATGCGGCGGCTGTCTCCGACGGTCGTTTCGCCGCCGGTTTCCGGCTTAATCAAACAGAAAAAATAAAGCCGGCTCGGGTAAGCGTCTGAATAAGACAATTCATTGTGCAGCGAAAGCGCGAGATTCGGCGGGTATTCGGTCGAAGTGTAAACTCCGTTTTCCAGTGATACGCGCGGCGAAACTCCGCCCGCGTAATCGAGCAGCTTTTCGCCGGAAAAGCGGCGCACAAACGATTGAAATTCAGCGATCGTTTCGATGCCGAAGCCGCGAAAAAGAATCGCTCCGTGTGTTAAAAGCTTTTCGTCGTAGATTTCAGCGCGGGTTATTAATTCTTCGAGAAGATGCGCGCGGCTTTGATTTCTTCTTTCCGGCTCTATAATTAAAGGTAGTTTTTGATCGCCGGGTAAATTTTTTTTTAACATAAACACATTGCGGATGAGGCTTGTTAAAGTAAAAACAATTGTTATTACTTGATAATAAAAATTTATTTTTTTGCCGGTAAAATTTTAAGCCGACTATTATATTTTATATGTTTTCCACCATACAGACAGTGCTCTATATTAAAAGTAATTTTTTATTGCATAAACAATCTTCTGAGCCGGATTTTTGAAAACTTCAATTTCGAATAACTAGTTCGTTCAAGAGGTTTGGCAATTGAGATTGAAAGAATTACTCAGAACTCAAACGGAGAAATAAACAGGGGGAATCAAGCGGTGAAGAGCATTTCCAGGGCGGATATTTATAAAGAAAACATTGATTATGCAAAGATTGATCCTCGTATAGTGTATCCTTCATACAAATCTCTTGATGAATTTATAAATATCGAAAATCTTTGCGCGCTTGACGGTTATATCGCAAAGAAAATTAATAATCACATAAAAACGCAAAAGGAAGATTTTTTCCTTAATCTTCATCGACTTGACGAAAATTCGCCGTATCAGCCGGGCGTCAGAGAAATATGGCTTTCCCGAACGAAAAACAATATTCCATACGATTATTTCAATCTTGACCGCACAGAACTCTGGCAACTTACCGAAGCTGCCGAAGAGTTTTCTCTGCTGATGGATTTTATCCGCACTCTGCCGTTTAAGGCGACCGGCAGGATGCTGATTATTTATGACGACGCGGGCGCGCTTGTTCCGGCTCATCGCGATCATTTGAATATCGATGTCTGTCACGAGTTCATCTGGTTTCGAACGAATTTAAGAAAGCCGTTTTATATGCTCAATCATATAACGGGCGAAAAACTCTACGTTGACTCTCACAGTGCATGGTTCGATTCGGTAAACCAATTTCACGGCAGCGATCCGGTCGATGGGTTGTCTTTCAGCATCCGCGTTGATGGAATCTTCACGGATGAATTTAAAGCGCTAATTCCGAAACCTGATGTTAATATAGCGTCGACACCTTCGTATTGGACAAGTTTTTCGCGATAAAAAATACGATTATTCTTTGAATGAACACGATTTTCGCGCCGTATAAAACAAATAATTTTAAGAATAACTATGATTCAATCAAACGGACAGACAACAGAAACGATAAATCAATCAATTATGACAACCGAGATTACCGAGGAAAATATTGACAATTATCCGGTTGATCCCCGGATTGTTTACCCATCGTATAAATCATTCGACGATTTCATTGATGTCGAACGCCTTCGCTCGCTTGACGGCTATATAACGCAGAAAATAAAACGGCGGATGATAGCGCAAAACGATTACCGGTTTTATACCGGTCCGTACCGTCTGCAAAACGAAAGCCCGGAGCATCCGGGCACGAAAATGATTTACCTGGCTTATTCGGAAAAGCCAGACAATTATTTCGATCTCGACCGGACTGAATTGTGGCACCCGTCGCCGGACGCCAACGAATTTGCTCTTTTAATGGACTTTATCCGCACTCTGCCGTTTAAGGCGACCGGCAGGATGATGATTATGTACGACAACGTCGCGCGACCCGTGACGGCGCACCGCGACCACATCGAAACCGAGCTTTGTCACGAGTTCATCTGGTTTCGAACGAATTTAAGAAAGCCGTTTTATATGCTCAATCATATAACGGGCGAAAAACTCTACGTTGACTCTCACAGCGCATGGTTCGATTCGGTAAACCAATTTCACGGCAGCGATCCGGTCGATGGGTTGTCTTTCAGCATCCGCGTTGATGGAATCTTCACGGATGAATTTAAAGCGCTAATTCCGAAACCTGATATTAATATAGCGTCGATACCCTCATATTGGGCGTCTTTTGAAAACAAAAATGATTCAAGACAATAGCAATTAAAAACGCTGAAAATTGAAAACAATAAGAAATCAGCCTCAATTTGCTTGAATTTACGTATTATTCGGGGAATTTTTAACACTTACAACACTTCATTAAGGGGAATTATGAAAATTTATATCAGCGGACTTTATTGCGGAACCAATCCGCAACCCGGAGTCGGTATCGCGCGTTCTCTTCGCGGAGCTTATCCGAACGCAACTTTGGTCGGAGTTGAATATTCAAATCGCTGTTCAGGCGTCCACTGGCAGGATTTAGACGATGTTTGGCTGCAGAGACCCTGGGAAGAATTAAACCTCGCCGATCACGCCGATCAAATAAGAAAAGTGCTGGACGCCGGCGGACTTTGGATTTCCAGCATCGATCTGGAAATTATGTGGCTCGGGAGCGCGTTTCCCGAAGGACATCCGAATCTTTTGGTTCCGTCGCTGCCGGCGCTGCAAAAAGTTTCGAAACCGGCGATATCCGCTCATAAAGACTTGCCCGTAAAAATTCCGACCTTTGTCACGACCGAGCTCAGCGATTGGGACCTTCATGCTTTCTGCCGCGAGCACAATTGGCGCGTCTGGCTTAAAGGTCCTTATTACGAAGCCGTCCGGGTCAGGAGCTGGACTGAGTTCGTCACGATGCGAAACGTTCTTTCGACCGCCTGGTCAACCGACCGGCTTTACCTGCAAACTCATGTTTCCGGTTATGAAGAATCAATTACTTTATCGGCTTATCAGGGCGAATTGCTTCACTGCGTAGCGATGCGCAAGCGCGATTTAACGGAAATGAGCAAGACGTGGGCTGGCGATATTTCCGAAGTGCCCGAGGAATTCGTGTCGGCGCTGCGCGGGGTAATTAAGACTCTTAACTGGTCGGGCGGCGCGGAGCTTGAAATGGTTCGCGATTCGCAAAATCAATTGTGGCTGCTCGAAGTAAATCCGCGTTTTCCGGCGTGGATTCACGGCGCGACCATTGCGGGTCATAATATGTCTGCGCTGCTCGTCGAAGCCGTCACCGGCGAACCGGCGCAGAAATCGCCCGCTATCAGCGAGGAGTTTACGCGCGTCGTTCTGGAAGTTCCGGTGCGCCCGGAATTGCCGCTTTCGCCGCTGCCCGAACCGCTCGCAGGCAGGGTCGGTCATTCGCTCAAACACCCGTCCGGCTTGCTGCAATTCGCCAACCGCCTGCACGATTTGAATGTTTTTAATCACGAAGACGATGCTGCGGCAAATATTGAAAACGGAAACAACGGAAACGGCGCTTTGCCGAAAACCGACACGGCAAATGTCCCGACCTCGTTTGTCGATGATCTGACGCATTTCGATCTCGGACAAATTGAAACGCCTTCGTTCCTTTTTCTCGAAAAAACCGCGACCGGACTTTTTAATAAAGCGCAGGCGCTTTCCGCCGAGCTGAGCACCGAAGATATAAAGGTGACGAACGCTTACAGCATAAAAACCAACCCGGATGAAAGGTTAATCCGCCTGGCGCACGAATCCGGCTTTTTAGCCGAAGCGATCAGCCTTCTTGAAGTGAAAAAGGCGCTCGATGCCGGGTTTAATTCCGACCAGATTATATTAAACGGTCCGGGTAAATGGTGGCATAAAGAAGCTTTGCCTGAAGGCTCGCTCTACAGCGTTTTCTGCGATTCGATGGAAGACCTGACGCGCGTCGTCGAAGAATACAACAGCGGAAACCTGAAAACCCGCGTTCTCGGCATCAGACTTCGCACGCCGAACATCAGCTCTCGGTTCGGCATTCCGATAGATACGCCCGAAGCTTTTCAAATGCTGGTCGGCGCCGTAAGAAATTTGCCGCGCGATTGCCGTTTCGGTATTCATTTTCATATGGCGAGCAGCAACGTCGGCGTCGGTCAATGGTGGCATTTGTTTGAATCGATGCTCAAATGGTGCAGCTCGATCGAAGCGCTCGGCGGGCGCACGATCGAAGTTTTAGACATCGGCGGCGGGTGGTTTCCCGAAGACCTCGCTAAAAACTCCGGCGACCGTTTCAGAAAAGCAATTAATCTTATTCCCGAATTTCTGCCGCACGTCAGGCAGATTTTATCGGAACCGGGCAAAGCCATCGCCCAACCTTCGATGGCGCTCGCGATGCAGATTCTCGAAATTCGCAATTCTTACGGCGAAACCAGAGAAGTGGTGGTTGACGGCTCGATTGCCGAACTGCCTATGTATTTTTTCTACCCTCACCGTATCTTAAGCCGTGACCGGCAAAGCGGTGCTTGGAAATCTTTAAATCGAGGCAAAACGCATTTGCTCGGCAGGCTTTGCATGGAACATGACATAGTCGCTACAAATGTTGAGTTGCCGCAGGACGCGGAAGTCGGGGACGTTCTCGTTTTCTGTGATGCAGGAGCTTACGATAGGAGTATGAGTTATGTTTTTGGACGCGGTTAAAAAGACGACAGAATCAAATACCAACGAGTTGTTTGAAAACGGTTTCGGCTCGCACACGGCTGAAGAGGTTTATACAAAATGGGCGCAATGGCAGCCTTCGCTGATTTCCCACCACGGCGATATGTGCTGCGAAATTTCGCGCGAATGGGTAACGGCAATGGATTTTTCCGAGCTGAACGGCGAAGACGTGCTGACGGGACCGCGCTGGCTGCGGGAAAAGTTTCACTGGGGATGCTCGACATTCCCGATTTTCTGGTGCGAAGCGGTCAGGAAAAGCATTCTTGATTGCGGCGCTCTGGCGGCGCTCGCTCACGAGGTTTTCATCAGCCGGGGCGTGAAAAGCGTGCGCGTTCAGCTGGTGCAAAAATTTTCGAAAAATTCGACGCGCCAATGGGCAAGCAACTGGCACGACGGAAATACGCAGCTTGAATGGGTAAACGAGGATTTGATTTACCACGAAGGATGCGCCGTCGTTTTGCCCGATAACAAAATCAAAATATGGGACGCGAGCGCCGGTTGGTGGGTCGATCCGAAACAAAGAAACGGTTACGGCTCGGTCGTCGCGGTCAGGCTTTTTGCTTCTTCAAACAATGGAGCGGAAACAGGTTTTACATGGGGCGATCATCATTTAACTGTTAATTTCTGGCAGAAAATAGCCCAGGTTTCGGAATCATTCGCTGTTTAATTTAGCTGTCGGGCGGTAAACCGATACGGATTTTTTTTGGCGGCAATTGCGGCGGTTTGGCGTTGTCCGATTCAGTCTTTAAGGCTTGATATCGGCAATTTCCACTCCGCCGCTATTTTCGTCTGCGCCAAAGTTTTACCGGCAAATATCGGTTTGTTTCGCCGGAATAAAGCCGTTTATTCGTGAAAAGACGGGAAACGCTTGCTTGCAATGCCGGTTGCGCGTTAAATTAACGCTAAGATTCAAATCAAGAGACTTTCCCCGAAGTTTACAACCAAATAAGGAGACTTTTCCGAATGCAGAGAAATCCGTTTCTAGAAAATTTTCGTCCCTATATTCCCGCGTCTGTCAAAAATATACGCGAGTTGTCGATCGTTCCGCTGATCGTCGGGACGCTTTTAGGCATCATTTTCGGCGCTTCGTCGCTTTATCTCGTGCTCAAAACCGGTTTGACCGTTTCGGCTTCAATCCCGGTCGCCGTTATTTCGATCACGCTTTTCAGGATTTTATCGAAAGCAGGGATCACGCGCGACGCGACGATTCTCGAAAACACGGTCGTGCAGACAGCCGGTTCCGCCGGTGAATCGATCGCTTTCGGGCTCGGCGTGACGATGCCCGCGATTATGATTCTCGGTTTCGACCTGGATTTCACGCGAGTAATGCTCGTTGCCGTGCTCGGCGGTTTGCTCGGCATTTTGATGATGATTCCGCTGCGCCGCGCTTTGATCGTGCAGCAGCACGGCTATCTGAAATACCCGGAAGGAACAGCCTGCGCACAGGTTTTGATCGCCGGCGCGGACGCCGAATCGAGAGCCGCCGCGCAAGCCGCGGACGCGAGCCGCGTTCAGACGGACGATTCGGCGACGACGGGCGGCAAAATTATTTCCATCGGATTCGTCATCGGCTTTTTGTTTAATACGCTGATGACGGTCTTTAAAGCCTGGAAAGAAACTCCGAGCAAGGAATTCGGCGCGCCGTTTCGCGGCGGTTCGATTTCGCTTGAAAACAACCCGGCGCTGCTCGGCGTCGGCTACATCATCGGACCGCGCATTGCCGGAATTATGTTCGCCGGCGGCGCGCTTTCTTATCTTGTTTTGATTCCGATGATCAAGTTTTTCGGCGAAGGTCTGCTGTCGCCGCTTGCGCCGGCAACCGTTCCGATTGCGGAAATGGGCATTCAGGGCAGAAACAGTATTCAGGGCGATTATATTTTATATATCGGCGCGGGCGCGGTCGCGGCTGGCGGTATTATTTCGCTCGTGCGTTCGCTGCCGCTGATCTGGCAGGGCATCAAAGGCGGATTCGGAGATTTGTTCGGCAAAGACGCGGCGGCAAATCTTAACGGCGAAGAACAGCCGCGAACCGATCAGGACCTTTCGATAAAATGGGTCGTCATCGGGATCATTGTTTTGATGGCGGCGATTATTCTTTTCCCGCAGCTCGGTTTGAGCGTCTTTACAAATCCGGTCGTCGCGATAATCGGCGCGGCTCTGATCATTCTTTTCGGATTTTTATTCGTCACGGTTTCATCGCGCCTGACCGGTGAAATCGGTTCGTCTTCAAACCCGATTTCGGGCATGACCGTCGCAACGCTGCTTTTAACGTGCCTTGTGTTTCTGCTGCTCGGATGGACCGCGCCGAACCCGTATTTCGTAACGGCGCTTTCGATCGGCGGCATCGTTTGCATCGCGGCTTCGAACGGCGGAACGACTTCGCAGGATTTGAAAGCGAGTTTTCTGGTCGGCGGAACGCCTTGGAAACAGCAGACGGCGATCCTGATCGGCGCGCTCGCTTCGGCGCTCGTTTTAGGTCCGATTTTAATTTGGCTGAACAATTCCTCGACCGTTTACCAGCGCGTCGAACCGACGGCTTTCAGCTCGACTTTCCGCGTTCCGGAAAACGAACTGGCGCGCGACACGTCCGGAAAATATATCGACGAGCAGATACACGGACGGCAGGCGGGCGAAGACACAAACACTTACAGAGTTTGGCACAACACAACGCCCGAAGCCGGACCGACCGGACGCTACCTGATCAATATGCAGGGACAGCCCGCTTATCTCGTCGATCCGGGAATTAACGGCGTCATAACGACTTTGCCCGACGGCTCGGAAGTGACTAAATACAACGCGCCGAAAGCGACCTTGATGAGCTATATCATCAAAGGCATTTTGAGTCAGGAATTGCCCTGGGGATTGGTCTTGCTCGGCGTGATGATCGCGGTTGTTTTAGAGCTTGCCGGAATTCCTTCGCTTGCTTTCGCCGTCGGGCTTTATTTGCCGATCGCTATTTCCGCGCCGATTTTTGTCGGCGGCATCGTTCGTCATTTCGTGGACGTTTATTTGCGGCGAAAACTCGCGCATAAAAATCTGACCGAAGCCGAACTGATCGCCGAAACCGATAAGAGCCCGGGCGTTTTGCTGGCTTCCGGTTATATCGCCGGCGGCGCGCTCGCAGGAATCGGGATCGCTCTGGCTACAGAATTCTTAAGCGACACGATTACAGGGTTTAACAATTGGTCGAAAGCGAATAATCCGTTTTACGAAGGCGCAAACGCCGATTGGCTCGGATTGATCCCGTTTTTCATCCTGGCGATTTTCCTTTTAATTGTGGGTCGGGAAATGGTTATGACAAACCGGAGCGACAATAAATCCGACGCGCCTGCGACGCCTCCAACGACTTTCGAGTAAAGGAAAAAAATAATTTAACAAAAGGTAAAATTTTGTTTTACCTTTTTATACCTGACGCGCTATAATGCATTTGTAGCGTGTCATTTTTCTTTCCCTTGCACGCTCTTCCAACGAAGAAATCTTCAAAACTTTCTACAGTCAAAAATCACGGAGAATCGTCAATGTTTTACAGGCTTTTTCAGCTAAAAACACTTCTTTTACTAACGCTTTTTTTCAGCGGCTGCGCGGTCGAAGCGGCGAAAAATCAAGCCGGCGAAATTGTCGAAAAAACAATTGAAAAAACAGAAAATGCTTTAAAAAATGAAAATGCGAAAAGCTTTGAAAAAGGCGCGAGCATCAAGATTACGGCAAATTCTCCCGCCGATACGGTTCGCGTATTTTATAAAAATCTGCGCGGGAAACGTTTTCGCGAAGCTCTGTTTTTAACAAATCTGCGCCCGGCGATCGAAGGCTTGACCGATGCGGAACTGAAAGATTTGCAGGTTGATTTCGAGCCGATCGCGCGGCAGGTTCCGACGGAAATCGAGATAAACGGCGAAATAATCTCAGGCGATTCGGCGACCGTAACCGTAAAATTGCCGGATAATGAAACCGATAAGCTCGAATTGCAGCAGCTCAAACTGCGAAAAGAAAACAATTACTGGGTGATTTTGACGGTCGATCCGGCGGCGGAGCAAATCATAAAAAAAGAAGGCAGAAACTATTTCTTCGCGCTGCGTATCGAAACGCATCATTCGGAAGCGAGAGAAATGCTTAGCCGCATTTCAAAAGCGCAGATGGTTTTCGCTTTGCAAAACAACGGGCTTTACGCCGATATTCCGCAGCTGATTGAAAAAGGACTTTTGCCTGCCGACGCTCTCTCTGCCGAATCTACCGGTTATAATTACATCGTATCGCTCAGCGGCAATAAGAAAACTTATAAAGCCGCCGCGACACCGGCTGTTTACGGCAAAACAGGCAAGCTTTCCTTTCTTTTTAAGTTTGACGGCAAGAACAATCCGCATTTATCCGAAAAGGATAACGGCGGTAATTTGTTGAAATAACGCGCAATTAGCAGATTCTTTAAAAAACGGATTGAAATTTCCATAAAAAAGGCTTATAAGTTGTGTAATCCCTTTTATTTTTAAATCCCAACGAGATAAAACCAATGATACGAAAACTGATTTCGAAGTTTAATAGATCATTAGCCGAGCGCATGGTCGCCGAACGGCGCAAACATAGTTTTCCGATTAAAGTTTGGTTTGAGCCCGACAAAGGAACGGGAAAATTAAAATTACCAATCGAAAAACTTACCGTTCACGGCGAAACTATGGATATGAGCAGCTCCGGCATAGGCTTTATTGTTTCTTCAATTCGCATAAAAGAAAACTATCTGGTTGGCGAAGGATGCACGCTTAATGTCGAAATTGATTTGCCGACCGGAAAAGTGCCGATGCAGGTCGTCGGGCGAAGATACGAACAGGTCGGTCAGCACATTTCGACGGCGCGCTACCTGATCGGAGCCGAAATCATCAACGTCAGCGAAGAAGCGCGCGAAGCTTACGAGCATTTTCTCTTTCACGGGGAAAGGCAGGGCAAAAGAAGTCTTGCGTTCGGCGTAGACAAAACGTAAAAACTTCTTAATAAAATTTTCGTTAAAAACGAAGTATTAACGCAGTAAACAAAAGGCGCGGAGACATCTTTCCGCGCCTTTTGTTTTTTCGCCGGGCGCTGTGCTTTAATTTTTCTTGTGATGAAAAAGAAAATACGAATCGGAATTATCGGAACAGGCTTTGCTAAAACCGTGCAGATACCCGCTTTTCAATCGTTTAGTGATGTCGAAGTTGCGTCGGTCGCGAGCGGGCGAGCGGAAAACGCGGAAAAGGTGGCGCGCGAATTTAATATTCCGCATTACACGGGCGATTGGCGTGAAACGATCGAAAGAGACGACGTCGATCTGATCTGCATCACAACGCCGCCGGTTTTTCATAAAGAAATGACGCTTTTTGCTCTGGAAAACAACAAGCATGTTTTGTGCGAAAAGCCGATGGCGATGAGCGCCGCCGAAGCGCTGGAAATGTGTGAAGCCGCGAAAAACTCAAATTTGCTGTGTTTGATCGATCACGAACTGCGTTTTTTGAACGGGCGAAAACGCGCGTTTGAAATGATTCGGGCGGGCGAAATCGGCGCGATTCGTCACGCGAAATATAATTTTCGCGCCCCGCATCGCGGCGACGAAAGTTTGCCCTGGTCCTGGTGGAGCGACGTCGAAAAAGGCGGCGGCGCGCTCGGCGCTATCGGCTCGCACGCCATCGACACGCTTCGATGGCTTACCGGCGCAGAGATTTCCGGCGTTTTCTGCCAGCTGCAATCGCACGTCAAAGAACGCCGCGACGAAAGCACAGGCGAAATGCGGCAGGTTTCGACCGATGATGAATCGAACCTGATTTTGCGTTTCGAAAGCAGCGAATTTGCGCCTGACGCGACGGCAAACGTTTCGATTTCGATGGTCGAATACCCGTCGTATCAAAACCGCGTCGAGCTTTTCGGGACAAAAGGAGCGATTCGCGTCGAATACGACGGCGAACTTTTCGTCGGCGAACCGGGCGAAGAAAATTGGCGCAAAATAGACATCGAGCTTAATCAAGGCGTTGAAGGAGCGCGGGCGACGGGCTGGAACAACGGTTTTCTGGCATTTGCCGGGGAAATCGTTAAAGCTTTGAAAGAAGGAAAAACAGAGGTGGAAAACGGCGCGACTTTTGAAGACGGTTATAAAATCCAGCTCGCGCTCGACGCGGCGCGCCAATCGAATGAAAACGGCTGCGCGGTGAAAATTTAAAGAAAACAGGACGCGGACGAATAGGTATCAAGAGGATTTTGGCAGATTTATTTTAAGATTAATCCGCGAAAATCCGCTTGATCCGTGTTCGTCCGCGTCCCGTTTTTCAATTTATTTCATATGTTTATTTCATATGTTTATTGAGAAAATCCGCGACGAGCGGGTATAGCTCAAGGCGGTTTTTCAGTTTTGAAACGCCGTGACCTTCATCGTCGAAAAGTTTGTATTCGACCGTAGCGCCGCGCTTTCGCAGCACTTCAACGATTTGTTCGGCTTCGGTGTAGGGAACTCGCGGATCGTTTTTGCCGTGAATGACGAAAAGCGGCGTTTTGATGCGATCGACTTTCGCTATCGGCGAAATTCGTCTCAAGAAAGCGATGTCTTTATCGAGCATCCCGTATTCGACTTCGCGCTGACGGCGGCGATAACCGGAAGTGTTTTTCAGAAATGTTTCCCAGTTGACGATCCCGACCGTGTTTACAGCCGCCGCGAAAAGTTCCGGGTAAAGCGTAATCGCCGCCATCGTCATATAA
>JAOAPX010000132.1 GCA_025463125.1 Acidobacteriota bacterium | reverse complement strand
ATCGTCGGCACAATCGGCGATTGCCGTTCGATTTTGGAAACAGGAAATTCGGTAAACCAATCTTTGACCGGAGCGTCGGTCATTTCAAATTCCAAAACCGCGCCGTTTTTCAATTCGTCGTGCGTGAAAAACGCTTTGCGATGCGCCGCCCCGTTTAATCGCGCCGATTTGATGTAAATATTTTTGTCCGAAACAGCGGAGGCTTTGACCGTAAAAGTTTTGCCGTTTTCAAGATGAATTTTCGCTTCTTTAAAGAGCGGCGTGCCGATGGCGTAAACGGCTTGCGACGGATTGACCTGATAAAATCCGAGACTGCTCAAAATAAACCACGCCGACATTTGCCCGCAGTCTTCGTTGCCGATCAAACCGTCGGGCGTTGGCTTGTAAAATTCGTGCAAAATTTTGCCGACGTAAAACTGCGTTTTCCAAGGCGCGCCCGCGTAATTAAACAAATATGTGATGTGATGCGAAGGCTCGTTGCCGTGCGCGTATTGTCCGATCAGTCCGGTAATATCCGGCTGTTCGCGCCCGGCGAGTTTTTGTTCGGTCGTAAAAAGCTCGTCTAGTTTGTTTGTAAAATTCGCGCGTCCGCCGTGCAGTTCCATCAAACCGGAAACGTCGTGCGGCACGAAAAACGAATAAACCCACGAATTCCCTTCGGTAAAATTAAACGTCACCTCATTCGGCGCAAACGGCGCGACCCAATTTCCGTTTTGCTTCGGGCGCATAAACCCGGTTTGTCTGTCGTAGAGATTTTTATAATACTGCGCGCGGCGCGAAAAACTTTCGTAATCTTCCCCGTAATGCTCAAATCTTGGAATGTATCTCGGAATAGCTTTCGGAATACCGGATGTATCAGTCTTATCCTGATTTGCCATCAACTTAGATATTCGAGCATCTTCATTTCTACGATTTTCTTTTCCTTTTTCATACAAAATTTTCGCCATTTGCGCGATGCAAAAATCGTTATACGCGTATTCGAGCGTTTTGGAAACCGATTCCTGCTCGTCTTCCATCGAAATATAACCGCGCCGTTTATACGCTTCAAGCCCGAAATGATCGAGCTCCGCCGAATGTTTCGCCGCCGCGAAAGCCTTTTCGTAATCGAAACCTTTGATTCCCTTCGCCATCGCGTCGGCGATTACGGAAACGGCGTGATAACCGATCATCGTGTCGGTTTCGTTCGCCGCGAGTTCCCATAAAGGCAGCCGCCCGCCCTGCTCGTATTGCCGCAAAAATGTGTTGATAAAATCTACGGTGCGCTTTTCGTCGATAATCGTGTACAGCGGATGCGCCGCGCGAAACGTGTCCCACAGCGAAAAAACCGTGAAATTCGTATCTTTCGCGGCGTTGTGAACTTTTTTATCAACGCCCAAATAATTGCCGTCAACGTCCTGAAAAACGTTCGGCTGAATTTTCGTGTGATAAAGCGCCGTGTAAAAATTCGTCATCTGCGCGTCAGTTCCGCCGGAAACTTCGATTTGCGAAAGCTCTTTATTCCAGGCGCTTTTCGCATCGACGCGAACCTTTTCAAAATTCCAATCAGGAATTTCCGCTTCAAGATTTTTTCGCGCTCCTTCGACGCTGACCGATGAAACTGCAATTTTCAATAGAATTTGCTCACCGCTCTTAGTCTTAAATTCAAAAGCGGCTTTTATATTTTTGCCTCTGCTAACGTGAAATTCCTTACCGTATTTCCAAGTCTCAGGATTTTGACCGATTCTTTTAATGAGAGTATTTTCGAGAGGCTTCGAGAACTCCCCGGCAAAATAAACAATTTGATCTTTCGCCCAACTTTCCGAACGGCGATAACCTTCTATTCGATTATCGCCGATAATTCTCAACTCGGAATCTAAAACTTTATCGCGCCATTTCAAATCGAGAATAATATTTGCTTCATCTGATTTCGGAAAGGTGTAGCGATGAAATCCAACGCGTTTTGTCGCCGTCATTTCGGCGAAAATATTGTCGTCATCGAGTTTGACCGAATAATATCCCGGCTCGGCTTTTTCGTTGGCGTGCGAAAATTTTGAAGCGTAGCCGTTTTCCGACTTTTCGCCTTCGTTTGCCGAAAATTGCGGCTCGCCGACGGTCGGCATAAATAAAACGTCGCAGTAATCGGGAATTCCCGTGCCGCTCAAGTGAGTATGCGAAAAGCCGTAAATCGTTGAATCCGAATAGTGATAGCCGCTGCTTCCGTCCCAGTTATCAACGCGCGTGTCCGGCGATAATTGCACCATTCCGAACGGTACGGTCGCGCCCGGAAAAGTGTGCCCGTGACCGCCGGTTCCGACAAACGGGTTGACGTACCGAGCGTAATCTTTCGTCTGGGCGAAAATGTTCGAGAAAAGAAAAAGGATCAGAGTAATTTGAAGTTTGCGGGCAAAGCGTGACGGTTTCATTCGTCCACGTTAAAG
Organism: Acidobacteriota bacterium; assembly: GCA_025463125.1. Classification (GTDB taxonomy): domain Bacteria; phylum Acidobacteriota; class Blastocatellia; order Pyrinomonadales; family Pyrinomonadaceae; genus SXVE01. The sequence continues at coordinate 3,069 of JAOAPX010000132.1, read as the reverse complement.
CAATTCGAGAAACTCTGTCAATTCAGCGGGCATCGGCGCGGTAAAGCTCATTCTTTCACCGGTTTGCGGATGCGTGAAGGCAAGCTTTTCGGCGTGCAGAAAAACGCGTCGGAGATTGGCGATTCCCTGTTTTATTTTCGCATCTGAAACGGTTTTATCGCGCCCTTCGTTGTAAGTTTCATCGCCGACGACCGGATGATTGATAAAGCTTAGATGAACACGAATCTGGTGCGTTCTGCCGGTTTTTATCTGCACGTCGAGCAGCGTGAATTTTTCGTATCGCCCGCGCGCTTTCCAGAGCGAAAGCGCCGTCCGCCCGCCGACTTTGTTCGCCGCCATTTTCAGGCGATTGTATTTATCGCGCCCGATCGAGGCTTCGATTCGCCCGAAATTTTCCCGCGCAGCGCCGTGAACCAGGGCGACGTAAGATTTAAAAACCGTGCGCTCGCGAAACTGTTCGCTCAGAGCTTCGTGCGTCGCTTCGTTTTTCGCGACGATGATCAAACCCGACGTGTTTTTATCGAGACGATGCACGATGCCGATTCTCGATTTTAGATTTTGGATCAGAGCCTGTTCGCTTAAACCCGCGCCGATTTTTAATTTTTCGTTTTGAATATTGAATTTATGCGCGACGGCGTTTGCGAGCGTTCCGCCGGACACGCCCGCCCCCGGATGAACGACCATTCCCGCGGGTTTATTGATGACGGCTAGACAATCGTCTTCGTAAACGATGTCGAGCGGAATGTTTTCCGGTTCAAATTCAGCTGCCGGAAGCTCGGTCAATTCAACTTCTATTCGATCTCCGGGGCGAACCTTGTAAGAAGATTTCGATGTTTTTTCGTTGACGGCGACATCGCCTTCGTCGATCAATTTCTGCAAACGCGAGCGCGACCAGTTTTCGATTTTCTCGGCAAGAAAAGCGTCGAGCCTTTTTCCGGCGTCGGTATCGGCGGCTTGAAAATTAAGATTTATGTTTTCTTCTGTCAAAGCTAAATGCGCAAATATAAAAAAATGAAACGCGTAAAAAATTCAAAGGCGCGCGTCCCCGACGCCTTTAAAAATTGTCTAAAAAATATCGTTTCAGATAAAATTTATTCAATCCTGAAATTATTTATAAACCCGAAATTATTTATAACGCTCATCGGCTCGCGCTCAAAAAGGCTTTGCCGGTTTTACGCGGCTGATTCTTTTTTACCGGCGGCTCGCAGACGCATAATCATAAAGATAACCGCGCCAGCCGCAACAATTAAGCTGATAATCTGCGAAGTCGAAAGCCCGGTTAAGGTTGTCAGACCGAACAGATCGCCGCGCGGATCGTCGCGCAGAAATTCGACCGAGAAACGCACAATCGAATAAATAATTCCGTAAGCGATTAAAACCTGTCCGTCGAAGCGTTTTTTGCGGTGAATTAAAACTAAAATTCCGAAAACGACGAGCATCGCGATCGATTCGTAAAGCTGCGTCGGGTGCAGAAAAAGATCGCTGCCGTCGGCTTTATAAATCGGAACGCCCGTGTATTCGTGCGCGTGGTCCGTAAAATGAACTCCGAGAGCCGAATCGGTCGGTTTTCCCCAGCAGCAGCCGGCGGAAAAACAGCCCTGTCGCCCGAAAAATTGTCCGAGCGCGACGGCTGGAGCGAAAGCGTCGGCGACTTTCCAAAAATCCAGCTTGTAATAGCGCACGAGAAAAGCGACCGTGAAAAATCCGCCTAAAAGTCCGCCGTAAAAAACGCCGCCCGAGCGCAGAAAATCGAGCGAGAAAATCTGCACGTTTTCTTCGGTGAAAAACATCAGAATTTTCGAACCGAGAAGCGCGCCGATCAACGTCCAAAGCCCCAGATCGTAAATCCGCTCGCGCGGCAAACCGTCGCGGGCGGCAAGACGCGACGCGGCAAAAAGCGCGAGCATCATTCCGACGGCGAGAAGAACGCCGTATGTGTTTACTGGAAAATCGCCGATGCGGAAAAGTTCTGGGTACATATTTTTGATATGCCGATTTAGATTAGAGATTCAGTTTTCGCGTTGGCATTTATTGCAAGCCGCATAATTATTTCGCCGGACTCGTTGCTTTCGCCCGTTTCTTCAAACCCGTTTCTGCGGTAAAGTTTTTCGGCGTGCTCGTTGCCCGGAACGAAGCTTAAAAAAATCTCGTTCGCTTCCGGCAACCGTTTCAGTTTATCAATCAATTTCGAAAGCGCCGCTTTGCCGTAGCCTTTGCCCTGAAATTCGGCGCCGATCATAAAACGCGCGATCCAGTATTTGCCGGTTTTCGGGTCGCGTCCGTAAAGCGCGAAACCGATTAATTCTTTGCCCGCGCAAATCGCCTGCGGCACAAGATACGGTCTGACTTTCGATTCGGCGATTGAATAAACATTGCTCGCGACGAAATCGGTTTGCTCGTCGGCTACTTTCAAATCAACGCATTGCCGAAAATTGGTTTCGTCAACTTCACGCAAAGAGACGCACATCATTTATTTTCTTTTGTTTTTATTCTTTTGTTTTTATTCTTTTGTTTTCGGCTTTTCTTCTTTCTTTTTCGTAAGAAACATATCGAGGATAAGCAATCCGGCGCCCGCGCAAATCGCCATATCGGCGACGTTAAAAGTCGGGTAATGCCACGAGCCGAACTGCACGTCGATAAAATCAACAACGAATCCGAGACGCGCGCGATCGACGACGTTGCCGAGAATTCCGGCTAAAAGCAGCGCGAGCGCGCCTAACATCCGGTCGTCCGAACGCGGCGTTTTCCAGAAGAAATACAGCACGAGAGTTGCCGCGACGCCCGCGACAACAGATAATCCCCAGCGCCCCGCGTCACCTTGATCGTCCATCATGCTGAAGGCGACGCCCGTGTTTTGCGCGTATGCGAAATTAAGAAAATTCGGAATAACGGATATTTCGTCGCCGAATTGCAAACGCCGAACCGCCCATGCTTTCGTCATCTGATCGACCATAAAGATCGCGCCTGTAACGAGCAGGTAGCCTAATTTCCAGAAAAAATCTTTTTTGTTCACAATCAAAGTTTAGTGTAAAGAGCCGGAAAAATAAACAGGATGAACGGGATTTGCCG
>JAOAPX010000038.1 GCA_025463125.1 Acidobacteriota bacterium | reverse complement strand
AGATTGCTTTCAAAAGCGCAGGCTGAAGATAAAAAATCCGACGGCTCGGCAAAGATTTCTGAAGATTTTTTGATAAAAGCGAACGAAAGCGTTAAACGCAAACTGGAAGCTCCCGAAAGAGTGCGTCCGACCGGAACGAAAACCATCGCCGACTCGATGGCGAAAATGGCGGAAAATCGCGAAAATTTAAAAACAATGCGTTCGATGTTTGAAACGTTCGACGCAACGGCTCATAAATTTCCGCATCCGGCTTTTGGAGATTTAACCGCGCACGAATGGCTGGTTTTGATCGGCGGACACGAAGCGCGGCATCTCAAACAAATAAAAAACCTGCTTGCTAAATTGAATTAATAAGAACCGGTTTAATTACAAAAGGCACAATAGACATAACTTGCGTCTATTGTGCCTTTTGCGGCTATTAATCTTAACCTTTTAAGTAATCTGCACCAGCGGTTTTTCTTCCGCGATCGATTTAGCCGCCGCGCCTTCCTGCCGCAGAATTTCGACTTCCTTGACGAATTCTTCGACGATATCGACGCCGGCAACCCTGCGCATCGGCACGCCGTTTTTGAAAATCATCCCGACCTGGCGACCGAACGTGACGCCCAATTGCGAATCGTGCGCTTCGCCCGGACCGTTGACGGCGCAGCCCATAATCGAAAGATGCAGCGGTTCTTCGACGTGAGCCAGGCGACGCTCGACTTCAGTGACGATTTCGACGAAATTATCAACGTCAAGCCGCCCGCACGTCGGGCATGCGACAACCGTCACGCCGCGTTTCCTGAGTTCCAAAGACTTTAAAATTTCCCATCCGACACGCACTTCTTCGTGCGGTTCCGCCGCTAAGCTGACGCGAATCGTATCGCCGATGCCTTCGTGCAATAAAATTCCCAGACCCATCGCCGATTTGATCGTGCCGCCGAACGGCGTTCCGGCTTCGGTAACGCCCAGATGAAGCGGGTAATTTACTTTTTCCGCCATCAGACGATACGCCGCGACCATGCGGTTTACGTCGGAAGCTTTCAAGCTGATAACGATGTCGGAAAATCCTAAATCTTCCAAAATCCGCACGTGGCGCATTCCCGATTCGACCATCGCTTCGGGCGTTGCCGAACCGTATTTTTTCAATAAATCTTTTTCGAGCGAGCCGCCGTTAACGCCGATGCGAATCGGCACGCCCTGCGCTTCGGTCGCGCGGACGACTTCGCGGACGCGGTCGATCGAGCCGATGTTTCCCGGATTAAGGCGCAGCTTGTCGATTCCGGCTTCGAGCGCTTTTAAGGCGAGTTTGTAATGAAAATGGATGTCGGCGACGATCGGCACTTCCGTGCGCTTGCGGATTTCTTTGAGCGCCGCCGCCGCGTCGTCGTCCGGCACGGCGATGCGCACGATTTCGCAGCCTGCCGTCACCATTTCTTCGATTTGCCGGACGGTTCCTTCAACGTCGGTCGTGTCGGTTTTCGTCATCGACTGCACCGCGACGGGCGCGCCGCCGCCGATCTGTATATTGCGAACCTTGACTGCTTTTGTTTCTCTTTTCATTTCAATCAACTTTTACAACAAAGGCACAGTTAACACAAGTTTACCGGGCGATTCCGCAAAAAATGCGAGCTGATAAACGCGGATATCCGGGCGATCCGCTTTGTGCTTACTGTGCCTTTGTGGTCAAAAAAAATCCTAGTTTCCAAACAAGCGCGAAATATCAAAAAATATCGTCGTTACCATCAAAAGCAGGATGACGGCTAAACCGACGAGCTGAATTTTCTCTTTGATCGCCATCGATAAAGTTTTGCCGAACCAGCTTAAAACTTTTTCGATGCCGAGAACCATAATCTGACCGCCGTCGAGCAGCGGAATCGGTAAAAGGTTAAAGACGCCGAGGTTCAAACTGATCAGCGCTAAGATTGAAACTAGTCCGGCAAAACCGGCTTCGCGAACGATTTGCGCGATAAGCTGAACGATTCCGATCGGACCGGCTAAACCGGCATCTTTGGGCGAGCGCTCGCCCGAGAACATCTGTCCGAAGACTTTTCCGGTCATGCGGATGATTTCAAGATTCGCGTTAACGGCAAACGAGGCGGCTTGCCCGACCGAGGCTTTTTCCTTGTCGAGGCTTTGATTGCTGATCTGCGCGCCGATTATCGCTCTGCCGTCTTCGCCGACTTTCGCCTGCACGGGAACTTCTTTGGTTTCGTTGTTGCGAACGATCGTCACCGTCATCGGCGCGTCTTTATTTGCCTGCACCAGTTCTTTAAATTTGTCCGTGCTGCTGACGGTCGTGCCGTTAATGGCGATCGCTTTGTCGCCTTTTTGAATTCCAGCCTGCGCTGCCGGCGAATCCGGCTGCGGAATCATAACGACCATTTCCGTCGGTTCGAAATCCAGCGAGCCGAGAGTGTTTCCTTTTATCTCGGTTTTCGTCGGCGTGATATTTAAGTTGATTCGCTGCCCGTTGCGCTCGACGGTGATCGGAACCTGTTTTTCGGCTAAAACGATCGAATCGTTTCTGATCCTGTCCCACGTCGGGTTTTCGATTCCTTCAAAAGCGACGATTCTGTCGCCGGGCTTGATACCCGCCGTTTCCGCCGCTCCGCCCGCTTTTACGCTTGCCACAACCGGCGAAGGCATTGTCGGAACGCCGTTCATCAGCGCGCCGCCGAACGGGATTGCCAGCGCGAGCATAATGTTCATAAACGGTCCGCCGACCATGACGAGAAATTTCTGCCAGCGCGGTCGCAGTTCGTAAAGCTCGGAATCCGGCACTTTTTCGCCTTCGGATTCGCCGCCTTCCAGTGACGCGGTCGCTTCGTCGCCGTAAAGTTTTACGTAAGCGCCGAGCGGTATCGCGCTGATGCGGTAATCGGTGTGACCGACCTTGAATCCCCAGATGCGCGGACCAAGACCGAAAAATGAATAAGCCTCAACGCGCATTCCGAACATCTTTGCGACGATGAAATGTCCAAACTCGTGAATGTTGATGGCAATACCGAGAACGAATACGACGGCTAAAATTACTAATAAAGTATCGGGCATTTGTTTTTAAATCCTTTCAAAATAGTTGTCTGCTTAGAAACAAATTTCGGCAGGCAAGTTGTAACTAAAAGTGAAAATTCTCTCGTCAGAGTTTTCTGCGCAAAGCGTAATTGCGTTAATTTTATATCTGTTTCAGGAGGAAAAACTACTATATTTTAGTTGCGAGAGCTGATTTCTCCAAACTTATTATAGCGTTTTTTCGCGCCTGAGCATCGGTTTCCAGCACTATTTCCAAATTTGAAACCGGCTGCGGCTGATGCCGGTTCATAACAAACTCGATGATTTTGGGAATTTCCGAAAGCCGGATTTTATCGTCGAGGAAAGCCTGAACCGCGATTTCGTTCGCCGCATTGAGCGCAGCGGGCATCGTGCCGCCGATTTTCAAAGCTTTGTAAGCCAGAGCTAAACAGGGAAACTTTTCCATATCCGGTTCTTCAAACGTGAGCTGCGAAATCTTTCTGAAATCGAGCGGCTCGAGACAATTCGGTTGTCTTTCGGGAAATGTCAGCGCGTATTGAATCGCGTGTTTCATGTCCGTGACGCCGAGCTGCGCGATAATTGAGCCGTCAACCATCTCGATCATTGAATGAACGACTGATTGCGGATGAACGACGACGCCGATCTCTTCAGCCGGAAAATCGAAAAGCCAGCGCGCTTCGATCACTTCCAAGCCTTTGTTCATCAAGGTCGCCGAATCGATCGTAATCTTGTCGCCCATTTTCCAGTTCGGATGATTCAGCGCTTGCTCGCGCGTCGCATTTTCGATTTCGAGCCTGGATTTAGTTCGGAAAGGTCCGCCGGAAGCGGTTAAAATAAGGCGTTTTACTTCTTTTTTGGTTTCGCCGCGCAGGCATTGATGCAGCGCGTTGTGCTCGGAATCGACCGGCAAAAGCTCAGCGCCCGAAGCGGCTGCGGCTTTCGTCATCAATTCGCCAGCCATAACGAGCGTTTCTTTATTGGCGAGCGCGATGCGTTTTCCCGCTTCGATCGCGCGCAGAGTCGGGACAAAGCCGATCGCGCCGACCGTCGCCGAAACAATCGTTTCTGCGGCTTCGTGCGTCGCGATGGCGATTAGACCTTTCTCGCCCGTTTCTATTTTCGGAGCCGCGCCGCCGCCGAGCTTGTGAAATTCCCGCAAAAAGGTTTCCGCGCAATCTTCGTTTTCAACGGAAACAAGTTCGGGCTGAAATCGGGCTGTTTGTTCGGCAAGTTTCGCCATGTTGCGACCCGCGCCGAGCGCGACCACGCGGTAATCGCCGAGGTGTTCGACGACCTTCAAAGCATTGCATCCGATTGAGCCGGTCGAACCTAAAATGGAAATCGCTTTCATAAAATAATCAGTCCTTAGATTACCATAAACGAATATCGATCTTCTAAGTTTCAAAGCTTTCGCGGGTTATTTATTCATTGATTTAGAAGCTTGTAAAAGAGTGTTTCTGATCAAGGCTTTACATTTGTTTACAAACTTTACCTCGACTATACAGTTTTTCGGCGCGTCTTAAAATGCGGAAAAGGTTTTTCGATTATCTTAATTTCGAGGTCTTCGGCTTTTCCGAAAATAATGAACAAAGGGAGAAATAACAATGAAAAAGTTTTTTACATTATCAATACTTTTAGTTTCCGGTCTGGTTTTCGTGCCGTCAGCCGAAGCTAAAACAAACAATGCCGGAAACGCGGCAGCCGCCAATGCCGCCGAACCGCAAGTGACAATCCAGCTCGGACAAAACAGGCGCAATCGCCGGATGAATAATCGTCGCGCGGTTCGAACCGTCACGCGCAATGTTCGCCGCGGACGCGTTTTATACCGCGAAACTTACCGCGTTACATATCGCCCGAACGGCACAACCACAACCCGGCTTATCAGCCGTGTTCGCGTCGGTCGCTATTAATTTTGCGTTAAAAAAGTTTGAGCGGGAATCTACTCTCCTCTCCCGTTCAATCCTGCTTTTTAATTTCTTTGGTAAATTCCTGAGCCGCTTGCAGGTAATCGCCTTT
>JAOAPX010000189.1 GCA_025463125.1 Acidobacteriota bacterium | reverse complement strand
GGGTTTACACGAGCGGCGGCGAAAAATATCTCGATTTATACGGCGGTCACGCGGTTTGCGCGACCGGGCATTGCCATCCGCACGTGGTTGAGAGCCTGAAAAAACAAAGCGAAAAACTTTTGTTTTATTCGAACCTTGTTTATTCGGACATCCGCGCGAAAGTTTCCGAAAAACTCGTTTCGATCGCGCCGGAAAGCCTGACGAAAGCGTTTTTCTGCAATTCCGGGACGGAAGCGAACGAAAACGCGATGCGCATTGCGAGAATGGCGACGGGACGCGAAAAAATTATCACGTTTAACGGAGGATTTCACGGTCGGACGGCGGATTCGATCAGCGCGACTTTTTTAGGAAAATACAGGGAAATCGGCAAGCCGAATGTTCCCGGTCACGTATCCGCGGAATTCGGCGATTTGGAAAGCGTCCGGGCGATCGCTGATGAAACAGTCGCGGCGATTATGCTCGAGCCGATTCAATCGATGTCGGGCATGCGCGAAGCCGCGCCGGAATTTTTCGCAGGTTTGCGCGAGATTTGCGATGAGAAGGGAATTTGTTTGATTTTCGACGAAGTTCAGACCGGAGTCGGGCGCACGGGAAACTGGTTTTTCGGCGGCAGCGAGCTTGCCGGAAAAGTCGAGCCGGACATTATCACGCTGGCAAAATCCCTGGGCAGCGGCGTTCCTGTCGGCGCTTGCCTGGTTAACGACAAAGTTTCCGCGAAAATCAAAATCAACGATCTTGGAACAACCTTCGGCGGCGGAATGCTCGCGATGGCGGCGGTCCTGGCTACGCTCGAAGCGATCGAAGCGGACGGAATGATCGAAAACGCGAAAACGATAGAAAATTATCTGCGCGAGCGTTTGAAGGAAATTCCGGATGTCGTCGCCGTGCACGGAAAAGGTTGTCTGCTCGGCATTGAATTTACCGGTAACTGCAAGCCGGTTCACGAAAAACTGCTTGCAAACAAAATCATTACAGGAACTTCGAGCGCGCCGAAAGTGCTGCGTTTACTGCCGCCTTTGACGGTTCAGAAAGCGGAAATCGATCTGCTTATCGAAGCGCTGAAATCAGAGTAAAAATATTGATATTTTGCAGAAGATAATTTTGCAGAAGATAATTTTGCAGCAGATAATAATGAAAAATTTTCTTAAAACATCGGATTTCTCCCGCGAAGCGATCGAAGAATTAATCGAAGCCGCGCTGCGATTTAAAAGCGGCGAAGATTCATCGAAGCCCTTGAGCGGCAAATCCGTCGCGCTCGTTTTTTTTAATCCTTCTTTGCGGACGCGCGCTTCGATGCAGGTCGGAATTTACGAGCTTGGCGGAAATTCCGTGATTCTGGAGCCGGGAAGCACGAGCTGGACGCTCGAACATCGCGAAAATGTTGTAATGGACACGGATAAAACCGAACATCTGAAGGAATTTGTCAGGGTTCTGGAAAGATACGTTTCCATCGTCGGCGTGCGGACGTTTGCGAATTTACAAAATTGGGAAGCGGAAAGAATCGAGCCGATTCTATCAGCGTTTGAAAAGTATTCGACAAAACCGGTGATAAATCTCGAATCTGCGATGCATCACCCGTGCCAGGCGCTGGCTGATATGCTGACGATTCGAGAAAAGTTCGGGAAAAAGAAAAAGAAAGTCTTGCTGACGTGGGCTTGGCATCCGAAACCTTTGCCGATGGCTGTCCCGAACAGCTTCGCCCTGGCGACGGCGCAAATGGGACACGATCTGCGGATCGCGCATCCGAAAGGTTTTGAGCTGGATTCCGAGCTTTTAAGTGAAGTCGAGCGACAGGCGAAAGAAAACGGCGGAAGCGTCGAATACACAAGCGATATAAACGAAGCTTTTGAGGATGTGGAAGTCGTTTACGCGAAAAGCTGGGGAAGCTTTCAAAATTACGGCGACGCCGAAAAGGAAATAAAGGAGCGCGAAGTATACCGCAAAGACTGGATCGTTGACGAAGCGAAAATGGCGCAGACCGACAGCGCGATTTTTATGCATTGTTTGCCGGTCAGGCGCAACGTAATCGTTACCGACGCGATTATCGATTCGGCAAATTCCGTTGTCATCGATGAAGCGGAAAATCGTCTGCACATCCAAAAAGCTATTTTGGCGAAACTTATAAAATGAACGATCAGCAATTAGATTTATTACGCGAAGCTCTGCCGTATATTCAAAAATTCAAAGGCAGCACGTTTGTCGTTAAATTTTCCGGCAAAGTAACTGAAAACAAAACGAATCTCGCTTCGCTCGTCGAAGAGCTCGCTTTGCTGCATCAGGTCGGCATACGCATCTGCGTCGTGCACGGCGGCGGAAAACAGTTAAGCGAGCTTGCCGAACGGCTCGGCGTCGCGCAAACGGTGATTAACGGGCGCCGCGTAACCAACGACGAAACGCTCGAGCTTGCAAAAATGATTTTCGCGGGGAAAATCAACACGGAAATTCTCGCCGCGCTTAGGCAAAGAGGCATCGAAGCCGTCGGGCTTTCCGGTGTTGACGGCAACATTATTCACGCCGTTAGACGCCCGCCGAAAGATATTTACAACAACGAAACCGGAGAAAGCGAAAAAGTGGATTTCGGTCACGTCGGCGATGTTCTGAAAATTAATGTGCGGCTTTTGGAAGTGCTGCTCGATCAGGGATATCTGCCGGTAGTTTCTTCGCTCGGCGCTGACGATGACGGACAGATTTACAACATAAACGCCGATACCGTAGCCTCGGAAATCGCCGTCAACCTGCAGGCGGAAAAACTCGTTTTACTGTCTGACGTTTCGGGCATTTATCTCGATCCGAAAAAGCCCGAAACGCAAATTTCGCATCTTTCCATTTCGCAGGCGGAAGAACTTATCAACAGCGGAACCGCTTCGGGCGGAATGATTCCGAAATTGCAGAATATCACGCAGCTTCTCAAACGCGGCGTGAAATCCGCCCATATTATCAATGGAACAACCCGAAACGCTCTTTTATCCGAAGTGTTTACGGATTCGGGAACGGGAACTATGATCGGAGTTTAAGGTAATGATTTTCGGTTAGCCGGAGCAAAAGAAAAATAAAGCGCGAAAAAAATCAAAGGGAAATTGCAGGTAATTTCCCTTTGATTTTTTTTATTTAATGGTTTATTTAGCGCGACCCCTGTTTCTGAGCGAGACGCCGAGAAGCCGAGCCGGATAAGTGGCAAAATTTTCGATTTCAATTGCCTGTTGATTGTTTCTATCTGCGCGTTCCCATCGAATTTTGGCTGCGGCAATATAAGTTCCTTCACCCTTTCCGGTTTCCGGGTCTATAAAAAGCTCGATTACGCCGAACGGGTAATCAACCGAGCGGTAACCGCCGCGAAGTTCCGCAAAATGCACGGTTCGGCGGAAAACTATAAAAATCCTGCGTTTGCCGTCAATTATGCTTTCACGCACGACATTGATCGGAACCCCGATTCTCGCGCCGACTGAAAATCTGCCGAGATCTTGATTATCGATTTCTCTGAGCAAACGGTCCTGCCCGTTTTCCTGCAGCACATTGAGAAAACGCTGTGCCTGCTGATCAGCCGTCTGTCCGTTTATATTCAGATTAAACGTTGCGGTTCTCGTTCTCGTGTCAAAACCGCTGCCGTAACTGACAATTGTTCCCGTGTATACCTCCGAGTTTGACGTTTGAGCATTGGCTTGTATCGCGAAAAACGAGAAAACCAGAAATGAAAATCCAAGCAAAATGAATCTAACTTTCATAAAATATCCCCCTTTTATCGTAAGAACAGAGTTGTTTTAAACTTAAGTTTCCGCTCATGCTCGAAAGCGAAACCGTTTGCCCCGGCAAATTGAAATACCCTTTTCCGGCGGTTCGTTACAAACGCTGCATCAGCGGCTCTAAACCATTTCAAAATTTAAGTTAAAGCAATGCTAACAAAACAAATGATCTCGTTCTGTCAGATGAAATACAAACTTATTGATGTATGTAAAGCGCTTTACGTTTTGAGAATTAAAAGACTGTTTAGTTGTCCCGGAGTTCAATTTGTACGACAGCGTACATACAAATATACCTGGTTATAATGTAAACTTGATATTGGTAAACTGCTATTAAAAAGTTTAATGTTGTATTTATAAGCATTTAAATGTTTTTATAACAGTGAGTATTTATTATAATAAATATTATTTGAAGCTTTAATTTAATAAAGTACAAATGTAAAGAGAGAAACGTCGGAGCGATTTTTTTAAGTATCCGAACGGACTTTTGAGCAAATGTTAATTAAAAGATTTCAAAACAGAACGGGTTTATTTGGTATCTGACATTTTACGAAGCGATTAGACAGGATGGACTTCGATGTTTCATCCTGTTTTTCTTTTCGATTTAGAAGCTTGAGTTAAAAGGCTTCTTTTAAAGATCAAACAAGGGGTGGTTTTATGAAATATTTAAGCGGGTTTGAAAGTACGCATATATTTGGTAGCGGAACAGATGTTTTACAATTAAC
>JAOAPX010000120.1 GCA_025463125.1 Acidobacteriota bacterium | reverse complement strand
GACGATTTCGGTAAATTGGAGCGCGAAATCAAATTCAAGCAGGAAGACGCTAAAACGCGCTATGACAGACGTTACCAAACGGTTGTCGGACCGATTTACGGCGATATTATGAAGGCAATGCAGGATTTTGCAAAGCAAAAAGGCTACGCCGTAATTTTAGACGGAGCCAAGTTGGAAGAAGCGGGAATTTTGATGGCGTTTGACGACAGATACAACGTGACAAGCGAATTCATCCAGTTCTACAACACGCGCCCTGCAGGAACGGCTTCAGCAGCGACACCTAAATAAATTTTATTTATTACGAACTCTCGGAATAAAACAGCCTTCAGCCAGCGAATTTAATTTCGACTGGCTTTTGGCTTTTCTATTCCGATTCGCTTTTTCCATTGCACTATGAGCATTCTTGATTTACGCGCAATACAAAAAATTCTTCCGCATCGATACCCGTTTCTGCTGGTCGATAAAATCATCGAAATTGTGCCGCGCGAGCGCATCGTCGGCATCAAGCAGGTAACCGCCAACGAACATTTTTTTCAGGGACATTTCCCCGGCGCTCCGGTTATGCCCGGCGTTTTGCAGATCGAAGCCCTGGCGCAGGTCGGCGCAATTCTGGCGCTCCGCGAATTTGAAGATCACGAACGCAAAATTCCTTATTTCAGCGGTATCGAAAAAGCGCGTTTTCGCCGGATGGTCGTTCCGGGCGACACTTTAACGCTCGAAGTCGTCGCGCTTCGCATCGGCAGCAAGGTTTTAAAAATGCGCGGCGAAGCGAAAGTTGACGGTCAAATAAGCGCCGAAGCCGAAATTATGTGCATTTTGGGCGATCGCGGTCAAAAGGATTAAAATATGGAACCAATCAAAGTAACTTATACGGAACTTATATATTACGTTTTGATAGCCAGCATACTGATCGGCATCGTGCTCGGTTTGATTCCTTTAATTTTAGGAATCAAAAAGCATAATAGAAAATACGGAATGTACGGTTTTCTCGGCTCGGTCATCGGCGGCGCGATTACGCCGATTATATCTGTAATTGTTGTTTCTATTTTTTCATGGCTTATTTTGAGAAATGCGAAGGCAGACGCGGCGAAAACTTCCGGCGAAACAAATTCGAGCGAAACCCCCGATTCTGAAATATCTTAAGAACCCGTCCTGTTTATGTCTTCTTTTATTCACGAAAACGCAATTGTCAGCCCGAAGGCGAAAATCGGTGCGGATTGCTACGTCGGCGCGTTTTGTGTCGTCGGCGAAAATGTTGTTTTAGGCGATCGCGTCCGTCTCGAATCCCACGTTGTCATTGAAGGCAGCACGGTAATCGGCGATGAAACGCAGGTTTTCCCGTTTGTCTCGATCGGACTCGCGCCGCAGGATTTGAAATACGGCGGCGAAGAAACGGCGACGGAAATCGGCAAGCGCAATCACATCAGGGAATTCGTCACGATTCACAGAGGAACGGCGGGCGGCGGCGGTTTAACGAAGATCGGCGACGGAAATTTGCTGATGGCGCAGGCGCACGTCGCGCACGACTGCCGTCTAGGAAACGAGATTATAATGGCAAACGCCGCGACGCTCGCCGGGCACGTAGAGATTGCCGACCGCGCGAATATCGGCGCGTATTCCGGCGTTCACCAGTATTGCCGCATCGGTTACGAAGCGTTTGTCGGCGGATATTCGGTCGTCGTCAAAGACGCGATGCCGTTTGCCGTAATTCAGGGAAATCACGCGAAATGCTACGGCTTAAACCGCGTCGGGATGAAGCGCAGAGGTTACTCGAAAGAGACGATCGAAAAACTTCATCACGCTTTTCATCTTCTGCTTTCCGCCAAATTAAACACAACGCAGGCGGTCGAAAAAATCAAGCGTGAAATATCCGGTTCGGCAGAAGTCGATTTGCTGATCGAATTTATCGAAAGCTCAAAACGCGGTGTAGTAAAGTAATGTTTAATGACAGATGAAATGCTTATAATATTTGTCTCATAACTGACCTTTTAAGATTCACCGATTCAGTAAAGCTAACATTCTTATGTTAGAGACATCCAATATATAAACCTGAACAATAAACGCCTTTCAGTTATTGCTGTTATTGCTTCACTCTTTATTTTTGTTTTATTTTTAGAATCCGCCTTTTGAACTTTTTATAGGCGGCAGCTTTTTTCGCAACAAGCTTATTCGTTAAAATCTCCCGACAATTACTGCCGAATCAAAATATCGAGGCGAGCAAACTTTCCCGCAAATCTTTTCTTATTCCGTCAATTGTCATTGGTCTTTTATTAAAAGATGCGTTCATAATTATCGGTTCAATTCGGCTGAGTTTGAAATACACGAGTACAGCGAATCAACCAAACCTGGAATTAGATTGACATCAACAGAAGTTCTGGTTGACAAAATTGATTATCACAAAAAACTTTCCTTCGAATTCCGTTTATCAAAAAAGCAGTGATGAAAACGCTGTTAATTCTTCATCAAAAAGCTCCTGTATAAAACGATTTGATTATCATAAATTCGTGTTATAAACGACGCTTTTCGAAGCTGTTATTACCGGTTCAAATAATTAGGTTTAAAAAGGTAAATACTGGTAATATGATTTTCGTTTTCGTGGAAAGTGTTCTTTAGAGGTAATTACGGACATTGGAGAAGCGCGGTGAAGCTTTGATGTTTTAATGTCGAGAGCCGCGTTTAACCGTCATCGAATGTTTTAAGAGAAAGCGAAATGAAAAACTATTTAAATTTGAGAGATTTAATAGTAATTTTAATCTCTGTGGCTTTTATCACAGTTTTTTTTATTGCTACAAATATTTTTGCTCAAACGCCCGGTGTTGATGTGACCTTTAATCCCTTGCTGACAAAAGATGTTACGGAAAATTATACTGGTAATTTCGCGCTTCAGCCGGACGGGAAAATACTTATTTACGGGGCATTTCAAAATAGCGGCACATATCTAAAACGTTTGAATCCGGACGGAACGACCGACACTTCTTTCAACTGCGCGCTTTGTAATACAATTACGGTTTTTAACGCGATAGTTCAACCTGACGGAAAGATACTCGTTGCCGGTCTTTCGAGCGGGGCAGCCATTTACAGATTGAACCCTGACGGAAGCCAGGATTTAACTTTCAACGGCACTTTACCCGTAGCCGGTTCCCCTTTTTCTAATGATGTAGAAGCTGTCGCCGTTCAGCCGGACGGGAAAATAATTGTCAGGCATACGTTTTCAACAGGCGGATTTACCGAATGGGATATTCTACGCTTAAATGCGGACGGAAGCATTGACGGTTCGTTTACGAAAATCGCGCTTGGCGGGCGTTTGATTAATACGGATTATTCAAGAGTCGCTCTGCTTCCGGACGGTAAAATTATGACCGCCGGAGCTACAATTTCCGCCACTTCCGAGCCTTTTTTAAGACGCTACAATTCAAACGGAACAACCGATACAACCTTTGAGACTCCGGCTTTTAACGACGGTAGAAGGATAAATTATTTCGACTTTTACCCGGACGGCAGTATTATCATTTCGGGCTTTTTCTCAGGCGTCAACTCGGTTCCCAGAAGAGATCTGGTTAAACTGCTGCCTGTCGGAAATGTTGACCTGAACTTTAACGGTTCGGCAATATTTAATACCTTTAATAAACACGCCGGCAAAGTTTCCGTCTTGCCGGACGGGAAAGTGTTGGTAAATACGATTGATTACAACAGCCTGAATCCGACAAACACGAATAACCGTCTTTATCGCTTGAACCCCGACGGCAGTATCGATACTACTTTTAATGTGCCCGCAGACCTGACGACAGCACATAACTGGACGGTTGACAGCTCAAATCGAATTCTGGTCTTCGGGGTATTTTCAGGAATTTTAAAGTATTTGCGGCTAAATGCGGACGGAAGCCTTGATTCGAGTTTTAACTCGCCGACCTTAACCAAACCCGGAACGGTCAAAGCGTTGGCGGTGCTGACGGACGGTAAAATTCTGGTCAGCGGCGATTTTAACCGCGTCGGCGGCGTGATAAAAAACAACATTGCGCGCCTGAACGCGGACGGAACGCTTGATAACTCATTCGATTCCGGCAGCGGTTTTAATGTCGCGCCCGTTTCAATCGCAATTCAAACGGACGGGAAAATTCTCGCCGCCGGTTCATTTACGACCTATAACGGCGTTTCAAGAAGCGGCGCTGCTCGCCTGAATTCCGACGGAAGCCTGGACAATTCCTTTAATGTGACTGCCGCACAAGTTAATACAATCGTCGCG
>JAOAPX010000115.1 GCA_025463125.1 Acidobacteriota bacterium | reverse complement strand
CGCAAAGAAATCGCCGTGTTGACCGAAGCGATATCTAAAAACGTTCGCTTCGAGACTTTTTCAAAATTAAAATGCGTAAAATTTTTGCGGAAACGGATTTTTGTGATGTATTCGTCCGTCTCTTTGGCTAATTGTTTGTAGCCGAGATAAAAATCTTTGAGCGCGATTGCGCGTTCGGAATCGAAAACGATTTCCGCGTCGAGCGCGAGAAACCAAGCCGTCATGTCGCCGATCGGCGAAGCGTTGACGAAATTTCCCGCAATTGTCGCCATATTGCGAATCGGCGTTGATGAAACGAGCTTCAGATGCTTGTAAAGATTCGGGAAAAGCTTTTGAAAGACGGGCGAATCAAGCAAATCAGTGACGACCGTCGCCGCGCCGATTTCGGCGAATTCGTCCGATTCGGTGATAAATCTCAAATTCGGATCGTCGAAAAGATTTTCCGCCGAAGCGTAAACCATTTCTTCCGGATTTTGCACGTATAAATCGGTTCCGCCGCCGACAAACGATTTTGGATTTTGGATTTCGGATTTCGGATTATTTTCCAGTAATTCCGAAAGGCGATTTTTTATATTTGAAAAAGAATCGGGAACGATGCCTTTTTCAATCGCGAAATCGATTCTCGACTGCCCGTTTTTTTGATTTAAAACACGCGTCAAACTTTCCGCCGCGCGTTCGATTGATTTATAACCCGTGCAGCGGCAGATATTTCCGTCAATCGCGGAAATCGCGGATCCGGCGGTTTTCGGCGTTTCATCAATCGCAAATCCGGTCAGAGACATAACGAATCCGACCGTGCAGAAACCGCACTGCGTTCCGCTCGCTTCGACCATCGCCGTTTGCACTTCGGTTAATTCGTCGTTCGGTTTGTTGATGCCTTCGATTGTGACGATGTGTTTCCCGTTCGCATTGGCGAGCGGCATCAGGCAGGAAGTTTGCGAGCGATATTTTACTTTTTCATCAACAAGTTCGCCGACCAAAATCGTACACGCGCCGCAATCGCCTTCGCGGCAGCCGATTTTCGTCCCCTTCAGATTTTTGTGATAGCGGACGAAATCCAGCACGGTCGAGCCTTTCGGCAAACCGGTTTCGACGGTTTGATTATTGAGAATAAATTTAATCATTTGAATACGATTTAGACTCAGATGCACACGGGTAAAATCGGATTAAAACGGATAAATCCCCAAAAAATATCTGCTTTTATCATCTTCAATCTGTGTGCATCCGTGTCAAAAACTTCTTAAAACTTTCGAATCAAAACCACGCCGACGGTAATCAATGCCGCGCCAAACACTCTGTATAAATTAATCGGTTTTTCCGGAACGCCGAGCCAGCCGAAATGGTCGATCAAAAGCGTTATGAGCATCTGCCCGGCAATCGCCAGGCTAAACGTGAGCGCGACGCCGATGCGCGGAACGATCGTCACCATGACAGCCACGAAAAAAGCGCCCAGAATTCCGCCGACCCACGCGACGAGCGGCGCGTCTTTTGCCGCTGCAATACTGCTTAAAGGCACGCCGGTCAAGAGAATATATATGAAAAGCGCGATTGTGCCAACCGCAAACGAAATAAACGCGGCTAAAATCGGGCTGTCGATCGAGGTCGCCAATCTGCTGTTAATGACAGCCTGCGTCGGCATCGCCATCCCGGCTAAAATTGCGAGAAAAATGAAAAAATAATTGCTGAAAAATGAAGACATTCTTTAATTGTGAACGGTTTTAATAATGAATGAATAACGGTGAATGATGAATGAAAGAAAAATCTTCCCGGTTTTTCATTTATCATTCACCATTCCCCACTAAAAACCCCATCAATACTCGGTTTTGTCCGTCTTGTTAACCCAGTTTTCAAAAACATTTAAGCCTTCGTCGCGCAGGAAATTGACGCTTTTTATGTGTCTTTGCTCGATCGGTTTTTCGATTTCGTCATAAATAAAATGATCGTCAAAACCGATTTCGGCGGCGTCTTCGCGCGTGCAGGCGTAGAAAACCTGTTTCGGGCGCGCCCAGTAAATCGCGCCGAGACACATCGGGCACGGCTCGCACGAAGTGTAAATCGTGCAGTCGTCGAGCTGAAAGGTGCCGAGGCTTTCGCACGCGTTTCTGATTGCGACGACTTCGGCGTGCGCCGTCGGATCGTTGGTCGAGGTGACGCGATTGTTTCCTTCGGCAACAATTTCGCCGTTTTTTACGAC
Source organism: Acidobacteriota bacterium (assembly GCA_025463125.1). GTDB lineage: Bacteria > Acidobacteriota > Blastocatellia > Pyrinomonadales > Pyrinomonadaceae > SXVE01. The sequence goes on along the minus strand of JAOAPX010000115.1, from coordinate 4,872 downwards.
GATCGCGCCGAACGGTCCGCCGTCGTTTCGTTCAATTCCGTTTTGCGCCAGAGCGATCGCGCGGCGCATAAATTCTTTGTCTTTTTCCGTCATTTTAAGGTTTATTTTAAGGTTTATTTTTAAGGTTTACTGAAAATCTCTAATATCTTTGAAAGGTTTGTCTTCATCCGTAAAATCGGGGCGATAATAATATGAAGCCGATTCGTATTCCTGCATAAAGCCTTCTTCGATGCCCAGTTCTTCCAAAAGCTCGACGGCTTCGAACCATTCGCGCTCGGAGATGCGGCGCGATAATAAAATGTAGCGCTCGTCGGTCGCGGCTTTGTTCGTCGCGTAATACTGCGCCATCAGCGAAATCGCCGTTTTCGGCGAAAGCTCGTCGCGTATCCAGCGCAGATTTTCTTCGATTCCCGCCAGGTCGTTCGGCAAAACCAGAAGCCGTATGACCAAGCCGCGTTTTAATAAATTGTCAGTGCCGTAAATCAGTTTATCGCCGGTTTGGCGAAACATTTCCTTAATCGCCGCCCGCGCGTGAGTCGCGTAATCACGTATTTTCGAATATTCAAAACCCGCGCCGTTGTCGGAGTATTTCAAATCGGGCAGGTAAACATCGACGATGCCGTCGAGCAGGCGCAAAACCTCCACCGAATCGTAAGCGTTCGTGTTGTAAACGATCGGCAAACGCAAGCCGCGTTCGGCGGCAATTAAAATTGAGCGCGCCATCTGGGGGGCGAAATGCGTCGGCGAAACAAAACCGATGTTATGACAGCCGCGAGTTTGCAGCTCGAGCATCATTTCGGCGAGCCGCTCGTGCGTTATCTCGTTTTTTTTCTGCGTTTTCCACGTTTGCGAGATTTGAAAATTCTGGCAGTAAACGCAGCGCAGATTGCAGTTGCCGAAAAAGATGTTTCCCGCGCCGCCCGTGCCGGACAAAACCGGCTCTTCGCCGAAATGCGCCGTAAAGCTCGACACAATCGGCAAACGCCCGGAATAACAGGCGGCGATTTCGTCGTTTAAACGATTGTTTCCGCAGTCTTTCGGGCAAACCGTGCAGCTTTCAAGCAGTTTTTCAAGCTGTTCAACTCTTGTTTTCAGTTCGCCGCTCCGCCACAAGTTTAGAAAGTTTGGTTCGGCGTATTTTTCTTCCCCAGGCATTGTATCCGTATTTATTAATGATGTTTTCCGGCGCGACCGTTCGCGCCAGCTCCCACGTAAAGTCCATTTCGGCGTTGATCGTCGCCGTCGCCATCCTGGTTTCGCGCAGCATCAAAACGCTGCCGTAAAACAAAAACACAATGCCGACGACGCCGACCGGAATCGGCATCCAGCGCGCGATATTAAAAAGTCCGGCGACGGCGATCGTCACGCTCGTTAAAATAAAAAAGCCGAGACCGTAATAAAAAGCGCCCATCGCCCGCTGCAAAATTCTCGAGCGCGTCGTCACTTTGTCGAGCAGGTTGACGATCGTTTCCACGCGAATTTCGTAAAGCGGCACTTTTTCCTTATCTTCGGTCAGAATCAGGGTGGAAAGCCGGCTTTCCAGATCGCGCACGCGGTCAACAACGCGCCCGAGCCGCGTCGAAGTTGAAAGAACAAGCGAGCCGGTCGCCGAAATAAGCAGCGTCGGCGTAACCATCGCCGTCAAGAATTCGATAGTCGAGTTAAGCGTATTCGGATTTACGGAAAAAACTTCGCCAGCCATTTCTATTCAATTTCGAAAAACGTTCGTCCCGGTTTCTTTACTTCTCTTTACCGCTAAAAGCGGAAACTTTATATTTCCGCCTGCAAACAATTTCCTCATTCGAAAACTTCTAATATAATCTACCGCAATAAAGACTTTAATGTTATGACTGAAAAACCGCAAAAGCAAGGAACTATCGAAATTCGGCGGCACGAAAGCCGCATTTTAAGAAACAATCCGCTCGGCGATCCGTTCGAGCGCGACGTGATCGTTTACCTGCCGCCCGGTTACGATGAAAGCAAGCGTTACCCGGCGGTTTACGCGCTGACCGGTTTTACGGGGCGCGGGCGAATGATGCTCAACGACAACGCTTTTACGCCGAATTTCGCCGAGCGAATGGATAAATTGATCGGCGACGGCACAATCAAACCGATGATCGCCGTTTTGCCCGATTGCTTTACGCATTACGGCGGCTCGCAGTATATAAATTCAAGCGCGACGGGCAATTACGAAGATTATTTAATCGAAGAAATCGTGCCGTTCGTTGACGAAAATTTCTCAACGCTAAAGGATAAAAACGCGCGCGCCGTGATGGGAAAATCTTCGGGCGGCTACGGCGCGCTCGTTATGGCGCTGCGCCACGCCGACGTTTTCGGTCTGGCTTGCTCGACAAGCGGCGATGCTTATTTCGATTATTGCTACCTGCCGGATTTTCCGAAAGCCGTGCGCGTGATAAACAATCAGCCGCTTCGGCTGGTCGAAAAGATGTGGGACGAGCATGCGAAAAAAGGCAAAGACGATTTTGCAGGGTTAAATATCATAGGTATGAGCGCCTGCTATTCGCCGAATCCGAATTCTGAAATCGGATTCGATCTGCCGTTTGATTTAAAAACCGGCGAGCTTCGCGCCGACGTTTGGGCAAAATGGCTCGCTCACGATCCTGCGCGTCTTGTGGAAAAGTCTGTGGAAAACCTGAAATCTCTGCGCCTGCTTTACATAGACGCGGGAACGCGCGACGAATTTGCGCTCGACATCGGCGCGCGCGTTTTATGCGAAAAACTCAAAGATTTCGGAATTCCTTTTATTCACGAAGAATTCGACGACGGGCATTTTAACATTTCGTATCGCAGCAACCGCTCGCTCGAATTGATTTCGCAAAAAATCGAAACCGGCTGAATCAGTCTTTAAAGCTTGTATCAAACCTTAGAGAAGCCAATAACGCTTCGCGCAAACCGACTGACATCTCAATAACGCGCATCACCCGGTAAATCCGGCGTTTTATCGCGCTAATTAATTCACACGTATCCGCTTTTTTAAAAAAAAGAGCGTATTTTCTTCAAATACGCTTGTTTAGCTTATAATTAAAAACAAGCGAATATGTTTCAGGCAAAACAAAAAATCGGGCAGTACGAATTGTTGAAAAAACTTTCAAAAGGCGGTTTCGGCGAAGTCTGGCTGGCGGAAAAAAAATCGCCGCTGGTGACGAAAAAAGTGGCGATAAAATTGCCGTTCGACGAGCAGATCGATTTTGAAACGCTGCGGCAGGAAGCAACCCTTTGGGAAGAAGCGAGCCGGCATCCGAACGTTTTGCCGATTATCGACGCCGATATTTACGACGGGCAAGCCGTCATCGTCAGCGAATACGCCGAAGACGGCTCGCTCGCCGATCGTCTTAAAACCGAAGGCAAACTTCCCGTCCGGCAAGCGGTCGAAATAACGATCGGGATTTTAAGCGGCTTGGAATATCTGCACTCGAAAAACATCATTCACCGCGACATTAAGCCCGCCAATATTTTAATGTTCGGCAACACGCCGCGCCTTGCCGATTTCGGCATTTCGCGCGCGATCGAAACGGCTACCGTCACATCGACAATCGTCGGGACGGAAAGCTATATGTCGCCCGAAGCTTTCGAAGGCGTGCGCAGCGTGCAGACGGACATCTGGTCGGTCGGCGTTTTGCTTTACAAACTTTTAACCGGATTTCTGCCTTTTCCGCAGGCGCAGGCGATGGAAACGATGTACGCGATTTTGATGAACGAGCCGAAGCCGCTGCCGTTTGAAATTCCTGTGCAGCTGCAAAAAATCGTTTTCAAAGCGCTGGAAAAAGATCGCGAACTGGAAGGACGTGCGCCGCGCCGCTATCAAACCGCGACGGAAATGCGCGAAGATTTGCAGGCTTTTTTGAACAATTATTCCGAAGCGAGCGCCGTCATTGATAAAACGCGCGCTTTTCCCTTGAGCGATAAAGAAGAAACGCGCGCGACGGTCGTAAAATTGCGAATCCCGCTCGAACGAAACCTCGGCGAAGGCTGGCGCAAAATTACCGATCTGAAAATGCCTTCGACGGCTGTTTTGTTTTTGATTCTGGTTTTGAGCGGCGTGACGATCTTAACGTTTTCGTATCTTTTCGGCGCGACCGGCTCGACCGGTTCGAGAGAAGCTATGGTTGGCGATTCCGAACAATCGACGGCTGCCTCAGCCGACAGTCCCGCCGAAGTTCCCGCTGAAGCGTCGCTTAAAGCTTCGAAGGAATTTTTCCGTCAGGGAAACAAGTTTTACGGTCAGAAAAAATACGAGCAGGCGATTGAAGCTTACACGAAAGCGATCGAAAACAATCCGAACGATTACGGCATTTACAACAATCGAGGCATCGCTTACCACGCGACCGAACAGTTCGAAAAAGCAATCACCGATTACAACAAAGCCGCCGAGCTAAACCCTTACGATTTCTCGGCTTACAACAATCGCGGCGCGGCTTATGAAGACATCGGGAACATCGAGCAAGCGGTTGCCGATTATAAAAAGGCTCTCGAACTTGACCCGGACAACAAAACGGCTAAAAACAACTTAAAAAAAATCTCAGGTAACGGAAAATAAAAAACGGCTAAAAATAAAAAACGGCTAATGGATAATTTCTGTTTTTAATACTCTCAATTATTCGCTTTTCGTTTTCCGTTATTCACTTTTCGTTATTCACTTTTCGTTATTCGTTATTCGTTATTCGTTTTCCGCTTCCCGTTATTTTCAACTCTCTCGACTTCCGCGTTCATTCTGCCGGTCAGCATAAACCACATCATTTTATAATCGGAAATAAAAGACCAGAGCGGATATTGAAACGTCGCGGGTTTGTTGTGTTCGACGAAAAAATGCGCGAACCATGCGAAAGCGTAACCGGCGACGAAACAAAGCGG
>JAOAPX010000091.1 GCA_025463125.1 Acidobacteriota bacterium | reverse complement strand
GCTCTCCAATCATTTGTAATTATGGTAAAAGTTGTGTTTTCAGCACCCTTGAAATTTTGCAGAACTTTGAACTGAACTTTGAGCCAATTATCAGGATAGTCGTCTTTTCCTGTTAAATCTTCAACTTTTACAGCTTTACCAATAAAGACAGCATCGGCTCGCGTAAATTCAGCTTGAATCGGAACACCGAACTCGAAACGAGTGCAAGCAAATGAAATATTTACAAAGGCTACAAAAATTAAAGCCAAAAGCAAAAATAAGTTCTTCATACTATTTTACCAAGAAGCATATAACGATTGAGATGACGTGGCGCAAAACCGCCGCACGCAAGCTGAAAGAAAACGGCAACGTGATAAAAGAGTCGCTGTTTTGCGCTCACGTCCATTGAATTGTTAGCCGCCGCCAATATGAATAAAGTCGCCTTTCGTTATCTCGCTTAATGCTTCTCTAACCTCTGGCATCAAAGGTAGTAACGTTTTCAGTCGGTTGTTTCGGGCAATTAAAAGAACAATAGCGATGTTGAAATTTTCCAGGTTCTGCTGGTATTTCAGATTCTGGTCAACCGTTAGGAAAACATCAAATTCTGTCGCGGCTAATGCTAAAAGATTTCCGTTCTTGATTCCTGACCACCCTCGCTTCGTAACCGTCTGAACTTCGTGGTCTGCTAACTCGCGCCCCAACTTGCGCGGCACGCATTCGTCAAGCAACACTTTCATATTCTTGCGTCAACATTGCCTCTTTCATTTTTTCAAGAACCATAATTGCGTGTTCTTTCGTAACGGCAGGAAAGTCGTCAAGAAATTCATCAAGATTGTCGCCTTCTTCAAGGTAATCAAACAGAGTTTGGACAGGCACACGAGTTCCGGTAAATACAGGCGTTCCTCCAAGAATTTCATCGGAGCGTTGAATTAAAGAAGTTTTCTGCATAGATTGTTGCCTCAATTCAGTATGATACCAAAATTTGCAAGGCTGGAGAACCACGAGGCGGCTAACGGTTGAGATGACGTGGGGCGAAACCGAATAGAAGCCCAATAAGGAACGGACAACGTGAATAACAAAGTCGCTGTTTCGCCCTCACGTCCATTGAATTGTTAGGTGCGTCGTTATATTCCCCACAAGTCTATTTTTGTCAAAGCAAAGTTGTTCTGCGAACTGTCAAAGTTAAACTTTACTGTGCAACCGCCTTCCAACCCATAATTGTAAGACTAATTCGTATAACTAAAACAATAGTTTCCAATGCTGATAATCAAAGTTGCGCCTTCGTTCTTCATCGGACGCAACGAAAGAACTTGTATTTCCTTGCGCGACTTTTGGTAACGCTCACGGAGCGTTTCAGAGTCCAAATACTCAACTTTAACTTTTCCGAATTGCGTCGGCAATTTATCGGTCAGGTGAATGTTACGCTCAACGACGCGGTTTTCGTAATCTACGCGGATCGTCCCAAGTTTTCCATAGTCTTCTAATTCCTTAGCAAGACAAGCCGATAAAGTTCTCGCGTAAAGATTGCTTTCGGTTGAAGGCGCATCTTTAGCTTGCGGAAAAGCGGTGAAAGCGCACAAGCCGAAAAGCAAAATGAGTGATGAGATTTGTTTTGCCATAAAGATTACTCGTTTCGATTTTACCAAGAAGCACCTAACTTTGTATTCACCCGAATTGTTTCGGTGTTATACCGAATTATTTATAAACTTACCTAAGAACAAAAGTCAACAAATTGTTGACTTTGAATGTAATTATGAGCTATCTTGGCTGGTAATTTGCAATTCCGCATAATAAATTACCGCGAATTATAAATATATGTCGAAACTGTTGGATCAAGTTCGTTCGACAATGCGAATGCGGCATTACAGCTATCAGACCGAACAAACCTATATTAAATGGATTCGGCGTTATATTTTCTTTCATAATGTGCGGCATCCGGGGGAAATGGGCGCGGCTGAAGTCGAAGCTTTTTTATCGCATCTCGCGGTTGAAGGAGACGTTTCCGCGTCAACGCAGAATCAGGCGCTGTCCGCCGTTTTGTTTCTTTATAAAGAGGTTTTGAAAACGGATTTGCCGTGGCTCGGCGCGTTCACTCCCGCCAAAAAATCCGGTCATATTCCGGTCGTTCTGACCAAAGACGAAGTGAAGCTGATTATTAATCAGCTAAGCGGCACAAACTGGATAATCGCTAATCTGCTTTACGGTTCGGGGCTGCGTTTAAACGAAGCCTTGCGTTTGCGCGTCAAGGATTTGGATTTCGGATTTCGGCAAATCGTCGTGCGCGACGGCAAAGGCGCGAAAGACCGCTTTACGGTTTTGCCGACGAAGCTGATCGAACCGCTGCAAAAACAATTAACGGCGGCGGAAAAAATTTACCGGCAGGATTTGCGGCACGGTTTGGGAAAAGTTTATATGCCTTTCGCGCTTTCGAGAAAATACCCGAACGCCGAAATTGAATGGGCTTGGCAATATGTTTTTCCGTCAAAAAGTTTGAGCGCCGATCCGCGTTCGGGCGCAAAGCGCAGACATCACGTTTCGGCGTCAAGCCTGCAAAAGGTTTTTAAAGACGCGCTGCGAAAAAGCCGGATTCCGAAAACCGCCAGCCCGCACACGCTTCGCCATTCGTTTGCCACGCATCTGCTTCAGGACGGTTACGACATTCGCACGATTCAGGATTTACTCGGACACAAGGAATTGACAACGACGATGATTTACACGCACGTCCTCAATCAACATCGTCTCGGCGTGAAAAGTCCGGCGGATTTTTAGATAATAAAACTATGACAGCACAAGATTTTTTAACCGGCACGGTCAAAGGACCGGGCGAGCAGCCGCACGAATACCTTTTCATTACGAAAGACAACAAAAAAACGCGCATCGGCGAATTCGTTTATTACCGCGCCGATGTCGGCGAAGAGATACGCCAGATCGTCGGCACTATCAAATCGCGCAAGCTCATCAGGAATTTGCCCGACGTTTTTCTTTCAGACCCGAACACGCCGCCCGCGCTCGTTTCGTCGCTTATCGGCTTGGACGGCGACGGCTGCGAGATTTATGAAATCACGGTCGAAACGATCGGGTATTTCAGCTCTACGCTTAAAGATTTCGTCAATCCGCGCATTCCGCCGAATCCGGGCGACGCCGTTTATATGACTTCATCGGAAACGCTCGCGCAGATGCTTTCGCCGCGCAGACGGTCGCAAACCGGCGCGGCGCATATCGGGAGCCTTCTGACGCGCGAATCCGGCGAAGTTCCGGTTGTGCTTTCCGTTAAAGACGTTGTTTCGACGCATCTCGCCATTTTAGCTTCGACCGGATCGGGAAAATCTTACACAGCCGGCGTTTTCGTCGAGGAATTGATGCAGCCGCATAACCGCGCCGCCGTTCTTATAGTCGACCCGCACGGCGAGTATCACACGATGAGTTCGATTATGGGCGATTCGCAGTTTTTCGCCGAAGACGGCTACAAGCCGGAAGTAAAAATCTTTACGCCCGATAAAATCAAGGTCCGCTTTTCGACCTTAACCGAAGCTGACGTGAAATATCTTTTGCCCGAGGGAACGAGCGACAAGATGCTGCATTTTCTGGCGCAGGCGTTTCGCAGCTTGCAGGAAAGATTGCGCGTCGAGCGGCGACAGGATTACGCGTACGCTTACCACGATTTGCGCGACGAGGTAAACAAACAGAAATTCGGCGACGAAAAGAAAAACGGCGACGGCGGCAACGTCTCCTCGATCGACGGGCTTTTGTGGCGACTCGATTCCCGCTTCGACAAACCCGACAGCATCTTTTCGGCAAACGATCACATTCCGCTTCGAGATTTGTTCGCGCCCGGACGCTGCACGATCCTGCAATTGTCCGACATCGAACAGCACGAGCAGCAAGTCATCGTCGGCACGCTACTGCGGCGCGTCAACAAAGCGCGTATGTTCACCGTTCGCGGAGAAGCCGCGCCGAACACGGAAAATCATCTGCCGTACCCGGTCTTTACTTTGCTCGAAGAAGCTCACCGCTTCGCGCCCGCCGGTGCGAGCGTCGTTTCGACAAACATTTTGAAACAAATCTTAAGCGAAGGCAGAAAATTCGGCGTCGGAATCGGGCTTATCACGCAGCGTCCCGGCAAGCTCGATCAGGACGTTCTCTCGCAATGCATGACGCAAATCATTATGCGAATCGTCAACCCGATCGACCAGCAAACCGTCGCTCAATCGGTCGAAGGCGCAGGACGCGCGATGCTCGCCGAGCTTCCCGCTCTCACAAAAGGTCAAGCCGTAATCTCCGGCGTCGGCATCAACACGCCCGTTATGTGCCGAATCCGCCCGAGACTCACAACACACGGCGGCGAAACCTTCGACGCGCCGACCGAATGGATGAACTGGCACTCGTCCGACTCAAAAGACAAACGCGAAATGGACAATTCTCCATATCTGAAAACGACTTCGGACAAAAAGCCCGAAAAGATTGGGAATATTCGGATTTAATTTGCAAATACTAAAAATACTAAAAATCATGATTGATTATTCCATTGAATCATCTTTTGAAAGAATAGATAATTCACAAACCAAACAATACTTTCAGGAAGTTTTAAGTTCTTATCAAACAGGAAACTATCGTTCTGCTGTTGTTATGTTGTGGTCTGTTATTATTTGCGATTTGATTTACAAATTACAGTATCTTCGTGATGTTGATAATGATTCTGTTGCTAAAGATATTCTTACAGAAACAGAAACAAAGCAGAAAGCAAATCCAAATAGTCCAGATTGGGAAATACATCTTCTTAAAAGTGTAAAAGATAAAACTGAATTGTTAGATACTTCTGACTTTACAAATTTAAATTCTATTCAACAAATCAGACATCTTTCGGCTCATCCAGTTTTGAGCAACGCAGATTTGCT
>JAOAPX010000082.1 GCA_025463125.1 Acidobacteriota bacterium | reverse complement strand
TTTGTCTTTGATTCGACCAAACCTGCCGCTGCTCTTGATTTTGTCGCTGGCGACGCTGTTCTTCGTAACGGTTCTGTTCGTCGCGCTGAGTTCTGCCGCGGCGCTGCTGCTGCTGCTCCATTTGAATCAGGCGTTCTTAGTTCTGGCGATTTTGCTGAGATTCGCGGCTTTGATTTTCGCGCTGCTGCTGCTGTTCGCTGCGCTGCTGCATCGCCTGCCGTCTTTGTTGCTGAGAGGATTCGCGCTGCTGCTGCGGCTGCTGTTCCTGCCGCCGGCGTTCCTGCGCTCCCTGTTCCTGAGGCTGTTCCTGTCGCTGTTCGCGTTCCTGTTGTCTTTCTTCTCTCTGCTGCTGTCTTTCTTCGCGGTTATTGCGCCTTTGAGCATTGGCGAAATCGCCTGTGCCGAGCAATATTGCCGAGCCGACAAAAGCTGAAAAGGTGATTTTTTTAATATAATTCTGTTTCATATTTTCCTTTTCTAATTTTAGTGAACAAATTTCGTGAATTTTCTCCACCGATTATTCAGCAATTGTCGTTCCAAAAAGCAAATATTGAAATAAAACGGTTTTTTATAACATTCAGCCTTTTTCAGACACTATTTGAGGCGACGCTTTACGCTTTTAGTCTACGACCTTAGAAATTCGTAAGCGATGTGGACATTCAAAATTCCGTTTGCGACTTCGTGACGAATCCCGACAGCTTTCATTCGCAAACTTCCGGCGTTTTGCACGGGAACGACAAACGAAACTTTGTCGGTTTGCATAATTTGAATCGGGTTGATTCTTTTATCGATCGAACTTTGCACGAGCCGTGTAATCAAGCTGCCGCCGATGCCGCGCGTGCCGCTCAAACTGACGTTCAAAACCCGCGCTCGCCCGATCAAAGCCTGTCTTTCGCGATCGAATTCAAGCTCTATGTTCGTTTCCGCCCAGCCGGAAAACTCGACGCAGCCGATCAGCGGCGGATTATAATTTCCCGAAAAAGCGATCGGCGCGAAAACTTTCCCGTCGCGAAAACGCACCGCCGTCCGCACGCCGTCGATTTCTCTCTGCAAACGAATCGATTCGCTGCAAACCGAACGAGCATATGCGGATTTCGTGCTCGAAGCTTCAGTTGAATACTCGTTAAAGCTTGAAACAAATGAATTTGCAGTTTGATTTTTCAGCTTCGTATTGTTTTCAGCCAGCGGAAATTCGAGCGGAGTCGAGCTTTTAAAAACCGCGTCGAGGAGCGCGTCGAAAAACTGCTCGTTCAGTTGAATCGTCACTTCGGTCGTCTGAGCACGGGCAAATGAGACGAACAATAAAATCGCAAAAAATAAGCTTAGAAATTTTTTCATCAAATTAATCCTTATAAAATAAAAAATTTCGGACATCTGAAATTTAATTTTATGACAGCGTTTGAGATGTAAACCGCGCCGAGATTGTTCCAGATTTTTTTCGCGAATACGTTTACAAAATGAAATCTTTCTCTACAATTTTTTCTACAAGTTTTTCTACAAAGAGTTAAAATTTCATTTATTTTTTATAAACCGCTTCTCACAATATCGTGAAGACGCAGCAAGCCGATCGCCGAATTTGTTTCGTTAACAACAGGCAAAACGGCGATCTGGCGCGGGCGATTTTCCATCAGCCGCAGCGCGTCGTAAGCGAGCATTTCCGGCGTCGCCGTGACGGGCGAGCGCGTCATCATTTGTTCGGCTTTCAGAGCGGCGAAGTTTTCGGGCGAAGTTTTTTCGATTGTCCGGCGCAAATCGCCGTCGGTGATTATTCCTATTAATTTTTCGTTTTCATCAACCACATTAACGGCTCCGAGCGCGTGTTTCGAAATAGATTTAACGACTTCGAGCCACCCGGATCCGGGCGAGACGTTCGGACTTTCGTGCATTAAATTCGCCACTTTCAGCGTCAGCCTTTTGCCGAGCCTGCCCGCCGGATGGTTCGCCGCAAAATCTTCCGCCGTCAAATTTTTCGCTTCCATCAAGGTCATAGCGAGCGCGTCGCCGATGGCGAGCGCGACGGTCGTCGAAGTCGTCGGCGCGAGATTGAGCGGGCAGGCTTCTTTATCGACCGAAGCGTCAAGCACGACTTCCGATTGCCGCGCGAGCGTCGAATCCAAATTACCGACAATCGCGATAATCGCGATTCCGCGCTGTTTTATCGTCGGCAAAAGCGCCAGAATCTCGTCGGTTTCGCCCGAATTTGAAAGCGCGATAACGACATCGCCTTTCGCGATCACGCCGAGACTTCCGTGCAGCGCGTCGGACGGATGAACGTAAACGGCTACCGTTCCGGTCGAAACGATCGTCTGCGCGATTTTCTGCGCGATTACGCCGGATTTCCCGACGCCCGTAACGATCAGTTTGCTGTCGCAGCACGAAAGAATCTCGATCGCTTTTTCGACAGAAGTTTTATCCAGAATCTGCGCCGTCCGCTCGATAGCGGCGGCTTCAAGTTTTAACAGTTCGACGACTTTTGAAAATGATTGGTTCACGATTCAAAAGTTTGCTTTGGAATATTTCGTTTGGCAAGTCTATAAAAATTTTATTGTCAAAAGTTTGTATTTGTGGCACTGTCTTTAAGACAATTTTTTCACACCAATTAACGAGGAAAATAAACAAAAAAAATGGCTGAGCTTGAAATTAGAGAAAGCGCTATAGATCCGTCAAACTGCATAAGTGAGGGCTGGGCGCTGATAAAACCCAATTACGGATTATTTCTGGGAATGTCCGTAATTATGATTGTAATCACGATAGTGGTCGGTTTGATTCCCTATATCGGCGACCTTATAAATGTTTTTTTAACCGGACCTCTGCTCTGCGGAGTTTATATCGCTCTGCTGGCGAAAATGCGCAGCGATGAACCGAATTTTGCGATGTTCTTCGAAGGATTCAGCCGCTTTTTGCCGGCGATGCTGATCACTCTTATACCCTTGATTCCGTGGCTCATACTGGCATTATTTGCGTATTTGTTCGTATCTTTCGGCTCCGATCAAGCTGCTGACGCCGCGGCTCTGCAAGGTCTGGAATCAATTTTTGGAATTTTAACGCCGGTTCTCATTGTTTCTTATATTGGCGCTTTCCTGGTGAGCTTAGCGCTTCAGATTTTGCTGTTTTTCGCTTTGCCCCTGGTCGCCGAACACAATTTGAATACGGTTGACGCGGTCAAATTGAGCCTGAGCGGAGCGGCGAGCAATTTCGGCGGCATAATCGTTCTGCTTATTTTTGAAACCCTGATTGCGCTTTTAGGCGTTATCGCTCTCTGCATAGGAATATTTTTCGTCCTGCCGGTAATTTACGCCGCCAACATTATCGCTTACAGAAGCGTTTTTCCGGCGGAACGGCAGACGCGCTTTGACGGACCGCCTCAACCCGATTCCTACGATACGAATTACGGCATACCGCAGCAGTAAGTTTTACAAAACAATTTTCACAAAACTTTGCCGTTTGCGTGTTCAAAAAACCGCTCGCATTATTAAAAATCAACAATTACAGCTTTGTAGTTGTTGATTTTTAATTTTTAACGGCGGTAAGCACGTCGAGAACGATCTGCCATTTTTTGTCGCGGAATTTCCAAACCTGCATAAAATTCCACTTTTTGACCGAATTATCTTTCAGCGTCAATTGATAGACGCCCCACGAATACATCATATTCCCGTAATTTTTCGAAACATTGGCGCTGAAGTTCAGAAAACCTTCGGGCGGGAAATTTTTATCAATTTTTTCAAGCTCGATAAAAGCCTGTTTCTGACCGCGAAACGGCTGAGAATTATCGCGCAAAACGATGACGTCTTCAGCCAGGTAATTAAAATAACCGCTCGCCAATTGTTTTTTGGAAAAAATATCGGTCAGCGTTCCCATATCGACTTGTGATTTCGGGTTTTTCTCGCCCGTTCCGGCATCTTTCGGCGCGTCCCAGGCAGTTTTAAGCGCCGATTTATCAAACGAAACGCCGATGTCTAAAACGGCTTTGAAAGTTCCGTCCGGCAGCTTTTGCCAGACGGTCGCGTACTGCCCGAAATTCGTCGCTTTTCCGATTTTGCCGTTCGGGCGCAATTCCCAGCCGCCCGTCGTGTAACCCAGATTCCCGTCCGAAGAAATGTCAGCCCGCGTCGGTCGCCAGGAAAGCAAAGCCGCAGATTCAGGCTGATTTTTCCAGTAAGATTTCCCGTTCATTTCCGTCGGCTGAAAAATTACGCCTTCGTCCGACAAAAATTCCAGAAAAGCGGCTTTCGTTCCTTTCGCTTCGGCGGCTTTTGCAAAAGCGATTTCGGTTTCGACCAATTTCTGCAAATCGGTTTTCGTTTGCGCATTGACGTGAACGAAAACCACAAAAGCGACAATCAAAGCGGCTAAAGGTTTCATAATGAACGCATTCTAACATAAAAAAACGGCGAAACGGGCAAGATTTCGCAGGATAAATTCGCTTATCCGGCAACTCTCGCCCGCCGCGTTCTTCATTTTCCGCACGGCTATTCGACGTTCACAAAATCCGTCCCGGTGCGCCCGAAGGTTTCCGGGTGATACATTTCTTCGGCTTTGGCGGGCGGCACGACGAACGCGCCGGGCGTTGTCGCCCGCGCAACGTAAGAATAATTGTAAACGCCTTCCCAGAGTAAGGAAGCAAACGCCTCGGCGCGCTCGTCGCGGAAATTCTGGTGTTCAAACCATTGGTAACGCCAGTTGTAATAACCGCGCCCGTAAGATTGCGAACCGTATTCGATCACAGGAATATTTCCGGCGTCTCGCGGAATCGTTTCGGTGACGGCTAATTCGGGATTCAAAATTTCCAGACCGGCGGGCAGATTATCAACGAGCGCGACGTGATAACGACGCGCCTGCGCGATCATCGTCAAACGCACGCGAACGCGCGCGCCGCTCTTTATCGTCCACGTTCCGTCGGCGTTTTGTTTGACATCGTCGGCGTTGTCAATCGCCTCGTATTTTCGCAGAACCGTGAAACCGTAATCGGCGGGCGCGAGTTTCAGATTTTTCGGCGCGTATTTCATTCCGATTCGGTAATAAAGTCGCCCGGCGCCTTGCCGGTCGAGAATCAAATTTGAAGTTCCGTTTTGTTCGAGCAAGTAATTCATCGGGATATTCAACAGATTCGAATCAATCGAACGACCGGCAAATTTTTCCTCGCCCGCGTACGCGTTTCCGAGCCAGATGCGCGTGACAAAATCCGGCGTCACTTTTTCGAAAGCGTTGAAATATTTGTCCAGAGCTAAAAGAATAAACACATTTTCCTGCGTATTCGACCACGCGCCTTTTTTGCGATGATCTAAAAGTCCGCGCACGAGCTTCGGAATCAAATCGTTTTTCGGGTCGGCTTTGATCAGCGCTTCCAGAAGCACGCCGTCGGCGCGGCGATTGGAATACATAATCAGCCACGCTTTGTCGCCGTAATCGGTGACGAAGTTTGCGGTTGCGGCGGTTTCAGTTGTGCGGTTCATCAAAAAGCGTTTGATGTTCTCGACTTCCAAAGCGGAATTTTTATCTTCTGCGAGAACAGAAAGAATCCAGCCCAAAGCTTCAAACGGCATTTTTTCGACGCCGGCTTCGGCGAGAAGTTTTTTCGCTTTCGCGGCGTCTTTATCGCCCATCAAATTGCGAACGTAAATCGCGTAAGCCGAAATCGTCCAGCGAACCTGCGGCGCGCTTTTATGCCATTCGTCGTTCAGGTGCTTTTCGATATCTTTCAAATAAGGCTTAACTTTCGTCAGCATTTCGTCCGGCACTTTGTAGCCTTTCGCTTTTGCCAGAACGAGCGAATGCGCGACGTGAGCCGTCACGAACGGGTATTTGTAGCGCTCGCCGTCGCGCCGCCACATTCCGAAATAACCGTTGTCGTTTTGTCTGGATTTCAAAATCTCGATGTCGCGCTCGAAACGCTTTTTCAGTTCGGTTTCCGAAGGCATTTCTTTAGCTTTGAAAGCGGTTAAAACATCGTTCAAAGCGGCAATCGAAATCATTCTTGAAGCGACCTGCTCGGTGCCTTCGAACGGGTAAGTTTGCAGGTATATAAACGCGTCGGTCAATTCCTGCATCTGCGTCGAAGAGGTCGTCACCTCCAATCCGCCGAACTGCGCGTAAACGTCAGACGGCGCTTGAACCGGCTGCAAAATCGCGCCGTTTTCGTCCGTCGTGCCGTAAGTCGCAAAAGATTCGGTAGTTGCGGGCGTCCAGACGGGCAGAGAAATTTCCGCCGCGTCGGCGAAGCTGCCAGAAGAAACGGCGATTTGAAAACGCGCCGTTCCAGCTTTGTCGGCTGAAACCGGGAAACGAATTTCGGCGCGGTCATTAGCTTTTATCAAGACGCGTTTGCC
>JAOAPX010000045.1 GCA_025463125.1 Acidobacteriota bacterium | reverse complement strand
TTTCCGATTCGTCGCGCAAAGCCGAAAACTCGTTTTCCGCCAAAACGTCGGTCAAAAGCGAAATGTCTTGATACGCGCTTTGAATTTCCTGAAAAACCGCGTCGGGCACGCCCGCGCGCGCGATCAGATTGCGATGTTCTTCGCGCGACATTCTGCCGAAAAGGTGCCCGGTTTCCCAACGGTGAACGAGTATTTCCGCGTTTCCCGCTTCGTCCCGAATTTGTTTGGCAAGCCCGCAGTGATCTTCGTGCGCGTGTGTTAAAACGATGCGGCGAATGTCCCCGATCCGCACGCCGTTTCTTTTGAGCTTTTCGCGCAAAGCGGCGGCGGCTTCCGGCGTTTTCGGTCCGACGTCGATCAGCGTCAAAGGATCTTCTTTAACGAGGTAAACATTAACGTCGCCGACGTAAAACGGCGTCGGGATTGAAAGCGGGATAATTTTCATAAACTTTTTTTTCGTCTTGTTTACACGAATAGCACGAATGAGAAAGAAAATAAAACGCAAAAGAACTCGGGGAAAGAGTAAAATAACGTTTATGAAGAAACCCGAAATCGCCATTGTCGGCGCAGGACCGGCAGGAACGAGTCTTGCCATTCGCCTTGCAATGCGCGGTTTCGCCGTTCGCCTGATCGAGCGCGAAAAATTTCCGCGTCATAAGCTTTGCGGCGAATTCATTTCGCCGGAATGTTTGCCGCATTTCAGCGAATTGGGCGTTTTGGATTCGATCCTCGAAGCGGGCGGCGAGCGAATCGCGGAAACCGTTTTTTACGCGCCGGGCGGCGCGAACGTTGCGGTTCCAAGTTATTGGTTCGGCGGCAATTCGGGAGCGCTCAGTTTGAGCCGCGCCGAGATGGATTTTCGCTTAATAAATAAAGCGAAAGCCTGCGGCGTGGAAGTTTTCGAAGAAGCGCAGGCGATCGGGCTTTTGTTTGAAAACGAAGAAGTTTCGGGCGTAAAAGTTAAATTAAAAAACGGCGAAACAAAAGAAATCGCTGCGCGATTGACGATTGACGCGACCGGCAGAGCGAACGTTTTAGGCAAATTAGCGGAAAAGCGGTCTTTCGCGAAAACTGAAAACCGCAGCCGAAAAACAAAAACTCAGGCTCGCTTAGTCGGTTTCAAAACGCATCTGGAAAACGTCGATCTTGAAAAAAAACGCTGCGAGATTTATTTTTATCGCGGCGGCTACGGCGGTTTGAGCCGCATTGAAAACGATCTGGCAAATTTCTGTTTTTTGATAAAAGCCGATCTCGTCAAGCAGTTTAACGGCGATGCCGGTAAAATTGTCGAAGAAATTATATTTAGAAACCGGCGAGCGCGCGAAACATTAAAAAACGCCGTGCCCTTTATCGATTGGCTTGCCGTTTCAATTGAAGGCTTCGGCGTAAAAACCGTAAGTCCCGCAAAAAATTTGTTTGCAGTCGGCGATTCCGCGGCGTTTATCGACCCGTTTACGGGCAGCGGAATGCTGATGGCGCTCGAAAGCGCGGAAATTTTAGCCCGATGCATCGCGAACAATAGTTTTGCTGCGGAACAAATCGAGGAAAACTATCGAATCTTTTATTTCAACAAATTTCAAAGCCGGCTGCGCTTATGCGCGTGGCTGCGGCGGGCGGCTTTCGTGCCTCAGGCAAGCCGCTTTATTATTACAGCTCTAAGTTTTAGCGAAAAAGCGCGAAGGTTTTTGGCGCATTCGACGCGGCAATCTTTAACGGACAATAAAAATAAATGATGAAACCATAAAAAAGACCGCTTTTTGCTTGCCTTTCATTGTATTTTGCGATAAAAACTTCAAAGCATATCAAATCCGTAAAACATTCTTGTCGGTTAAAATATTAGATAACATAAAAATTAAAAGAATCGAAAATTTTCAGATTCGGCGAAATGCTGACTACCCACTTAGCGGCATTGTTATTCCATAACGATATGGCAAAAGGTTTTACGCGTAATTTAAGGAGAAAATTAATGAAAGCCTGTTCTTTTAGAAAACCTGCAATTATTGAAAAATTTTTGCTTTTGACAATGATTTTATTAATAGGTGTTGGCAGCGTGAAGGCTCAGTCGCAAGCCAGCGCGGCAGATCTGACCGGGACGGTAGTTGACCCGAACGAAGCATCCGTTTCAGGAGCTACCGTTACCGCTAAAAACATCGGCACCAGCATTACCCGTTCGGTAACGGCAAACGATTCGGGCGAATACCAGATACTCGGACTTCCGCCCGGAGATTATGAAGTAACGGCGGAAGCAGCCACCTTTAAAAGAACGGTAATTTCACCGGTCAGATTAACCGTCGGGCAAAGCGCCGATCTGAAAATCACGGTTGAAATCGGCGCGCAGGATGTCGTCGTCAATGTTTCCGGCGAATCGGTCGAACTGATCGAAACGAGCAGAACGTCAGTCGCCAACACAATCGATCAGGAAAGAATCGAAAATCTTCCGATCAACGAGCGCAGCGCTACGGGATTTGCGCTGACGCTTTCAACCGTCGGACGCGACAATGGTCGCCCGATCGGACCCGCGCCGACTTCAGGTTTAAACATCGGCGGGCAGCGCGGACGCTCAACTCAGGTTAATGTTGACGGCGCCGACTTTACCGACAACTCGATTAACGCCTCGCGCACGACGGTCGGTCAGGAAGCGGTTCAGGAATATCAGGTCGCGACCAATTCCTACGCGCCGGAGTTCGGGCGCGCGACGGGCGGCGTCGTCAACGTCGTCACCAAAAGCGGAACCAATGATTTCCGCGGAAACGTTTTCGGATTTTTACGCGATAAAGAAATTCAGGCTCGCAATCCGTTTGCGCCTCCTGGAGAAAAGCCGGACTTTACGCGCGGACAATACGGAGCTACTTTAGGCGGTCCGATCGCCAGAGACAGAACATTTTTCTTTGCCGCTTTTGAAGGTCGCCAGCGCCGCGAATCCGGTTATTTTACGAGCGACGTCACGCAGGGATTGACCGCTGCGATTACATTGCCGCCCGCGCTCGGCGGACAAACCTATAATTACCTGACGCCCGCGCAGGCTCAATACGCGCAGGCGCTGCTCGGAGTCAGCCCTTCAGCCGCGCTCGCGTATTTGAATTTTGCGTCGAGCGGCAGCCGTACGGCGCTGTTCGGAACAAATTCGCTGGTTAACTTAATTCCGAATTTGGGCGTTCCGGCTGGTCAGGCAATCGGTCCGCGTTTTCTTTTAAGCGGCGCGCCCGTTCCTTTCGGCACGATGAGCGGCAACGGCGACCCGATTGCGTTTCGACCGCTGCTCAGTTTGCAGAAAGTTTTCCCGGTCAGAGACAAAACTCATTTCTTTTCGCTTCGCGGCGATCACAGCTTTAATTCCAACAATCAATTGACGATGCGCTTCGGGTACAATCCGAGCAAAGTTTCAGGCATTCAAGTCGAATCGCAAAATCAGTCTTTAGGACAAAACGATTATTCGCGCACAGGGATAACCGATATTAAAGACACTTCTTTCAGCACCAGCCTGAACACGACTTTGACCAGCACGACATTAAACGAGCTTCGATTCAGCTACGGCAAGCGCGACACGTCTTTCCGCGCTCAAAACAACGATGCCGTCGCCTTTAACATTTCCGGGACGGCATTTATCGGGCGAGAACTTTTTTCGCCCGTACAGCGCACGGAAACGCGCTACCAGATAGCCGACAACTTTAACTGGGTCGTCGGAAATCACACGTTCAAGTTCGGCGGCGACATCAATTTCATTGAAATTCCCGAAGCTCTTTTTGAATTAAACTTTGCGGGGCTTTTCAATTTCGGCTCGTTTGCCTCAACCAATTTAGCCGCTTTCCCGACGCTCGGCGCGCTGACGCCGCCGGATTTCACGCCGGTTCAGGCTTACGGTCTCGGATTGCCTTCGATTTATATTCAAGGGTTCGGAAATCCGATCAGCCGCATTAAAAACAAACCGCTCGCCTTTTTCGCGCAGGATTCATGGAGAGCGACAAGACGCTTAACCGTAAATTACGGCGTGCGTTATGACGTGGAACTGACGGAAACAATCGCTCCGGTCGCTTTCCGCGATCCGCTGACCGGAATCAATCTTTCCGCTTCGGATATTCAGGCGGCGCAGGACGTTCTCGGCGTTCAGCAAGGCTTTCCGCGCGACACAAATAATTTTGCTCCGCGTTTAGGCGCTTCATTAGATATTTTCGGCAACGGCAGCACTGTTTTGCGCGGTTCGATCGGTTTGTATTACGACCACCCGCTTTTAGCAGCCGCTTTTAACTCCGACATCGCCGACGCGGCACAGCAGCAGCAAGCGGTTTTGACGCCGGGAAGCCCCGCGCCGACCGCGCTTTTAAATGCGACGCAGGTATTTCACGGAACCGTTTGCACAACGGCTTCGGCTAACCCGATTTGTCCGCCCGGATTTAACACGCCGGGCGCGGCTTCGACATCGCAGTATCAATTCGGTCGCCAGCGTTTCAACGATCAGACGTTTTCCGGTTTCGGAGCGGTTCTGCCGTTCACGCTTCCGATTGCGAAAGACTTTAAATACGCTTCGGCTACGCAGGCGAATTTAGCGATCGAACAGCGATTGACCAGCAATATGTCGCTTTCGGTTTCGTATCTTTTCGTCGGCGCGCGCAATCTTCCGCATCCGACCGATTTAAATACCCCGAACACGGCGCTGCAAATCCAAAATTTCCAGCGTTTTGCCGGGCGCAATCCAAACAGCACAACCGAAGCGGTAGGCTTTATTACGATCGCAACGACGGCGCCGGGCACAACCTTTACAAACCCGTACGGCGTGACGTGCGGCGTTGTTATTCCGGGAATTATCGCTCAGTGCCCGACCGGAAGAGTTATCAGCCCGGCAATCGCCAATTTCTTCCGCCCGAACGCGCCGAATTATTTCCTGGCGCAGGCGGCTTCGGGCGGCTTGGTAACGAAAGCCGTTTTGGATTCGCAGCTTGCAGGAACGCTTAGAACGCCGGGGCTTATCTCACCGTTCGGTTCGGTCAACGCGCAGCTTTCCAACGGCAACTCAGACTACAACGCGATGAACGTCGAGCTGAAACGACGCTTTGCCAATAATTTCACGTTTTTGGCAACTTACACGTGGTCGCATTCGATCGACGACTCTTCCGATTTGCAGACTTTGCTGATCGCGCAGGACGTCAACCGCTTCGATCTCGAAAGAGCCGATTCGCTGTTTGACCAGCGCCATCGCTTCGTATTCAGCGGAGTTTTAAATTCGCCGCAGGGCTGGCGTTCGGCTGACAGCTGGGGCAAGAAATTCTTAGCTGATTTCACGATAGCGCCGATCATCGAACTGTCGTCGGGTCGTCCGTTTAACATCATCACAAACGTCGATACGAACAACGATCAATCGACGCAAACAGACCGCCCGAGCGTTTTGCCGGACGGAACGCTTTGCCAGCCGGGACGCGCGGGCTGTACGCCTTTGATTACCGACGGGCGCTTTTCAATCGGTAATCTCGGACGAAATCGCGGCATCACTCATTCTTACGCTTCGGTCGATCTGCGCGTATCGCGCGCGTTTTATTTCAACGAGCGTTTCCGCGTCGATTTGATTGCCGAAGGCTTCAACCTTTTCAACCGTTTTAACGAAGCGGCAGCGTCTCCGTTTATCGATGACGTCAACGCCTTCGGTCAGCGCGACAGCGGCGGACGATATTTCAGCCGCCCGACGGCGTCGTTCGATCAGCGGCAATTTCAGCTCGGATTAAAAATAAATTTCTAAATCCGCAGTTTGAAATGTTTTGCAAAAGACCGGTCGGTTTCATCGCTGACCGGTCTTTTTTTCTGATTTTTATTTATGTTAATCTGAATATACCTGTGATATCCCTGACTGAAAAAATCAAGCGAAAAGCGCTCGCCGAAGGCTTTCACAAAGTCGGCGTCGTCCGCGCCGAACCTTTGCGCGAAGAAAGCGAACGCTTCCGGCAATGGCTCGAAAACAATTATCACGGCGCGATGCAGTGGATCGAGCGCGAGCCGGAAAAGCGCGCCGATCCTAAACTGCTTTTCCCGCCGGTAAAATCCATTCTCGTCGTCGCCTTAAATTATTACACGCCGCACGAACACGAAGAATCGGAAACAACCGGCAAGATTTCGCGCTACGCATGGGGCGACGATTATCACGATGTTTTAAAGGATAAACTGCGCGCTCTGCTTGAATGGATAAAAACGGAAGTTCCCGAAGCCGACGGGAAAATCTGCGTCGATACCGCGCCGATTATGGATAAAGCCTGGGCTGTTCGCGCAGGTCTCGGATGGCTCGGCAAACATTCGAATTTAATTACGAAAGAATACGGCTCGTGGGTTTTCTTAGGTGAAATACTGCTCAATCTCGATTTGGAATACGACGCCGAGATCGAACCGGATCACTGCGGAAGCTGCACGAAATGTCTCGACGCGTGCCCGACCGGAGCCATCGTCGCGCCTTTAATAGTTGACTCAAACAAGTGTTTATCTTACGCTACTATCGAATTGCGCTCGCCCGAACTGCCTTTAGACATTGCGGAAAACTTAAACGGCTGGATTTACGGCTGCGACATTTGTCAGGATGTCTGCCCGTGGAATCGTTTTGAAAAGCCGACCGAGGAAACAAGGTTTGAGCCGCGCCGAAACGAAACTTCAACCGGCATTGACGAAATCCTGTCGTTTACGCCCGAAAAATACGCGGAGAGATTTCGACGAAGTCCTATAAAACGCGCGAAACTCGGCGGGCTTCAGCGCAACGCAAAAGCCCTAAAAAGAAAATCAAGCCGCTGATTCGCCTTAAATTACCGAAAATGAGAAAGATTAAAAATTTGCGTCGAAACGCCTTAACGCTCGGAACGATTGTTTTGTCTTTCGGCTTTACAACCGGAATTGCCGCGCAAACCGGGCAAACGAAAAAAACAAACGTTACGACTAAAAAAGCGGAGGCGACAAAAACATCGAAGCTTGCCGCGAAACAGTCGAGCGCAAAAACTTCCGCCGCAAAATCCGCTGTGAAAACGATGGTTAAGCCTGTTTCCACCGTTAAGGAAAACGATCAAATCATCGTTTCCGCGGCTTTTGCGCGAATTCGCAAAGAACCGGATACGGCAGCCGAAACATTGCAGACGGCAACACTCGGCGCGGTTTACACGCTTTTAGAGCAAAATAACGACTGGTATAAAATCGCCGTTTCCAAAAGCGGCGCGGAAGAATCCGGCTGGATTTCGAAAACGATCGCGCGAAATTTTACGCAGGCGAAACGCGGCGAAATTTATTTGAGTATCATTGATAAATACGCGTCTCAAACTTCGCTTGATTTCAGAACCGCCGCTCAGGTTTTCGATTTTACAACCGCGGCTTTAAAAGAAGTAAAAGATTCAAAACAACGAGCCGATTTAAGCTTCAAGCGCCTTGTCGCTTTGAGCGCGGCGCTGAAAAAGGTTTCGCTTGATAAGCAGGCGGAAAATCCTTACAAAGATTTTCTGAAAGCGAACGAAAAGGAAATCGTTTACAGCGAACCTTCCGGCGAATGGCTCGTGCGCGGCGAAGTATTCTGGGAGCTGCGCGAAAAATACGAGATTTTACCGATCGCCGAAGAAATCGCCTGGAAAGCGGCGCAAAATCCGGTTCCGGGCGAATGCGAAGGCTATATCAATTGTTATCTTTATATGCTTCGCGCGACCGATGGCGAATACTTAAATTTCTACCCGAACGGAAAATACAGCCGCCAGGCTTTGAAAAACATTACGAATTTTCTCGCGCCGATCGTTGCCGATTCAAAAGAAAAAACCGTCTATTTTTCGGCAAGCGACATCAGCGACCGCGCGGATTTTAACCGTTATTTAACCGAGCTTCGCGCCATCGTCTCAAAGCTTCCGCATACCGAAAAATCGAAAGCTCTTCAGCAAATCAGGCAAATAGCCGAAGCGCACAGGTAAATAGGGCGGGAAAAGGCGGACAAAGCAGTTTGCCGGCAGCGCCCGGCGGTTTTATACAGTAAAAAATACGAATCGGGCGACGGCATCGGAAAAATCGAAAGCGGTGAAATTACTGTCATTTTCTGTTGCCAGCTTCTCACTTTCCGTTGTTCGGCTTATAATTTCTTTAATGACTTTGCGCGACTCTCACAATCGGATAATCCGCGATTTGCGGATCAGCTTAACTGACCGCTGTAATTTTCGTTGTTTTTATTGTCTGCCGAGCGGCGAACCGCCGCTTGCCCGCAAAGAAACGATTTTAACGTTTGAAGAAATCGAATACATCAGCGAAATCTTCGTCGGCTTGGGCATCGAAAAAATCCGTCTGACCGGCGGCGAACCGATGCTCCGGCGAAATATCGAAGATTTAATCGAAAAAATCGCGCGTCTGAAAAATTCCGGCGAAAAAGCCGCGGCTGACGACGGTGCCGTGCAAAATCCGCAAACCGAACCCGGCGATCCGCGTTTGCTTGATCTGGCTTTAACGACCAACGGTTTCGCGCTGCCCGAGCGGGCGAAAAACCTGAAAAAAGCCGGGCTTGACCGCGTGACGATTTCGCTCGACAGCTTGAAACAGGAAAATTTCGAGCGGATAACCGGCGTCGATAAATTGGAAGACGTTCTGGCGGCGATCGAAGCGGCGCAGATCGCCGGTTTAAGTCCGGTTAAGATCAATGCCGTTATCGTTCGCAATCGAAACGACGATGAATTAGCGGAATTCGCGCGTTTTGCCCGCGAAAAAGATTTGAAAATGCGTTTTATCGAATTTATGCCGCTCGACGCGGGTCACGGCTGGTCGCGCGAAATGATCGTTTCCGGGCGCGAAATGTTTGAGAAGATCAATAAGATTTATCCGCTCGTCTTAAAAGAAAAATCGCGCGGCAATGAAACCGCCTGGAAATATAATTTCGCTGACGGCGCGCCGGGCGAGATCGGCATTATCGCGCCGGTCACGGAAATGTTTTGCGGCGCCTGTTCGCGAATCCGCCTGACGGCTGACGGGCAAATTCGGACATGCCTTTTTTCGACAGCCGAGCATAATCTGCGCGACGTCGTGCGCGGCGGCGCTTCGCGCGGAGAAATCATCGAATATATAAAATCGGTCGCGGCACAGAAAGAAGCGCGCCATACCATCAACGACGTAAAGTTTTCGCCCGCCTCACGCTCGATGAGTTTTATCGGCGGTTAGAGGCGTTCAAAATTTCCCTATTGCACGCAAACTTAGTAAAATAGATGTAAACCTCGAACAAGGATTATTAATATTTTATGGAACATACAAATACAGAAACGGCAACACTCGCGGCAGGTTGTTTTTGGTGTGTCGAAGCGGTTTTTGACGATTTAAGCGGCGTCGAAGACGTGGTTTCCGGTTATTCGGGCGGGCACAAGGAAAATCCAACTTATCAGGAAGTTTGCTCGGAAACGACCGGACACGCCGAAGTCGCGCAGATTAAATTTAATCCGAACGAAATTTCTTTCAAGGAAATATTGCAGGTATTTTTTGCGGTTCACGACCCGACGACGCTGAACCGTCAAGGCAACGATATCGGCTCTTCGTATCGTTCGGCGATTTTTTATCATTCGGACGAGCAAAAACGAATCGCCGAAGAAGTTATCAAGGAAGTGACCGAAGAAGGAATTTACGACAATCCAATTGTTACGGAAGTGACAGCTTTCGATAAATTTTACCCGGCTGAAAATTACCATCAGGAATATTTCGCAAATAATCCGAACCAGCCGTACTGCGCGGCGGTCGTTGCTCCGAAAGTAGCGAAATTCCGTCAGAAATACGTAAACAGATTAAAGACCCGATCGGCTGCAATCTAATTTCTCAGGTTAATTTATCGACCTTTTATCAAAAAACTTTAAGAACTTGAAATCTCAGGTTCTTAAAGTTTTTTCCAGTTGCGGCGTTATATAAAACTTTTCGTACAGCGCTTTCCGGTGATGTATGAGAGCGAGAATGCTTTGAACCGTAGCGCGTTCGGCTTCGGCGTATTTTGCATTTGAGCCTAATTTCGACAATATGCGCCGAAGCACGTCGTTTATACCGGCGACAAACAACTTGGCGTTGACCTGTTCGCGCATCTCCATTTTGCCGCTTCGATAAATCAGCGCGCCCGAATCAGGGTTGAAAAAAGGATAATCTTCCGAAACCTCCGCGCAGGCTTTTTGAAAGGCTGCCGGAAAATTGAGATTCGCGCTCGCAAGCCGCTCGTCGATCGTTCTTAAAAGCTCGCCGATCAAACTCAGAAGCATTTTCCAATCCTCAACGGAAAGCTGATTTTGCTTTGCTTTCGCTTCGACCTTATTGCTCAAATCAAACGGAAAATCAAGCGTTTTCCCGTTTGATTTCGCGTCGTGATTTGTTTCGTCAAAAGCGGTTCCGGCAATAATCGCTTTTTCGTTTTCAACGCGCGAAACATTTTCAGCCGCAGATAAGTTTTGAGCGGCGGCATTTTTATTTTCGATAATTGCGCTTTTATAACGCGGCGCGCTTGAAACTTCATTTATTTCCGCGCCGCCGATTTTTCCGTTCTCAATCTTAGCTCTTTCAATTGCTGCCGATTCGTTTTCCGAAACCGATCGATAAACGTGAACGATTCCGCCCGGCGCCCTGGCACGAATCAAAACGCGCTGCAAAGCCTGTTCGCCTTCGGCAATCCGACCGGCGGCGCGGTCGTTTTCGCGGGCGTTCGGCTGCTTTTCGCCCGCGAAAACGATCTCCGCTTCATAGCCGTCTAATTCGACGCGCACAAGTCCGCTGAAGCTTTTCCCGCGCAGGTAACGCACGAGCGCCGGAAGATTAACGAATGAGGTATCAAGGTTTTCGTAAATTGTTTTCATTTTACATTTTTTATCGAGAGAAAAGGCAGCTCCGAGTTTTCGTGTAAGAGTTTAGTCAATTAGCTCTTAAAGCGCAATTTCCCTTTTGTACGCGGGATAATAATTTCATTTATGCCCCTGTTTCGTTGCATCTTTTCGGTTTTTCGTTCAAAATTCGCAAACAAAGCAGTTTCAACTAAAAATTTTTATTACCACAAAGATTTTCCGAAAGATACAATTTTACGACTTTAATTTTCGACTAAAATTTATGATTAAATCACTATTTCGCAAAAAATCCATCGCGCAGATTCAGGCGGATGCCGCTGCCGGTTTGAGCGAACACGCGCAGCAAACGGTCGGCGGCGAAGGCGGCGGATTGCGGCGCACACTCGGTGTTTTTGATTTAACTTTAATGGGAATCGCCGCCATTGTCGGCGCGGGCATTTTCGCAATGATCGGAAAAGCCGCGAACAACGGCGGTCCGGCGGTCGCTTTGCTCTTTGTTTTCACGGCGTTTGCCTGCGGATTTTCCGCTTTGTGTTACGCCGAATTCGCTTCGCGCATTCCGGTCGCCGGTTCGGCTTACACTTACGCCTACGCTTCGATGGGCGAATTTATCGCGTGGATTATCGGCTGGGATTTAATCGTCGAATACGCCATCGGAAACATCGCCGTCGCCATTTCGTGGAGCGATTATTTTACGGGACTTTTGAAAGGCTACGGTATTAATTTCCCGCTGCATTTTTCGATGGATTTTTTGACGGCAAGCCGAGGCTTCGACGCCGTGACAAAAGCGTCCGAAGTTGTTACGCCGCAAACGCTCGAAGCTCTAACAACAGCGTGCGAAAGCGCGGATGCGGCGGTTAGCTGCGCGCAAATCGATGCTTATACGGCTTGGGCAAGCGCGCCCAAAATAGCGGGAATTCCGATTGTCGCCGACCTTCCGGCGCTGATGATTACGCTTATCATTACGGCGCTCGTTTATATCGGGATCCGCGAATCGAAATTCGCTTCAAATATAATGACGATTTTAAAGATCGGCATTATATTGCTGGTCATATTTTTAGGCTTGAACTACGTTAATCCCGAAAACTGGTCGCCTTTCGCGCCGAACGGCGTGACCGGAGTTTTAAAAGGCGTTTCGGCGGTGTTCTTTGCTTATATCGGCTTTGACGCGCTTTCGACGACTGCCGAAGAATGCAAAAATCCGCGCCGCGATTTACCGATCGCGATGATTTTGTCGCTGGTCATCTGCACGATTTTGTATATTGCGCTCGCCTTGGTTTTAACCGGAATGGTCAGCTACACGAAACTGAATGTCGGCGATCCGCTCGCGTTCGTTTTCGGACCTGAAGGCGCAGATATTCCATGGGTTGCGGGAATCATCGCGGTCAGCGCGGTTATCGCCCTGGCGACGGTTTTCCTCGTTTTCCAGATCGGACAGCCGCGCCTTTGGATGGCGATGAGCCGCGACGGGCTTCTGCCGAAGATTTTTTCGTCAATTCACCCGAAATTTCACACGCCGTGGTTTGCAACGATTGTCACAGGAACGGTCGTGGCGATTCCCGCGCTGTTTATGAACCTGACGGAAGTGACGGATCTGGCGAGTATCGGAACGCTTTTCGCGTTCGTCGTCGTCTGCGCGGGCGTGCTTTTCAAAGACAAAGAGTTCAGGGAAAGCGGAACGCGTTTCGTGCCGTATATCAATTCGCAGTTTCTTTTGCCCGTAATTCTCGCGCTTGTTTTCGGAGCGATTTATTACTTTAATCCAAACTTTCTCAGCGACGCGATGAAAATCGAACCGGCTCCGGGCGAAACCTGGTTCGACGCTTTTTCGCACAAAATTCCGCTGATATTTTTCGTCGTCATCGCTGTTACTTTATTAATTTTGAGTTTGGTAAAAAAACTTTCGCTAATTCCGATTCTCGGTCTGCTGTCGTGTTTGTATCTGATGACCGAACTCGGCGTGACAAACTGGATGCGCTTCGGCGTTTGGCTGCTGGTTGGAATCGCCATCTACGTTTTCTACGGCTACCGCAACAGCCATCTAAATAAAAACGGCGCTGTCGAACCCTAAAAGAAAAAGAGTTAGCCGCAATTTTTTATAGTTTGCGGCTAACTCTTTTTTGTGCGTTTTCTGCTTTTTTCCGCTCTTTTCTTTAATCTTCAAACTGCAATTCTTCGATGATCTCGCGCATATATTTTTTGCCGAGTTCCAAATCTTCCGGCTTTAACGACACGGCTCCGACGACCGCGTGTCCGCCGCCGCCGTAACGTTCGCAGATTTCCGCGATGTTGTGCAGGCGCGGGCGCGGCG
>JAOAPX010000028.1 GCA_025463125.1 Acidobacteriota bacterium | reverse complement strand
TCCTGTGTAATCGGCAGACACGGCTTTATCCGCCGATGATCCGAACTGAAAAGCTATCGCCCCGGCGCTGCTTCGATTGATCCACCATTCTCCCTGTGAAGGTCGATAGATTGCAAAGTCTGCTTTTGCGTCCCCGTCGAAATCAGCCGGAACCGGAACATCTCCCGCCGCTCCGAATGTTTCAATGCCGACTCCACCGGTTGAACGAAGAACGTACCAGGTATTATTTGAAGGACGGAAAACAGCCGGATCGGCTTTACCGTCGCCGTCGAAATCAGCCGGAATGGGAATGTCTCCGGTCGTTCCGAAACCGAATGAATAAAAACTGAAATCTTCGCTTCGTAAAACAAACCATTCGCCTGAAGAAGGACGCCAGAAAGCGACGTCAGCTTTGCCGTCTCCGGTGTAATCGGCAGACACGGCTTTATCCGTACTGTTGCCGAACTGAAAAGCTATTGACCCGGCGCTGCTTCGGTTGATCCACCATTCTCCCTGTGAAGGTCGATAGATTGCAAAGTCTGCTTTTGCGTCGCCGTCGAAATCAGCCGGAACCGGAACGTCGCCCGATGCTCCGAATGTTTCAATGCCGACTCCACCGGTTGAACGAAGAACGTACCAGGTGTTATTTGAAGGACGGAAAACAGCCGGATCGGCTCGCCCATCGCCGTCGAAATCAGCCGGAACCGGAATGTCTCCGGTCGTTCCGAAGCCGAATGAATAAAAACTGAAATCTTCGCTTCGTAAAACAATCCATTCGCCTGAAGAAGGACGGAAGAAAGCAAAGTCTGATTTGCCGTCGCCGGTAAAATCGGCGGGCGTCATTTTATCGGTCGAAGAGCCGAACTGGAAAGCGCCGTTGCCGCCCGTAGAGCTTTTCAGATACCACCATTCCGCGCCCGAAGCCGCCGGGCGAAAGATTGAAATGTCGGTTTTCTTATCCCCGTCAAAATCAAATGCCGCGCGTGCGGAATTGTTGAGAACTGCTGCCTGTGTGATTGTAAATACCTGACTTCCGACAGTGATTGTCCCGGTTCGCGCAGTTCCGGTATTTGCCTGAACCGTGAAATTAAGTGTCGCGTTGCCGGTACCTCCCGAGCTGTTAACCGTTATCCATGATGCGTTGCTGACCGCCGTCCACGTGCAGCCTGTGCCGGTTGTAACATTAACGCTGCCGCTAAAACCGGCGGTCGGCGCGTTTGCCGCTGTCGCAGATAATCCGAACGTGCAGCCGCTGGCTTGATTTACGGTAAATGTTTTGCCGCCCAGGGTTATTTTTCCGGTGCGGGCGCTGCCTGTGTTCGGCTGAACCGTGTAGTTAACCGCGCCGCTGCCAAGCCTCGGGTTAGACGGGTTATTTGTAATGGTAATCCATGACGAATCCGTCGTTGCCGTCCAGCTGCATCCGGCTTCGGTTGTTAGATTTACCGTGCCGTTTTCGCCGGTCGCAAGGATAGATTGATTGGTTTTATCAATCGAATATGAACAGCCGATGGTAACCGAGTATTTGATAAGCGCGGCTATACCGTTTGTTGCGATCGCTTTGATGATGAACGAATATGTACCGTTAGCCGTCGGGTATCCGTAAAGATGTCCTTCCTGATTAAGCTGCAATCCGGGAGGCACGGCGCCCTCGACAACAAAAAACTTAAATTCTTCATACGGGTCATGACCGCTTTCTAATCTGGAAGCTTTTATTGTGTTCGAATACCAATTCGGCTCTCCGACAGCTCCGCTCGGCAGAAATTGCGAAGTGGGATCGAATGTCAGATAATTTTCGAATGCGCCGATATCGACCTTATTCTGCATGATTCGCGGTGATCCGCGCTGATCGAATTCAAGCTCTGAAGCCAGTTCATTGCTGCCCGCATTAATCGCCGGGCTGCCTATCAGCAGCGCCTCGGTCAGCGTTCTTCCGCCATTACTGTTAAGAGGGCTTAACAAAGGCGGCGTATCGAGAATATCCGTTGATTTATACTGCAAAGGCTTTTCGGTGTTAATCGAATCGCCGGTTTCATCGCCGATCAAGTTGTAGCCGACCGATAGAAACTCGCCGACACTATAAGTAATTTCCGGACCCGCGTTTCCGGCAATGATACTGTTTCCGATGTTGAGTTTTCCGCCTTCGCTGATAATGCCGCCGCCGGAATTTGCATTGCGATCGGAACTGTTTCTGGTAATCGTAGCATTGCGCAGCGTCAGATTTCCGGTATTGAGAATTGCGCCGCCGCTTTTTGCCGCTTCGTTCAGAGAAAAAGTCGTGTTAGTCACGGTAATGCCTGCGCCCTGACTGAAGATTGCGGCACCGTATCCGGCTTTATTGCTTGAAAAAGTCGAATTTAAAATCGTATGGTTTGCCCCTCCAT
Source organism: Acidobacteriota bacterium (assembly GCA_025463125.1). Classification (GTDB taxonomy): domain Bacteria; phylum Acidobacteriota; class Blastocatellia; order Pyrinomonadales; family Pyrinomonadaceae; genus SXVE01. Next base: position 16,961 of record JAOAPX010000028.1, on the reverse strand, counting down.
CGAAGTTTATGCCGCCGCCGCGTCCGCCGGCGACGGTAATTTCATTGTAGGCAACCGAAACCCGGTTAAGTTTAACAGTTCCTTGCTTAGCCTGAAGCGCGCCGCCTCTCGTGTAATCATTCGTGCCTCCGGCACCGACGCCGTTGCCCTGCGTCAATGTCAGGTCGCTGATCGAAAGGACAGCATCGTTTACATAAAATATGCGGCTGGCTTTGTTGCCGGAAATTGTTAAGATGTCGGCTCCCAAGCCCTGAATTTCCAGCGCCCCGTTAGGCATTACTGTAATTTCTCCGCTTGTTAAAAGAATAGTTTTTCCAGACAATGCCGGAAGAAATGTAATTACGTCATCGCCGGGCATCGTGTTGGCGTTGATAACCGCCTGACGAAGGCTCCCGGCACCGGAATCGTTTATATTTCTGACAGTTAAGGTTACTTGATTAACCATAAAAGTCTTACCGGCTGCCGTTATTGTGCCGACTCTATCGAGACCCGTATTAGCTTCTACCGAAAATTTAACCGTGCCGCTGCCGCTGCCGGTCGCTCCTTCGGTTATTTTTATCCATTCATCGTTGCTGACGGCTGTCCATGTACAACCGACGCCTGCTGTGACGTCGAAAGTTCTGATTCCCCCGTTTTCGTTGATGTTCGTGCTCGACGCGGACAAATTAAACGTACAACCGTTTTCCTGCGTTATGGTAAATGTTTTACCCGCGATTGTGATTGTTCCGGTTCTTTCCGGACCTGTGTTTGCCGCAACCGTGTATTGAACGGTGCCGTTGCCGGTTCCGCTGGCTCCGGCTGTCACGGTAATCCAGGAAACGCTGCTGACGGCAGTCCAGCCGCATCCCGTGGTCGTCGTGACGCCGACTGTTCCGCTATTGCCTGCTGCCGGACTGGTTGCGGCGCTCGACGATAACGTGTAGACGCACCCGTTGCTTTGAGTGACGGTAAAAGTTTGAGTGCCAACCGTTATCGTCCCGGTTCTTTCCGGTCCGATATTGGCGGCTGCGGTAAATTTGACTTCGCTTCCGCCGGTTCCGCTCGTACTGCTCGTAATGGTCAGCCAGGAGGCATTTGATACTGCCGTCCATTCGCAGCCGGCGCCGGTATTGATGTTGAAAGCTCCGGTTCCGCCTGCTGGAACAATCGTTATGCCTGTTGAAGACAGCACGGTTGTACAGCCATTTGCCTGTTTTATTGTAAATGTCTGATCGCCGATTTTTATCGTTCCGGTTCTTTCCGGGCTGACATTCGGAGCTGCCGTAAAGGTAACGGTTCCGTTACCGGTTCCGGTTCCGTTGTTGATAGTTATCCACGCATCGGGGGTTGTAGCCGTCCAGACGCATCCCGCATTATTGGTGCTTACGTTGAAACTGTTCGTTCCGCCCGAATTGGGAAGAGTTGTGGTATTTGCAGAAAGCGTGATCGTACAGCCGCTTGCTTGTTTTATATTAAATGTCTTTCCGCCGATGGTTATTGTTCCGGTTCTTTCCAAGCCTGTGTTTGCGGCAACGGTGAAATTAACGGTTGCGTTTCCGCTACCGCTCGCACTGTTGGTAACGGTTATCCACGAAGCGTTTGATACGGCTGTCCACCCGCATCCGCTGTCGGAAGCTGTAACCGCAATGCTTCCGGTGCCGCCGGCGCTCTGAAAGTCCTGATTTGTCGGGTTAATATTGATCGTGCAACCGTTTTCCTGCATAACGGTAAACATTTGCCCGCCGATTGTAATTATGCCGCTTCTCATCGGACCGGGGTTAGCGGCGACAGAATAACTAATCGTGCCCGTTCCTGTCCCGCTTGCGCCGGTTGTAATCGTCAGCCATGAAACGTTGCTGGAAGCAGTCCATTCACAACCGCTTGCCGTCGCAACGCTGAAATTGAATGCTCCGCCGGCAGCTGCAACGCTATTATTGCTGGTTGGCGACAAAACGTATGAACAGCCGCTGCTCTGAGTAACAGTAAATGTTTTACCCGCGATTGTGATTTTGCCTTCTCTTGCCAGACCTGTATTAGCCGCAACCGTGTATTGAACGGTTCCGTTGCCGGTTCCGCTGCTGCCAGACGTTACGGTAATCCAGGAAACGTTGCTGACGGCAGTCCAGGCGCATCCCGCGGTCGTCGTGACGCTGACGCTTCCGCTATTGCCTGCTGCCGGACTGGTTGCGGCACTCGACGATAATGTATAACTGCAGCTTGCGTCCTGTGTGACGTTAAAAGTTTGAGTTCCGACCGTTATCGTCCCGGTTCTGGACTGTCCGGTGTTGGCTGCAACCGTATAGGCAACCATTCCGGTTCCGTCTCCGCTGGCGCTTCCGCTGTCGACGATTATCCATGAGACGCTGCTTACGGCAGTCCATTTACATCCGGTTTCGGTCGTAACGTTAAAGTTTCCGCTGCCGCCGTCAACTCCAAAACTTTTGTTTGTCGGGTTAAGAGAAAATGAACAGCCGCTTTCTTGATTAACGGTAAAAGATTGACCGCCGACGGTGATTATGCCCGACCTTAAAGGTCCCGTATTCGGCGCAACCGAGAAAGTAACAGCCCCGCTGCCCGTACCTGTTCCGCTATTGACGGTTATCCATGACACATTGGAAGCGGCAGCCCACGCGCACCCGGTTTGAGCCGTAACATTAAATGTTCCGTTTGTTAGACCCGCCGCCTGAACGTTTTGGCTCGTCGAAGATAAGCTGTAGGTACAGCCGCTGTTCTGTGTAACGGTAAAAGTAACCCCGTTTACTATAATTGTTCCTGTTCTTTCCTGTCCGGCATTCTGAGCGACAGAGAAAGTGAATGTTTTCGGACCCGGTCCGGCGCCGGTCGATGAGACGGTTATCCAACTCACAGTGCTTGTCGCCACCCATGTGCAACCGTTTGGCGTATTTACAGCTATACTCCCCTGTCCGCCCGAAGCCGAGAATGTCTGCGATGTCGGATTAAGCAAATATGTACAATTTGTGACCGTGAAGTTTGCCGGTTCCGAAGCTCCTGTAGTTGGCTGAGGGTTAAGGACCGTGACCGGATATTGTCCGGCAGTCGCTACATCCGCGGCTAAAATTTGCGCTCTTAGTTGAGTATTGGATACAAAAGTTGTCGTCTTATTTTGTCCGTTGAACTTAACGGTCGAACCTGTAACAAAATTGTTGCCGTTAATAATCAGATCGAAAGCGCCGCTGCCTGAGCCCCAGTTGTTTGGAGTTAGCGAATTGATTGTCGGAACCGGGAAAAACGATTCGAACGCTCCGATATCAACGCCGGTTTCGTGGAATCTGACAAAATCATTGCCGCGCTGGTCTGTCGAAAGAGGCGAAACCGGCGGGTTTGTAGTACAGCCGGAATTTATAACGCAGATATTTCCGGCATCTTTAGCCGGGCTGCCGAGCAGAAGAGCGCGCGTATCGGTATGACCGCCGTTGTTTTGCAGAGGTCCGAGTAAGGGATCGATCGGCGTTGCGATCGTGCCTACTTTATCGCCGTTGACGTTGTCTGTAAATCCTGTGTTAACTGCGCTTTTACCGATTAAATTATTGCCGCGCGATGTAAATGCGGCGCCGTTTAAATTGTTGAACGAAAAAACATCCGGTCCAGACGTAGCGGGCGCTGTGTTTTGCGCGATTATCGAGTTTCTAACGTATATGCCCGAATTCTGACCGCTGTAATAAATTCCGCCGCCGCTGGTAGTTGCCTTGTTGTGCGAAATCGTAACGTTATTAAGCGTAACGTCAGGGCTTAAACTGTGAATGCCGCCGCCGTGTTCGGTCGAAGTATTATTGGTAATGGTCGTGTTGCTGATATTCACGATTGCCGAGCTGCCGATATATACGCCGCCGCCGGAATTGTTGAAAATCGCGAGTCGAATAAGATTAACTCTGCCGGTGTTGTAAATTCCCGTGTGGTTGTTTTTGACCGCGATGTCGAGCAGATTTAATCTGGCGTCGTTGCTGATTCCGTGTCCTTCGGAATCGGCAATCGTCAAACCGGTGATGCTCGTCGTCATTGCCGCCGCGTAGCTGATTTTGAATATGCCCGTAGTTGTGCTCGCGCCGCCGCTAATCGTTAAAATCCGCGCGCCGGGACCGGTAATATTTACGGCATCTGTGATTGAAATTCCGTTCGGCAGGGATAGTTGAATCGTTGCCGGGGTCGGCAGCCCGACAAAGCTGATTTCATCGAGTCCGGGCGCTGCGTTCGCCTGCTGGAGAGCAGCGCGCAGAGTACATTTTCCAGCCGAATCCAAACAAACCCCGTCGCTTGGCGAAGAGTCGTTCGAATCACCCGTGCTGTTGATCGTAAAAACAGATTCCGGCGAAAGCGCGGCATTGCCGAGGCTCGATGCGATGTTGTCTGTTTCCGTCGAATGACCGGGACCGTTACCGTTTAAGTATCTTGTGAGGTTGTTTTGTAAAAAATTAAATTTCGCTGCTTCCGAACGTTTATTAATCTCTGCGCCGCTTTTTGAATTGTTCGCCGCTTCCGCTTGATTCAAGCCGAATGCAGACAGAGCCGAGCCGTTAATTGTTCCAAGCGATATCGATACGACAATCAGTAAACTTAGGAAAGCTAAGAACGTAAAACTTAATTTTTTATGAAAAATGATTCTAGACATATGTGGAAATTTCTAAATGTATACAGGGATTAATACCAGAGCGATAAAAGACATAGTAAAACTAATTCAAAAATGGGGTTGATTAGCTTAAATCCAATGAATATTCAGCCTCTTTTAATAAAGAAGTTAAAAAGAATGTATAAACTTTAATAGAGAGAAACTCTTATAAGTTACTTATTTTTATTGGTCGTGTCAATGAAACTCCTTATTTTTTGATGATTTATAAGATATTCATCGGCGAAAGTCGTGATCCTTTATTTCAGTTTTAAGCTGCTGCGCATGAATTTAATTATAAAACTATTCAATCAGTTATATAAATGGTTATTGCAGGAAAATTTCAAATTCCGGAGCTGGAAAATTCGTTGTAAAGCGTGCCTGTTTGTAAGTTTGCCTGTTTGTAAGTTTGCCTGTTTGCGCGCCGGAAAAAAGTTTTCGAATTTCGCTTGAAAGGGAAGTGAATATTCTTTGAGTTATATGTTAAAGAGGCAAGGAACACAAAAAGTCTTTATTTTTAACTAATTAAGTGTTTAAACGAATCCCGGTTGCCGTATGCGCCGCCGAAAAACTTGCCAAAAAGAATTTTGCGCTATAAACTTTTTACAGTTTTTTACAGTTAAAGCTCATTCCTTTAGCTGGTTGATTTATTCTTACTACCATTTAATTTTTTATAACTTACGTGAGTTAAGAGTAGAGCCTTCGACTATTTCGACTAACGGCGCCTTGCGAAATCATACACGATCAGACGGTTTTCACAAACCGTTTTCGAGATTTAACGAACGCATTTATTTGTTCGCTGTAAAAATGCGCGAATACTTTGTTGCCCGAGGCGTGGAAGCGATCTCTTCATACTCTTGCTCGAATTTAAGCCGGTATTTATTTTTATGAAAAATCGTCAATCTCTCGCTTTATTTGTCCTGCTCTTATTCGTTTTTTCCGCCGGTTCGGTTTCGGCGAAAGACGAATGGACGCAAGTGCGCTCGAAAAACTTTAATTTGATCGGAAATTCTTCGGAAAAGGATATTCGCAAAGTGGCTACGAAATTAGAACAGTTTCGCGAAACTTTCCGGCAGCTTTTCAGCCAGATGAGTTTGCATTCTCCGATTCCGACCAATGTCGTTGTTTTTAAAAACGACGGCGCTTACAAACCGTTTAAGCCGAAACGAGCCGACGGAAAAATCGATAATTTCGTCGCCGGATATTTCCAGCCGGGCGAAGACGTAAATTACATTACGCTTTCGACCGACGGCGAGCCCGCAGATCTTTACGGAACTATTTTTCACGAATACGTGCATTTTATAATCGACACGAATTTTGGTAAATCGGAAGTTCCGCCCTGGTTTAACGAAGGCTTAGCCGAATATTATCAAACATTCGAGATCGAGGAAGACATCAAGGTAAAGCTCGGTTTGCCGCAAAGCAATCACCTTAATCTGTTGCAGCAAAACAAGCTTATTCCGCTCGAAACGCTTTTTAAGATCAGCAATTACGCTCTTCATCAAAACGCCAATCACTCGCGCAGTATTTTTTACGCGCAATCCTGGGCGCTGATGCATTATCTGATTGCGAGCAAGAAAACCGAGGGGCTGAGCAAGTTTTTAACTTTGGCGCTGAAAGAAACTCCGGCGGAAAAAGCTTTTCAGGATTCGTTTCAGATGACTTACGCGCAGATGGAAAAAGAGCTGAAAAAATACGTCGATCAAAATACATACAAATACACGCAGGTCACTTTCACAAACAAGCTTTTGTTTGATACGGAAATGAAATCGTCGCCGTTGCCCGAAGCCGAAGCGAACGCGTATCTCGGCGATCTGCTTTATCACACGAATCGCGCCGACGATGCCGAAGTTTACTTGCAGAAAGCCGTCGAGCTTAAACCGGATTCGAGTATGGCGAATACGACGTTCGGAATGGTTAAGATTCGCCAGAGAAAATTCGACGAAGCGAAAAAGTATCTGGAAAAAGCTATTTCAGGCGACCAGAAAAACCATCTCGCCTTTTATCGCTACGCGTATCTTTTGAGCCGCGAAAATCGCGACGAATTCGGTTTTGTCGCGTCGTTTCCGAAAGAAACGACGCTGAAAATGCGCCAGCTGCTTTTACGGGCAATCGCCCTCAATCCGGGTTTTACGGAAAGCTACGAGCTTCTCGCTTTCGCTTCTCTTGTAAACAACGAAAATCTTGACGAAGCGCTCGGATATTTGCAGAAAGCCTTAAAATATCAGCCGGGAAATCAGCGCTACGCTTTACGCATCGCGGAAATTTATATGCGCCAGGACAAATTCGCCGAAGCGTCGACGATTTTCGAAAAGATCGCCAAAACCGCCGATGAGCCCGAATTAAAGGCGCAGGCGGAAAATTTAGCGGGGCAGCTTCGTCAAAGACAGGAAATGATCGCCGCCAACGAAGCTTCGCGCAGGCAATACGAAGCCGCCGTTGCCGAAGCGGCGAAAAACGGCAATAAAGTGGTTCTCATCAATCGCGATTCAAGCGAGCCAAGACTTTCGCCCGAAGAAGAAGCGAAAATATTAGAAGAACAAAAAATGCTTTCGGTAAACGAATCTTTGAGAAAACCCGCAGCGTCTGAAAAACAAATCATCGGGCGTATTCAAAATATCGAATGCAAAGGCGCGGCGATTACCTACACGATCAAATCCGGAAACGAAACTTTTACGCTTTCGAGCAAAGATTTTGAAAGCTTGAGTTTAACGGCATTCGCTGCGGACGCGCTCGAAGCGTCGGTCGGCTGCGGCGAGAAACTCGAAAGATTTAACGCGGTCTTAATGTATAAGCCGCAAACGATAGTTAAGAATCCGGTTCGGGGCGAATTAACCGCCGTTTATTTCGTGCCCGACAGTTTCCGGTTTATTGATACCGATCAACCCGGAAACGAAACAACAGCGGAGGCTTTCGCCGGTAAAAATACGGAAATCAGCGCCGTAAATGCGCCTCCGCCGCCAGCCGTAAAAAACGGAGATTGGGACGCGCAGCGACGCGACGCGATGATGCAGGCGGTAAAAAACGCCGTCCGCAAACCGCTCGAAGGCGAAAAACGCGAGCTCGGATTTATCGAAAAAGTCGAATGCACAAACAAGGGAATGTTTTTCCATTTCAAAACGCAGGCGCTAAAAGTGAAATTAACCGCCGCGACTCCGCAGGCGCTGCAGATTCGCGCTTACACGCCGGAAGTTGAACAGATGCAGTTCGGCTGCGGAATGAAACAGATCGATGTTCCGGTTCTTTTTACTTATAAAGAAAGCAAAAATGCGAAGGCTGGAGCAGCGGTCGGGGAAATTGTCGCGCTCGAATTCGTCCCGAAAAGCTTCACGCTTGAGTAAAAAAACTTAAGCGGCGCTGAACGGTTATGAATATATTTCGGCTGTAGAACTTTAAAGAAAAACAGCCTGCGACACGCGCAAAAAAATACGGAAAAGTTAAAAGCGGCTTATTTCTAAATTTTCGTGTTTTCGCAGGCTGTTTTTCTTTTTAGAAAAATCATTTAACAACAAATTTTGTAAAATCTTTTGTAAAATCGAAAAACGCTCGATTGCGCGAAAAGAAATTCGCCCGCAAATTTCTAAAAACTTCCAGCCAGAGCGTTTTGCCTGCTTTCAAATTGCGTTTTTAAGCGCGCGCAAACTACTTCGCAGAGCTCGAAAATAGTTTCGTCCGAGACGCGGTAAATCGAATTTAATCCTTCTTTGCGGCGCGCGACCAGTCCTGCATCGAGCATAACGCCGAGGTGTTTTGAGACGTTTGCCTGACCGGCTTGCGTGGCTGAAACCAAATCCGAGACGTTCATTTCCTTGTCGCCGAGCGTGTAGAGAAGTTTCAAACGCGTCGGGTCGGACAAAATTTTAAACCGGCTGGCAATCATATTCAGCGCTTCTTCGCTTAATTCTTCTTTTTTTATCATCATAACTGTTTTCGTTTTAAGTGTTTTCCTTTTGTTTTTCCAAAACAATCTTTTGCTATGGACTATATCATTATATTACCATATAATGATATATGTATATCAAGCTATAAAGTGATTGTAGCAAATTAGTTTTATATTTTATTAGGAGAGTAAAGTTGTTTATGACGGTAAATTTTATAGAATGCGACGTTGCGGAATTAAAAAAACACCTGCAAAACGGTGGACAGAATTTAATTGACGTGCGCGAATACGCGGAATTTTCAGGCGGGCGCGTTAAAGGCGCAAAGCATATACCGCTCGGCGAAATTGAAAATCGCAGCGGGGAAATCGACCGCAGTCGGACGGTTTACGTTATGTGCCGCAGCGGAAAGCGCGGCGCCGAAGCTCAAAAAAGATTGCTCGGATTAAGTTTTTCCGACGTGCGAAATGTCAGCGGCGGTTTTGAAGCGTGGAAAGCGGCGGGACACGCTTTTGACAAAGATGAAAACGCCGTCTGGTCTTTGGAGCGGCAGGTTCGTTTTGCCGCCGGTTCGCTGGTTGTCATAGGCGTTCTGCTTTCGCTTTTAGTTCACCCGTATTTTGTCGCGCTGTCGGCATTTGTCGGCGCGGGACTCGTATTCGCGGCAGTAACGGACACTTGCGGAATGGCAATGGCGCTTTCGAAAATGCCCTGGAATAAAGCTGATAATGCAGCCTGTAAATCGGTGACACGAAAGGTATAAGGAGAAATGCTTTGAATTCGTATCTTCTTTCAGTCTTGGTTTTGAGTTAATTTATCGGCGGATTTATGAAGTTCTTTACGCCCGCTTTGTACGGGGGAAAGATTAAGCGGTTTTCTCAGGAGGTTAATCTCATGAAATTCAAACAATTTTATTTAGGCTGTTTAGCACACGCTTCTTATTATATTGGATCGGAAGGCGAAGCGGCGATCATCGACCCGCAGCGCGACGTCAATCAATATATCGCCGAAGCGGCGGCTAATAATCAACAAATTAAATACGTTATCGAAACCCACTCGCACGCGGATTTTATCAGCGGTCATCTCGAACTGGCTGAGCGAACGGGCGCGCAAATAATTTTCGGCGAAAAGGCGAACACCTCTTTCCCGACATTGAAAGTAAAAGACGGGCAGGAATTGCCGCTCGGAAAACTTAATTTAAGATTTCTCGAAACGCCGGGGCACACGCCGGACGGCATCACGATTCTTGCCGAAGACACGGAAAACGAGGGCGAGCCTTTGAAAATGTTTACGGGCGACACGCTTTTCGTCGGCGACGTCGGCAGACCGGATCTGGTCGGTTCGCGCGGCTACACGGCGGAGCAGATGGGCTCTTTACTTTACGACAGCCTGCAGAAGAAAATTCTGCCTCTGCCCGATGATACAATAATTTACCCGGCGCACGGCGCGGGTTCGCTGTGCGGAAAATCTATTTCAAAAGATCTCTGGTCAACGCTCGGCGAGCAGCGCGTAGTCAATTACGCTTTAAAGCCGATGTCGAAAGAGGAGTTTATCGAGATCGTCGCGGCGGATCAGCCGGAAGTTCCGGCGTATTTTCCGAAAAGCGCGCTCAAAAACTTAAGCGGTTCGGCGTCGCTCGAAGATTTGCCGAAACCCGAAAAGCTTTCATCCGAAGAGGCGCGAAATTTTGAAGGCGTTGTCGTGGACGTTCGCGAAAGCGGCGATTTCGGCGCGGGACACGTTCCTGATTCGCTGAACATCGGGCTCGAAGGGCAGTTCGCTTCGTGGGCTGGAACCGTAATTACAATCGGAACTCCGATTGCGCTTGTCGCGGAAAACGAAGAGCAGGTTGAACAGGCGTTTGTGCGGCTGGCTCGCGTCGGCATCGAAACGGTCAAAGGTTTTATCTTAATGCCCGAATACACGGGCGAAAAAGCGACGATCGAGCAGGTTTCAATCTGGCAGGTCAAAGAAAGCTTAAACGATGAGTTTCAATTCATAGACGTGCGCAGACCGGCTGAACACGCAAACGGTCACGCGCCGCAAGCGCGAAATCTGCCGCTCGACGTTCTTGCAAAAGAAGCCGCACGGCTCAATCCGGAAAAACCGACTTATGTTATTTGTCAAAGCGGATACCGCTCGACGCTCGGCACGAGCATCCTGAAAAATGCGGGCTTTAAAAAGCTTTACAACGTCACGGGCGGCACAAAAGCCTGGATCGACGCCGGGCTGGAAACGGAAGTTTCGGCAACCGCCTGCGCCAGTTCTAAATAGTTATTGGTTTTTAATAAAAAGTGAACAATTGGTTTTGCCCGCGAAATACGCAAATGATGCGAAAATGAATTGAATGGTTATTTCTCTTTTTTTTCTTATTTTTCTTTTTTATTTCTTTTCCTTTTTCGTATATTCAGCGTATTTAGCGGGCGAAAACACAAAAGGTGTTTATTCAAATTCAGTTGAAATTCAAAACTTGAATCGTAGAATTTTATGAAAATAACAATATTTTTAACTTTGATTGTTTCAATTTTTGCCGTTTTCGCCTGCCGGACGGCGAGTTCTGAAAAGACAACCCGGCAACCGGCGGAAAAAGTCGCAGGCGTCCCGGCGGCAGCGGCGCAAAGCGAGATAAAACAAATTTCCGTCGGCGAAGCCAGGCAGCTGACCGAAGGAAAAGACGTACAGTTTATAGACGTTCGCACGCCGGAAGAATACGCAAGCGGTCACGCTCCGAAAGCCGCGCATTTTCCGCTCGACTCGCTGGAAAAAGACCTTGCCAAACTAAACGCGGAAAAGCCCGTCTATGTAATCTGCGAAACCGGCAGGCGCTCGCAAAAAGGCGCGGAAATTCTGCGTAAAGCAGGCTTTAAAGATATTTATAACACCGAGGGCGGAACCGGCGCTTGGATAAAAGCCGGTTTTCCGATCGAAAAATAATTTGGCGGAGCGAGCCTGTTATAATTGTATTTTAGAAGGGAAAAGGCGCTTCTAAGAAATTTATTTATTCATCGGTTTTATTGTGATCCGGCTGCTTTAGCAGCTCTTCGTCCTGCGGCAAGCCCGGCGTTTCGACGTAAACGCGCCGGGCTTGCCGCCCCGATAAAAACAAACATTCATCAGACAATCAAACGAAAAACACTGCGGAAATCGAAAATATCGCACAAAAAAAGTCCGGCAATAAGGAAACATCATCTGAATTAATTATGAAACATAGAAAAGTTATTATCTTACTCGTTCTTCTGGCGCTGCTGACAATCGGGTTCGCCGCCGTTTTGCCCGCTCAAACCGGACCGGCGCCGAGAGCTGTTGAAAAGCCTCTGCCGAATTTGAGTTTGCCGACGCTCGATGGTAAGAAATGGAATTTGAACGAGCAGCGCGGGCGCATCGTTTTGATGAATTTCTGGGCGACATGGTGCGCGCCGTGCCGCGAAGAAGTTCCTTACCTGGTCAATCTTTACGGCAAATATAAAGCGAGCGGGCTGGAAGTCGTCGGCGTCACGATCGACAGCGAAAACACCGTGCAAATAAATAATTTCATCAAAGAATTCGAGATGAATTACACGATTCTCTTAAGCGTTCCCGGATCGCTTTTGTCGCAGCAGAAAGCCGTCCCGATGTCGCTTTTGATCGATGAAAAAGGCATCCTGGCAAAAAAATACGTCGGCGCGGTCAAAGAAAGCGTGTTTGAACAGGATATCAAGGACTTACTCGCCAAAAAATCCGCAGGAAAAAATGCGGGCGGCAAAACGGGAAAAGCTTCAGAACAAGATTTAAAATGAACGAGGAAAACGGGGAAAATAGACGGGAAATTGCGGTTCAATCGAGCGAATCAAAAGCCGCGGCTGTTCAAAGCGAACAAAAGCAAACGTTTCGCAAACGCGCTTTAGGCTGGCTCGGGTATTTAGCCGTTACGGCGGCGATACTTTTCTTTTTCGCGCCGGAATCGTGGTGGCAATTCGGCGTTGCGCCCGTCGAGACGAGAAAGACCGGAGCGGCTTTCAGCTTACACGAATTAAACGGCGCGGAATGGAATTTTGAAGAAAAACGCGGTCGCGTCGTGGTCGTAAACTACTGGGCGACATGGTGCCCGCCGTGTCGTGTCGAAACGCCCGGACTCGTCAGCGTCGCCGGCGATTATAAAGATCGAGGCGTCGAGCTGGTCGGCGTAACTTTAGACGAAGATTTAAGTTTAGTGCCGCCTTTTATCGAGAGCTACCGGATAAAATACCCGATTCTGCTTCCGGGAAACGACCCGAATCTTTCGGCTGAAGGCATGGCGCTGCCGACGACGTTTCTCTACGACAAAAACGGGCGTTTAGCCAAGAAATACACGGGAATGATTCTGGAATCGACTCTCAAATCCGACATCGAACTTTTGCTCGCCGAAAATTGATATTTATAAAACTGTGAAAAGGCGTCTGCTTAAATAAAAAAAGCCGCGAGTAAAAAAAACTCGCGGCTTTTTTATTTTGGATTAAAAATCGTCTTTACTGCGGGAAAGCCGATTTATCAATTCCGGGAATTACGCCCAAAGCGTTTTTGTAATAAAGCTTTTTCAAAACATCGTCCGGCAGGTTCAAGCCGTACATTTTCCAGAAAGCGTGACGCTTGCGGTAATAATCGAAATATTCGTCGGACGTTTCGAGAACGCGGAAATAAACGTGATATTCCGAAGGATTCCAGATATCTTTGCCGAACAAAACGCGGTCTTGATATTTGATAAACCATTCGCGTGCGAAACGCGGCTGGCGTCCGAGTTCGGCGATAACCGCGCCGATTTCCGTTGTGATATTCGGGAATCTTTCGAGCTGTTTGCCGAGGCGAACCAGGTCGCCGCCGAACCAGCCGAGATGCGCGTTGATGAATTTGGTTTTCGGATGTTTGCCGAAAATGTTTTCCTGTTCGGTGATCAACTGCTCGAACGAAGGATATCTCGCGGGCGGACGCGCGCGGTCGGGGAATTGTTTGAGTTCGAGCCAGCGCTCGTTAAAACGATCCTGCGGCTCGAAAAATGTATGCGGCTCAGCCGTGTGAATCAGAACCGGAATTCCGAGCTCCGCGCATTTCGCCCAGACGGCGTCGAGACGCGGATCGTCAACCGCAACGCGATTGCCTTTGCTGTCTTTAACGGTCAAGCCGAAATTCTTGGCGATTTTAACGCCCTGAGCGCCGTTGCGAAAATCTTCTTCCAGTTGCGCCGCGGCGCGTTCACTGTATCCGGGCTCGTCAATTCCTTCGAAATTGATGTTGGCGAAAACGATAAAGCGCGTCGGGTATTTTCCTTTCGTGTTTTTAACGCCCTGAGCCAAATCCTTGCCGAAGCGACCGCTCAAATTCACCATCGCGTAAATGTTCAGCGCTTCCATATCTTTAACGATCTGGTCAAGCTTTGCCGGGTCGGGCGTTAAGCTCTGGTGATTGTGAACGTCGATGATCGGATATTTCGCCCGCGTCACTAAATTGACGGGAACTTTCAAAGTCGATTTCGGTTCGTATTCTTCAATGCTCATGGTCAGATTACTGTTCTGACCGGTTGGCTGCGCGCCCGGTTGACCGGTAGTTTGCTGCGCGGAGGCGGCAAAAGGCATCGCCATTACAGCGGCTAACGGTAAAAATCGTAATGTTTTGCCGAGAAAAGATTGTTTTCTCAGCGCGTCTTGTCGTCGTTCAATTGTCTTGGAAATAGTATTAGTAAAGAATGTTAGCATTCTCTCTCCTTGTCTTTGTTTTTAGTACTTTAGAACTAAGCTTTACCGCCGGTTTTGCATTTCAGGTTCGACCATGAAAAGTTTTTGCGGCGGTCGTGAAAAAGTGATTTGGGTATTTATAATAATTATAAATTTGTCGATAGTATAATAAGCGGTTATGCTTGTCAATTAATTGAAACAGGGAACTAATTATTCTAAATTGCCGGAGCTGCGGCTTTTATCCGCAACCTCAATGAATGCGGCAGAAAGAAAAAACTAGACAAATAAATTTTAATAAATTAATAGTCGGGTTTTATTGAGCGAAGATATTCAACAAAAGCGTTACTAAAAAGTGCGATTATTAAAGCACAAATCAAAAACCGAATTTAATTTCGGCAAAGACGTTTGCCTTTGCGCCCTTTCCGCTGAACTCAAACAAACTTATTTTGATTATCGGCAAAATGCGCTTTTACGCGGCACGGGCAAATCTTTTGCCCATACGTTGAAAACGAATCCGGCAAGCTGTTTGGCGGGTAAAAAGGCGAACGATACATAAAACTGTTAAGCTTATAAAATGATTAAAGGGAAATCTCGTTTCGCCGTAAAACGGACGGCTTGCGGGCTTGGCTTATTTACTCTCGAACCGGTAGCGGCGGATAAGAGGATTATCGAATATATCGGTCCGATTTTAAACGCTGAAGAAGCTAATAAAAAAAGCGGCAAGTATTTGATGACGATTGATGAGGAATATCTGATTGACGGCAGCCCGCGCAGCAATCTCGCGCGCTATATAAATCATTCGTGCGAGCCGAACGCTAAAGCGTTTCGAACCGGCGTGAGAGTTTGGCTTTGGTCGATCAGGAATATCGAAGCGGGCGAAGAAATAACTTACGATTACGGCAAAAAGTATTTTGATGATTTTATAAAACCGTCCGGCTGCAAATGCGCGAAATGCGTTAAGGAAATCTCGGACGCAGGCGGCTAAAAAAGATAGTCGAATTTCATATTAACGAATATATGCTGAAGGCAAAGGAATATCCGTTGATATACCAAACTTAGCGGCACGATGCGCGCCGTTTGATGCACTCGCCGCGTACCACCAATCAATAATCAATAAAATTATCTTCCAGCCCTTTTTCCCGTTAAGCTTACATTGTCGGAACCGAGCCGCCCGACTTCGGCTTGGGCGCGGTCGGCTGGGGCGGTTGGCTTGACCGCGAATCCAGATAAACAAGCACCGAAACGATGACAACGAGCGTCAGCGCCCCGTAAAAAAGATAGTGACGAAGGTGCCAGCGCGTGTTCCGGCAATACTTGCATTTGAAGCGGTAAAACGGGATGCGGTATCCGCAGCTTGAACATTTGTATGAATGACGCTTCATCGTATGAATCTTCGTTCGATTAGATGGAAAAACGCTTTGCCGGCTGCAAGACTGACGACGATTAAAAACAGCGACAGTGCAATGTACGCTCCCGCTCCGAGTTCCGCCCCTTTGAGCCGCAAAAGGTATCTTACGACAGCCTGAACGGGAATGTGTATCAAATAAAGGGAGTACGACCAGATGCCCACGCGGGCGAACCAGTGGTAAACCAGCGAATCGCTCGGCTTTATCTGCTCGCGCCGGATGCAGAAATTAACGATCGTGAAAAACAGCATCGCCCACACGCAGTTTCCGACGATCCACGCTTCGACATAAAAATGGTTGAGATAAGCGAGCACTCCCCACCCCGCGATTGAAAAGCCCGACGACGCCCATCTCGGCAGCGTGATAAGCCCCAGGAAAGCCTCGACGGAAATCGCGCCGAGCGTCCACTGAAACCAGAGCGCGAGCGCCGAACTGCCGACAAGCTTCACCCAAGGGGAATCAGACGGCAGAAAATAAGTTACCGTAAGCGGAAAGACGAGGCTGACGGCTAGCACGTAAGCGTTCGTTCGCACAACGGACGCTCGCCGCCTGACGAAAAGAAACGCGAAATATAAAAGATACAGATATTCTTCGCGCGCGAGGCTCCAAAAAGCCGGGTTGCCGCCGTTCGTGTCGAGCACCGGGTGAAACCCGTGCAGCATAAACAAATGGGCGAGAAAATCGTAGCCCATCCACCGCAGTTTGTCGCCCGGGTAAGTAGTGAGCAAATAAACGTCTTTTCCGGCGAGATACGCGGCGAGCATCAGCCCCATCGAAAGACACAAAACTACTAGATACGGAGGATATAATCGCCAGAACCTGCGCCGCCAGAACGCTCCGAAATCTATTCGAACGTTTTCAGGCTCGGCGGCAAGAGCGAGCTTCGACCATTTCAGATGAATGCAAAAACCGGAGATCGTAAAAAATAAGGGAACGCCGAACGCGCCGAGAGTGGATACGTGAAGAAGCGCTTGAAACCACTGATCCTGGGGCGGCTGACCGCTCGGAATCATCGAATGATGCAACACGACCATCACCGCAGCCGCGCCGCGCAGAAAGTCTATGGATTCGAGGCGGTCCGGGATCATAACTGCGTTCCCGCCTGTCGGAGCGGCGCGCAATTGCCGAGCAGAGCAATGCTGCACTCGTCGCGCGTTTCGATTACTTCGTCTTCGGACAGCGCGATAAAGCGAAAATCATCCCATCCGAGCTGCGAATCGGCAGAAAGTCCGATAGAAAAAGCGAGACTGTCCGGCGTTGGTAAGAATTCTGTGACGGTCAGCGTTTGATCGCCGCTGCAACAATCGTAAAAAGCGATGATTCGACCCGCGCCCGGCTGGCAAACGTAACCGAGCGATGTGAGGTAATCGTGTACTTTTCGGCTTTTCAAATG
>JAOAPX010000023.1 GCA_025463125.1 Acidobacteriota bacterium | reverse complement strand
TTTCGCCGTTTTAGAATTAAAGGCTCGAATCTTAATCGTCCGTTTGGTAAAATCAATATCCTTTCTTAACAAAGTGAGAATTTCGTTTTTGCGAAATGCACAGTCAAGTGCAATTAAAACCGCGCCTTTCAAATGAAAGCGGAACGGATTGCTGTCAATAGCTTTTAGAAGCGAATCTCTTCAGCGAATGATAAAATTCTTGTGCGGTGTGGTTCATCGGCGAGGCATTATTAATGCATCACCATTATGGAATGGAGAATTTTTGAGCCAACCGTTTTTAACTCTCAAATTCATTAATCGTTTCATCATTTGAAGCTCACGGTTGATGCCCGTAATACCACATAGTGATCTTTGGGGGAGAAGGTTTTGAGCTAAGTCCAATGGTTGCAATAGACTACGGGCGCGTAAAGCGAATATTTAGGCTGCAAATCTTAAGCTTCGATGTCAAGTTTGCTTGTCGAAATTTTGTATGAATTATTTTGCGTAATAACCCTGGCGCGTTCTGGAGATTAGATCGGGGCTGCTCACTTGTATTTTTATTTCGCGCCATTTGCCGTCCCGTTTATCGTCAGTCGATTGATATTCAATCGTGTAAAGAGTACGCAGATCGGCAGCTACTTCAGCGTACAAGCGGCTCATTTCTTCGAGACGATTGATCGTGTTTAAAGTTCCTCCGGTTCGCATTGCCAGAACTTCGAGCCGTGAGCGAGCGGCTTGAAAAAGAGCGATCTGGCGGGGCGTCGGGTCGGCTAATTTTTTCGGGTCGCCGGTCGGCAAAGCGAGCGGGTAGATGGTCACGCCTTCGGCGTCCGATTGATTCAGGATTCTATTTAAAGCCTCGTTGGTTTCCGGTTTGATGGCGGTCAAAACCTGCTCGTCTTCGAATTTGCTGAGAAAATCCCGGTCGCTGTTTCTCACTTCGGTATCGATGCCGTCGGTTAAAACGACGATCGCTTTACGGCGGTTGCCTTCTTTGGCTAGTTTTTCGAGCGCGAGTTTTAAGGCTTTGTAGAGCTGCGTGTCGCCGACGCCGTTTGCTGCGCTGATCGATTGTGCGACGGTTTTGCGGTTTGTCGTAAAATCGTTTAATAAATTAACTTTGTTGTAAAATTCTATGACGGCAACGCGGTCTTGCGGCGTTAAGGCGTCGAGAAAACGCAGAGCGGAAAGCCTGATATTATCGCGGAAGCTTTTCGTAGAGCCGCTCATATCCAGAATCATTACAACGCTGAAGGGCGCGACGGTCGGCTCGAACCGGGCGATATTTTGCTTTACGCCGTTTTCGTAAATCGTGAAGTTGTCCCTGGTTAAACTTGTGATCGGTCTGCCTTTCTGGTCAACCACGCCGACATTTAAGCGCACAATAGCCGAATCGACTTTAATGACTTCATCGTCCTGTGCCGAAATGTTTTGAAAGCCGAAAAGCAAAAATAATGTTAAAAGGAAAACTTTTGAATAACGCATAATCGAAATGATAAATAAATAGACGCTCTTTTCAGACGCACAGTTGCATAATCTTAAATTCAAAAATATCTTAACATTACTCGATATATGGTTTATAATCGGTATCAACCTGAAAACGCGATCAAAACAATAAGTTATTAAATGGCAATCATTTCCATTATTCTTGACGGGGAAAATAAATGTTATATAAGCCGAAATACTGTTGTAATTGCAGCGAAAAAATCGAGCGGGAAGTCTGGAATTTCAAAGCGAGCAGCCGTTTTTGCCAGTTATGCCAAACAGAATTCGCGCTTCTGGAATGGATTCCGCGCTTGATTGTAGGATTTGGTATAATCGGTTTGATTGTCGGTTTTTCGGTGTTTTTTCAAAAGCCGGAAAAGCCTCTGAAAATATCGGAAAGCAAGGCGGAACGGGTTAAAAAAGATTTGCCCGCACAAATTGCGCCTTCTGCAAACGAAACCGAATCAAATGTTCGGGCATTAATTCAGCCGGCGACAAATTCTACGGGACAAAAACAAAAGCAAGCCGCGGCTCCGCAGACGTTTGCACAAGGCAACCAACCAAAACCGGCGGAAAATAATCTGAACTCAGTCGAACAAGTTTATTTCTGCGGTGCGGCGACCAGGAAAGGAACGGCTTGTTCGCGGCGCGTCAGGGGCGGCGGACGCTGCTGGCAGCACGCGGGACAGCCTGCGATTTTGCCGCCCGAGAAATTGATTGCGAGCCGCTAAAGCGAAAAACTCCTGCGCGTCTTTCTAAATGTTATTTTGACGGCAATTCGTTAAAAATAAACACAAAACTATTTCAGCCAATTGTCGTTTCCGTGTATTTGTTGGAAAATTGAGATGCGGCGAATTCACCCGAGCGAATTCTGCAAATCAAAATCTTTAATCAGGAATTGAAATGAAAGCTTTAGCTCCGAACACCTTATTGCAAAATCGTTATTTGGTTGTTCATTTAATCGGAAAAGGAGGAATGGGCGATGTTTACCTGGCGGTTGACCAGAGACTCGGCAGCGCGGTCGCGTTAAAAAGAACGTTTTTTTCAGACGATGAAATGTTCGGAAACGCTTTTGAACGCGAAGCGAAAACATTAGCCCGTTTGCGACATCCGGTTTTGCCGAAGGTTAGCGATCATTTTTCCGAAAACGACGTGCAGTTTCTCGTGATGGAGCATATCGCGGGCGACGATTTATCGAAGCGTCTCGAGCTCGCGCAAAAACCTTTTCCGCTCAGCTGGGTTTTGTTCTGGGCTGACCAACTGCTCGACGCTCTCGCTTATCTGCATTCGCACGAGCCGCCGATCATTCATCGCGACATAAAGCCGCAAAACTTAAAGTTGACCGATGAAAACAGCATTATTCTGCTCGATTTCGGTTTGTCGAAAAACTCTGAAGGCGACACGAGAGCTGTTTTGTCGGGCAGCACCGGAAGCGTCGTCGGCTACACGACGCACTACGCGCCGATGGAACAGATTCGCGGCACCGGAACGAATCCCAGAAGCGATATTTACGCGCTTTCGGCAACGCTTTACCAACTGCTGACGAACGTCGTTCCTTATGATTCCTTAACGCGCGCCGATGCTTTGTTAAACGGGATGCCCGATCCGACCAAACCGATTAACGAAATCAACCCGGAAGTTCCGGCTGCTGTCTCGGTCGTGATCCTGAAGGGAATGGAACTCAGCCAGGACAAGCGATTTTCGAATGCGCGTGAAATGCAGAAAGCGCTGCGCGAAGCGTTCGTTCAGCTGCAAAATTCCATGGCGGCGCAAACCGTCGCTTTTACCGTTCAAAACGAGCTTACCGAGCGGCAAAATAACGCGCCCGATTCGGTTCCGCTCAAGGTTGCGAACAACGCGCTTGAGAAAAATCAGTTGACTTCGGTTCCGTCCAATTTTAATTCCAACGTGCCGCAGCATCGTCCCGATTCGTTTCTGAATCAAATTCCCGCGCCGGAAGAAATTTTTAACGAAACTTTGCGGATGGATTCGCCCACTGAAGTTTCGGCGCCGAAGCAGTCAAGCATAAAAACCGAAGTTTTCCCGCAGAACTCTATACCTTCGAAAACTCCGAAGAAAACAAGAGAATTTTCAGCCGAAGACGCGTCCGCTTCCGAAGACGAATCATCAACCGGAAATTCAGGTGATCTTCAAGCCGGTGTAAACAATGAATTTTATGCGGCTGGCGCGCTGCCTTTTGCCGCCGGACAGAAGACCGATTACGCGGCAGGTTCTTCTGCCGGTTCCGGGCTTTATAATCCAAGCGGAGTAAATAAAAATGTCGACGCTTTTGCGACTTATACGCCTGCGCGGGAAAATTCTTCGCAAGCCGAAAAGCAAAGCAAAAAAATTGCTTCCGTCTCTGCCGAAACTTCCGAAAAAACTTCGGCTAAACGTTCGTTTATCGGCGGCGGAATCGCTTTGCTGCTTTTAGTTTTAGGCGCGTCTGGCGCAGGCTGGTTTGTTTATAATAATTACTACGCGGCGCAAAAGACGGAAACTCCGGCTGCCGTTCCGGCTCCGAGCATCGAATTGCCGACGCCGGCTCCGACCGTCGAAACCGTTTTGGAGACGAATACGCAGAGCAATTCCAATTCAGAAGTTCTCGCAAACGATATCGACAGCAATTCAAGCGCGGAATCGAACACTTCGGCGGATGCGGCTGCAAACACGGACTTGAGACAGCCGTCTGCGGGTTCGGCAAAACCTGCGCCGCAGGCGATTACGAGAAACAAGCCGAAAACAAATCCGGCAAACCCGGGCGCTAAATCTTCGAATAGAGCGGCGGAGAAGAAACCGGCGGCGCCGATTATTCTTCAATAGTTAGGAGAAACGTCAGATGAAGAAAAAGTTTTTATTAGGATTTATTGCCGGCTGCTTTTTGCTTGCGGCTGTTTCGATTCTAACGATTGAAATCAGCGCCCAAAGCAAAAAAGATTTGCGCAGAGCGGAGAGTTTAACGAAAGAAGGAGACAAAGCTTTTCTGGCGAAAGATTATCGCCGGGCAATTAAGAAATATTCCGAAGCGGTAACGATTGCGCCGACTTTTGCCGACGCTCATTTCTGGAAAGGCTACGCTCATTATCTTCTAAACGAATACGATGAAGCCTTGACGGAGTTTAATTTAGTTTCGGCACAAAACATTAAAAATCCGCTGGCGCTTTACAGATTGCGCTGGTCTTTGAATTATCAAAAGAAAAATTACGATCTGGCGCTCGAAGACGTTCAGAAAGGCTTGGCGCTCGAACCGAATGACGTCAATTTGTTAATTGCTCTCGGCGACATCAGCCGCTCGAAAAACGAATATCAAGCGGCGCTCGCGGCTTATAAAAAAGCTTCGCAGATCAATCCGGCTTACGGCGATGTTTTGTATTTTATCGCCGAAAGCTCGGCGAGCCTCGGCAATACGCAGGAACAGGAAAGCGCCGCCGCGGAAGCTATTAAAAAGGGAACGAAATATCTCGGCGAAGCTTATTTCCTGATCGGCGACGGTTTGCAAAAAACCGGAAAATTAAACGAAGCGCTCGCATCATATCAGCAGGCATTAGCCTCTAAAGACGAGCTTTATAAGGTTTATGCCGCGATGGGCGATATTTACAGAACTCAAAGCCGTTTCAAAGAAGCCATCGACATCACTATCAAGGCAATGCGGTTTTATCCGAAAGACGCAACCCTTTATAACAATCTAAGTCGTTATTACAGCCTTGATAATCGACACGCGAGCGCCGTTCAAGCCGCGCAGGCTTCCATCGGATTGCTGCCCGAACAAGCCCAGGCTTACACTAATTTATGCCGCGCTTACAACGATCTGAAACAGTATGCTCTGGCGATAAATTCCTGCAAAAAAGCTCTGCAGTTTTCGCCGAACGACGGCGAAACCAATTTTTATCTCGGCTACGCGCATACTTTAAACGTTAAGCCTGAGGAAGCTGCGAAATATTACGTAAAAGCTGTCGAAGGACTCGAACAGGTGACGCGCAATAATCCGGCAGACCCCGAAGGCTTTTATCTTTTAGGCAACGCCTACGCTTCGAATAACGAGTATGAAAAAGCGATCGATTCTTATAAAAAATCGCTTGAAATAAGCCCTCGATTCGGCAAAGCGCGCTATAACATCGCCTCGATTTATAAATTTCTTAAAAAAGACGACCTGGCGCGCGAGCAATACAATGCTTTGCTCTCGATGGATGAGAATTTGGCGGCGAAACTGAAAGAATTGCTCGATAAAAAATAAGTTTGAGCTGTAAAACGAGACTGTAAAACGAGAAAAGAAGAAGCGAAAGATTATCATAATTTCCGCTTCTTCTTTTCTCGTTTTTTATTCTCTTTTTCTTATTCTTTTTTCCTGCTCTTTTTTATTCTTTTTTCCTGCTCTTATTCTTGTTCTTTTTTATTCTTTAATTTACGGGAAAATTTATTTTTCAATTAACCGAAAATGGATTTTGAAGGAAACTCAAAGCTGTTTCCCATCAGGAAAAACGCCAGGTTCGGCTTTTCGTGCGAGCGGTCGTAGCCGACTAATTCGACGTATGCGAAACCTTTTACATCCGATTCGCCCGCTTTCCCGGAGACTTCGCAAGCGCCTTCCCAGTAAACAATCATCGTCGTGCCGCGCGTGTCCAGTTCCTGATCCTGCATAACGGGCGCGACCGCTAAATCAAGATTGAGTTTCGGAACTTTCAGTTTCCAGCCGCTCGGGTAAGTCGCGTTTGTGCGCGGGCTTTTCCAGAATCCGGTCGGCTCAATCGAAAAATCAGTGTTTGAAAGCGGGGTGAATTCGCCGTTTTCGTCAACATACGTTCCGCTGGAAAACGGCGATACTCCGTCTTCGCTGTCGCGCAATTGATAACACATCAATTCGCAATTATTGTCGAGCTGAACGGAAAACCAATCCCAGCCTTTCTGCCGCTCGGTCGGCGTCCACGTTCCAAACTCTCTGTCCATCCAAGCCGAGCCAGTAAAATGTTCGGTTTCGCCGTCGATAATCAAATCGCCTTCCATTTCCATACGCGTGTAGGAAAAATATCTCGAAGCCTGTCCTTCGTCTTTAAAGGAAACGCCGTCTTTTCCGCGACCGTTTAAGACGACGGGTTTTTTAGGCTTTAACGTGGCTTCAAATACAACGTCCCGGCTCGTTGTCGCTCTTAAAATATGCGCCGAATGAGATTCGCGCAGAGACCAATCGCCGAGCCGCAGATGAAAATGTTTTTCGCTTGCCGATGCCGGATAATCAAACCAGCCGTTTGCGCTTTTGCGGTGCGCGTAACGAAATTTTTTTTCTTCGGCGTCGGTCAGCGCGAAATGCGCGAAATAGATCGGATTGCCGAGAAGCCTGAGCGGAACGAGCGAAAATTTATCAAGATCGGTGCGCCGCTTAAAGAAAACCAGTTCAAAACCGAAACGCTTGCCCGAATCCGTCACGCCGTGCCCCGTGTAATACCACCATTCGGTTTGCGCGTTTCGATGCGCGGTCAAATCATCGGGCAGCACAACCGGATCAAGCTCGGTTCCGTCGCGCAAAGTTTCGGCTTCGCCGACAAAAGCATCCGCCACGCCTTCGAGAAAATCGTGCGCGTTTTTCTCGAATATTTCCAAATAATCCTGAAACGTATCCTGTAAGGTTTTTTGCTCGCTCATCGTGTTAATCGCCCCTTAATAAAAAAGTATGTATTTAAAGCTATAACAAGTTTCGATAAGTGTAAGCAAATTTTTGAAGAAACAAATTCCGTAAAGCAGAAAGAAGGGCGGAGAAAGAAAAAAAAGAGGTGAGGATTAATCGGTTTTACGCATTATTGATTTATGGGCTTTAGATTCGTTTTTACGTCAACGCTTTGAATTTTAAAAACAACGCGCACCGAATCCGATCGCCTGTCGAAATTTGCCGGCACGAAAGGCGCGTACGCCGAATCGGTTTTCAAGGCTTTTTCCAGCTCGCTGACGGCGCGGCGGTTACGCGAAGGCTCGACGACTTCGGCGATCTGCGCCAAGCCGTCGCCGAAAACATCGGCAACGACGACGACTTCTTCGTCCTTCATGTTGCCGCGCATCAAAGATTTTGTCAGCGCGACCAGAGCGCCCTGCGGGTTTACGCTCGGCGATTCGCTGGAAATTAAAAGGCGGCTTTGCGCGTATTCAAACTGGGATAATTCGTAATTCGACGTGTTGCCTTTTAAATCGGCGTTTGCCAGCAAGACCGGTGAGCTTGAAATTGTTCGCGTTTGCGCCGGCTCAAAGCTTTGCCCGAGCTGAGAAACCGGCGAAAGCAAACTCCACAATAACGTAAAACCTATAACCAGCGATGCGACGACGCCGACGCCGTAAGGCATCAAGCGCATAAGCGCCCATTCCCGGAAGTTTTTTGAAGCCGCAGGCGCGGGCGGCGGGGAAGTTTTCTGCAATTCCGCGGCGACGGCAATTTTTACGGAGTTTAAAACCTGCCGCGGCATTTCCGGTCGGGCGAGAGAGCGCAGGCTGTTGCGCAATTGCTGAAAATCCGCCAACTTCTGTCGGCATACAGGACACGCGGACAAATGCGTTTCAACCGCGCCGCGCTCGTCGTCGGTTAAAATATCGTCTGTATAAATCGGCAGATTATGTTGTACGTCTTCACATTTCATCGTTTTATCGGTTTTCGGTTACCGGTCTTTAATTTTCAGCTTTCGGTTTTGCATAAAATTTCGCCGTAAAATTTACGGCAACTTAAGAAAACCAAAAACAAAAAGCCCGCAAACCGGTAACAAAAAACTAAAATCCAAGACCATTTTTTTTGAGTGAATAACTGACTGACCCCGGCTGTTTTCCATGATTGCGGAAAACAACGCTTTGTTTAATTTCGAGTCTTAAACAGCAATTTGCCGGCGCGGCAATTAAGCGGTTGTTGTTGGTCGGTTTCAAATAACCGCCGCGCTTTTAAATTGCTTTTATCAACTCGCACCAAACTTTTCGTTTCCTCCTGACCTCTCGTTTGGCACCGATTTTTTGTCTTCAAAGATTGAAGCCGGGGCGAGTCAATTATTCACTCTGTCGGAAAGATTTTGAAAGATGCTGAATGTCGGATATTAGTAAAAGAAAAATCACCTGTTTTCACTAAACATTCGGTTATCCTGCATCTTTTATCGCTTTCCATTTCAAATATCTTCTAACTTTTTTCTCAGCTCATCGCGTCCGCGCGCGATACGCGATTTCACTGTTCCGATATTTATTTCCAAAGCCTGCGCGATTTCTTCGTAGCTTAAGCCTTCGATGTCGCACAAGATAATCGCTTCGCGAAAAATATCGGGCAATGCGAGCAGCGCTTTTTTCAAAGCCTTTTCTCGTTCATGCCGGAGCGCGTTTTCTTCCGGGTTCGGAGCGCGGCTCGAAACTGTTTCCGACAAAGGCTTTTCGTTTTCGCCGTGCGCGGCGTCGATCGAAACGGTGTTTGACCGGTGTCTGCGTTTCCACCAGCGAAAACGATTGCGCGATTCATTGACGGCTATTCTAAAAAGCCATGTTTTCAAATCCGCGTCGCCGCGAAATTTTTTTATCGCTTTGAGCGCGCTCAAAAAAGTTTCCTGCGTTAAATCGCCCGCTTCCTCGCGGTTTTCCGTCAGGCGAAAAAGCAGCGCGTAAATATCCGCCGAGTAGCGCGTAACTAAAATATCAAACGCTTCGGCGTCGCCGTTTTGCAATCTTTCAATGAACTGTATTTCGGCGGTCGAGCGGGCAGAATTTGCACTTGCCGCCAGTGCGACATTTCCCAGGTCTTCCTCGTCAAGCGTGATTGACTTACTGAAGAACATATTCCGCCTTTTTGTCTTCTCCGTCAGAGAAAAATTAAAATTGCTCATCCGCTTTTTTGCGAACTGTTATATTAGACACCGAGTTTTCGGATTTGTTCCCGATAAATGAAAAAATATTTTTCGCCAAGAAATGAGACCTGAAAATCTCGTCCGTTTGCCTGTAATTCGCCTTTTATTTAAGGAGTTTTGCCTTTTTTTGCCGACTTACTTGCTCTCGCAGTCATTTTAAGTTAAATTGACTCTTTTGGGAAAATCCTTTCCGCTCAATTATACAACGATTCACTTTATAAAAAATTGCAAGATCTAAAACAATGGCTAGAAAAAGAAGAATAATCGAAGAACCCGTTTCACCAACCAACCAGCCGAAAGAACCGGTAGTTTATCAAGATGCTTTCCAGCATACGGTCAATCGCCGCATCGATGACGCAAGCCAGAAGTTTCAAGGCAAAGGAAAAAATGTTCTTTACGCATTAGCGGCGGTTGCCGTTTTAGCCGTTTTACTCGGTATATTTTTTACCTGGAATCGTCGTTCCAGCTCTGAAGCGCAAACCGCGCTCGGCAGAGCCATCGAAACTTCGCAGGCGACCGTTGCGGATTCGACCGCGCCGGCTGGATTAACCGCCGGGAGAACTTTCAAAACGCAGAAAGAGCGATCCGAAGCGGCGATCGGCGAATTTCAAGCCGTCGCCGATAAATATAAAGGAGACGTTGCGGAAAAAGCCGAATATTTTATCGCCGTCAATAAATTGACCGTTGATCGCGCCGCGGGACTACAGGCACTCGAAAGTCTTGCAAAATCCAATGATGAAGTCGGCAAGCTTTCAAAATTCGCTCTCGCGCAGGCGAAAACCGATGACGGAAAATTAGACGAAGCCGCCGCGCTTTTCAATGATTTAGCTAAAACGGATAATCCGATTATCGCAAAAGATACGATTGATTTTCAGCTGGCGAAAATTTACGAAAAACAAGGCAAAACGAAAGAAGCCGAAGACCTTTATTTCAGAATCGCTAAAACCGCCGCTGAAACAAAAGATTTAGACGGCAATGTGGTTTCGCCGACGCAGACGGCGCGCGACGCAAAAGAAAAACTGACGGCGTTAAACCCGACCAGAGCGAAAGAGATTCCGGAAACGGCAGAGAAATCGCCGCTCGGAATGTAAAAAATGTTTCTGCAATTTTTCCGGCGAGTTTCTAAAGGGCAAGCCGGGTAATTTGAAAAATAAAAAAGACGCTGATTTATCCGGAATTTACCGAATCGGCGTCTTTTTTTAATTCGCGGGCAAAAACCCGGATTTGTTCGTCATTTCGAGCGCTTTAAGTACGAATTCAATTTAGGCGCGAATTTGTTTCGGCGGCGATCTGCAAAAATATGTTGAAAAAAAAGCCGTAATTGGTTATTTCTAAAAGAGTAAATAATTTATTGAGGGGCGTTTGGCGTGAGTGAAATTGCAAAGTCGGCAGAGCTTTCCGTAGAGGAAATCGCCGTAAATACATCTAATGATTACCGGACGAGCATTCGCGTTTCCCCGAACGGTTATTTTATCGCCTTGTTTCTCGCAACCTTTTTTTCGGCTTTTCTTATATATCTTAAAATAGATTGGGCGGCAATCGCCCTGTTCGGCTTGAGCTGGATTTCTCTGCCTTTTTTGCTCTGGTCGGACAGAATCGAGTTTGACGGGAAAAAACTTTTCAGAACGGGAATTCTGCCAAGCTTTTGGGCGTTTTTAAATAATTCCCGGACGCGTCTTAAGCTCCGCGACATCGAACAGGTCGAAACGCAGGCGATTCGAACGCTTCGGCGCGGCGGCAATATCGTTTATCGTTACAGAACTTCGATTCGAGGAAAGGACGTGCAGTTTTCTTTCGCTTCCGGCAACGAAAACTACCGGCAGATGGTACAAAGGATTTTCCCGGTTCTTTCCGAGAATGCGCTTGATAATCGCTCAATAGAGCTGCGCGATTCCCTCGCCGAGCCGAAAGAAACCTTGATGAAAGCCGCCTTCGCGCAAATCCCTTCGGCTGAGGTTTTAGAAAGCTCGCTCAATGAAGACGCTCTTTTGCCGGTCAGGCGGACGAGCAAGCCTGTAGATTCAGATCAGCTTGAAAAAGCCGAATACCTGCATCGTTTGGGCAATGAGCTGCGGCTTTCCGGTTTCCTCATACAGGCGCTCGAAGCTTTTCGCCGCGCTCTCGTTCTGAATCCGAAAGACGCGCGTTTGCTGTTTGATTTCGCTCGCTGTTTGAATTCTTACGCCGGTTCGCAGAAAAGCAAAAAGCTGCAAAGAAAATCGATCGCCGCGCTTCGACTTGTCGAAAAACGCGCCGAGGGAAACGCCGAATTACTCGCTCGTTTGGGTGAAAGCTATTTCCAGTTCGGTGATTACCGCCGCGCCAAAATCGTTTTCCAAAGAACGCTCGATAAAGCCGGAGAAAGCTTTCGTTCGGTCAGAGGTCTGGCGGAAATCGCTTTGCGCGAAGGGAAAATCGCGCACGTCATTCATCATTTTTCGACGGCGAGCCGTCTCGCCGAAACTACCGCCTTGAAACGCTGGACGCGCAACGAATCCGAGTATTTTTCGCGCCTTAATGACGATGACGATTATATGGAAATGGAAATTAACCGCGTGAGCTTGCTGGAAACGCTGGAAAACTCACAAAAGACGGCGCTTAAAATCGCGCTGTTCGGCTTTCCGTTTATTTTAATGGGAGTTGTCGGCGAAGAAAGCGCGATCGCAAACCTCGGCTGGGCGATTTCAAATGTTTCGCTTTTGATTTGGGTCGGATTGATGATGAGTCAAAAAATGCTTTCCGGTCGAATTCCGTTTGAATTGCTCGAAGAAGAAGATTAAAAAAAGGGGAAAACAAAAAAGGGAAAATAAAAAAAGGGGAAAACACTGCGCTCGCCCCTTTTTTTACGTTTACTCGGCATTTTTAGCGTTTTTGGATTTCGCCTTTTTTTCCGATTCGTCAGACTTCTTTTTGCCGGAACCCTTTTCCGATTTCTCGCCTTTTTCCGCTTTGGACTTGCCTTTCGTTTTAGTCGCCTCGGGCGGATTCAGCATTGCCGACCAGCGATACGCGGGCGCCTCAAAACCGTCTTTTAATTTCTTTAAAATAAAATCGGTCATTTCATTGACGATCCAGTTGTGGTTGTATTCGCCGACCGAAGCCAGTTCGGCGTCCGGAGCCGGGTTCATAAAGTCGATCGCGTACGGAACGCCGTCTTTGATGGCGAATTCGACCGTATTCAAGTCGTAGCCGAGCGCTTTGCAGATCATAACCACGTCGCCTTCGACGCGCGCGTGAAGCTCGGGCGAAAGGTAATCGTCAACATTTACATACTGCATGCCCGACATATAAGGCTTCGAAGGATCGTACGGCATAATCAAAACTTTTTCTTTGCCGACGCAATAGCAGCGCACGAATTGATCCCATTCGATCCCTTCCTGCAACGTCATGCAAAGCGTTCCGGTTTGATTGTAAACGTGCCAGAGCTCTTCGAGAGAGTTGATTTTCGAAACGTTTTTCCAGCCGCCGCCGTCAAACGGTTTCAAGAAAGCCGGGAAGCCGACGTAGTTGACGATTCCTTCCCAATCGATGGGGAATTCAAGGTTTCTTAAAGATTCGCTCGTGATGTCGGGAATATAATTATGCTGCGGCAAAAGAACGGTTTTCGGAATCGCGACGCCGATTTTGGCTGCCAGGCTGAAATTAAAAAACTTATCGTCAGCCGACCACCAGAAAGGATTGTTGATGATGTAAGTTCCTTCGAGCGCCATTCGCTTTAAGGTCGCGCGATAATACGGAACTTCATGCGAAATACGGTCGATAATTACGTCGTATTTCTTTTCTTCGTCGAGACGAATCCCGCCGAACTTTACCATTTCCGCGATTACTTCGCCGCCGCCTTTTTCGTTAATGCTTTTAATAATTGATTCGGGAAAGGTTATTTCACGTCCCGCCAGTATTCCGACTCTTTTCATAATTTTATAAGTTTCCTTTTTAAATGTGCATTCTTAAATAATTGTTTAAATACCCGGTTTGTTCTGAAATCGTTAATTTTAATTGATTATAAAATCGGTAGCAAGGCTACTAATTATATTGCTAAATTGTTTGATAAGATAGTAGTATTGTATTGTCACTGTTCGCGGCGACAAACACCAGCCCTAACTAAAACATTCAGTTTTCTCCATAGCGACATAAGAAATACCTGTAAAAGACTAATGAGTAATCCCGTAACCAATCCTGCAAATATAACTGTCAACGCGTCTCCGCAGCAGCCTCTTTCCGCTCCCGCAGCGCATGTAAATTCGAACATTTCGCAAAACACGCAGGCTTTCCATAACGTTTTGCACCGAATGCTCGGCGCCGGCGAGAAGGTCAGTGATTTGATATTTTCGCCCGGTCGTCCGCCGCAGGTAGAACTTTCCGGGGATTTACAGGGCGTTCCGATTCCAGGTTTGGATCGTCTGACTCCGCCGCAAATTAAAGCGATGGCGGATTTGATGCTGCACGGCAACGAACAGGGATTAGAAACGCTTGAGAAAAGAGGTTCGGCTGATATTTCTTACAGCGTGCCCGGTTTATGCCGTTTTCGCGTCAATATTTTCCGGCAGCGCGGAACTTACGCCATCGTCATGCGCGTTATTCCGACGACGCCGCCGAATTGGCAGGATTTGAATTTGCCGCGAGCTGTAATGAACGCCGCTGAATTGAAAAACGGTCTGGTTTTGGTGACGGGTCCGACCGGCTCTGGAAAATCTACGACGCTCGCCGCAATCATTGATTTAATCAATTCGACGAAAAAATATCACGTCGTAACGATCGAAGACCCGATTGAATTTATACACGAGCATAAGCTTGGCACGATTCATCAGCGCGAGCTTCATTCGGATACGCCGGATTTCGCTTCGGCTCTTCGCGCCGCTCTGCGGCAGGCGCCGAAAGTAATTCTAGTCGGCGAGATGCGCGACCGCGAAACAATCGAAGTCGCGATGGAAGCAGCGGAAACCGGGCATCTTGTTTTATCGACGCTGCACACGATCGACGCCGCCAAAACTATCGACCGCATCATCGGTGTTTTTCCGAAAGTTGAAGAATCGGCGATCAGAACGCGGCTCGCGCAATCGTTTCGCCGCATTATTTCGCAGCGTTTATTGCCGAAAAACGGCGGCGGGCGAATCGCCGCGATCGAGATTCTCGTTTCCAATTCAAGAACCCGCGATTATATCGAAAAAGGCGAAAAAGAAGGTCGTTCGATCACGGACGCGATGAATGACGGCGAGCTCGAGGGAATGCAGACTTTCGATTCGGTGCTTGAGAAATTCATTCGCGAAGGCTTGGTTAAAAAAGAAATCGCTATGTCTTACGCGACCAATGCGAATAACCTGATGCTCGCGATCAGCGATTTGCCGTAAAGCGTAATTTAAATAAATTAAAGAAAAATAGGACTCGAACGATCGGCGTTCTAAAAAACAAAATCTCACGGATTTACATAAATGAATCCGTGAGATTTTATTAAAACCTCGTTCGAGTCTTACTCGTTTTGTCTTATAAATTAACGTTTGTCTTATAAATTAACGGTTAGCTTCGGGCAAAAGCTCGTAATTGCCCATTTCGCGATTGTACGAATCGAGCGCGCCGACCGAATCGGCAGTTGCGTCGAGCATTTGTTTGGTCATCGCGATCGAATCGGAAAGCTGTTCGAAATCAAGCAAAGAGAATTTTTCCGGCGTGCTCATCGTAACGATCTCGTCGTTTAGATAACCGAAGAAATTTTCAATCGACTGCAATTGTCCTTCGACGAGTTTTACGCTTCTTTCCAGCTCGTCAAACGAAGCTAAACGGCGTTTCAAAATCTCCACGTTCGTTTGCTGAATGCGGCGCGTTTTTTCGTCCGGCGCGTTTTCAGCAGCCCTGTACGCCTGAGAAAGCTGATTATGAACCGCCTGGCGATTAATCGATTTCAAATGCTGTTTGCGGCGGCGGTAAACGTCGAGCAAATCAACGAAGTCTTCCCATCGCTGTTCGAGTGAATTTAAGTTGGTCGGCAATTCGTGAGCGCCCGTAAACTTATGATAGTTTTCGAGAATTTTGTCTTTTTGCCAGCGCAGATATTCGACCGCTTCGCGTTCGCGCGGCGTAAAAGAATTAATAAGTTTTTTGCGACTGGCTTTTGCCAGCTCACGCCTTCTTTCTTTTTCGCGGTTGTTTACCAATAAACGATACGAAGGAACGGTCGGCAAAATAATGACGTAAGCAATTTCGCACAAAAGCGCGATCAGAAGAGGAATTATGCTTCCCGTGTAAGCGGCGGCGACGGCGAAACCTGCCAAACCCCAGAAATTGACAGGTTCTTTAACCGCTTCTTTGACATATTTCGTGTTGAATCTTTGAAATTCTTGTTGGTATTTTGCTAAATCCGCCATAAGTAATGTAGATGCTTTTTTTGCCGCACGCGTTTTGCCGAATATTTCTACTTCGGCTAATTATTCTCGTTAGAATTGTTGCCTGACGAGATTTGTTTGCCCGCAGCATTTGACCCGCTTCCGAGCAATCCCATTTGTTGTTTGTATTCGAGCAATTTGTCCTGTAATTGGATGTCCATCGCTTCGCGTTCGATGTCCTGCATTTGCGAATCGACCGAGCTTGAACCGAGCTGGAGTTTGGCTTCGGCGGCGGCAACCCGACGGTCGATCTTTTCGCGCATTTCGGTAAAGGTCGAAGCGTCGTCGCCGATATTGAACGTTTCCATCGTCTGCGCAAGCTGCTCCTGCAATTTGGCTTGTTTGGCGGCGCTGATCAGCTGCATCGCTTCGGCGGTGCGCTTTTTCATATTCAAAACGTAATTATCGCGAGCTTTCAAGGCTTGTTTCGAGGCTGTCGAGGCATGTTCGAGCTGACCGGACGTGCGAACCAAATCGAGCTGCGCCTGCTGCAGCTGCCCGATGTATGCGGTCGCGATGTCGTCGCGTCCCATTTTTACCGCGGCTTTGATTTTCGAATCGAGATCGACAACCTGACCTTCAAGATTTTCCTTGTTTTTCGCTAAAAGTCGTTCGGTCGCCATCACCTGCGCGACGGAATTATTAAGCTCCGGCACGCGGTCGCGCATATCCCGAATCGTTTGCTGCAAAACCAATTCGGGGTTTTCCATTTTGTCCAGTGCCGCGCCGGTATTGGCGCGAAATATTCTTGAAAGTCTAGCCCACAATCCCATTTTTAATATTCTGCTCCTAAAAAATCGTGTTAAAAGAACTTTTGCCAAAATCTTTACGACAGCCCTTTCCGCAAAGTTGCATTTTCCATTTTCAAGTATAACAGGAAATCGAAATTAGTTAATAGCAAAGATAAAAACGGCGTAAGTTTCGATTTTGCTTTTATTTCCTTTAATATTGACAGCGAAAAAGCCGGTTTTTGCCGTGATTTATAGCGTTCGTTTGATCCGGTAGGAAATTTGCACGGTGCCGCTTGCGCGGCTTTTGACGTCGTAGCGTTCCAATTCGATCAGACGCTCGAGCGGCAAAAAAAGCGGTATGCCTTTTCCTAAAATTACCGGCTGAATGCCGAGTATTAATTCATCTATCAAATCTTCGGCAAAAAACGTTTTGGCGAGATTGCCGCCGCCCATCAGTAAAATGTTTTTGCCTTCGCGCCTTTTCATTTCTTCGACGCGTTCTTTTACGTTTTCAGAAATGAAATGCGGATTAGCTTCAGCGCTCGCGCTCGGCGTTCGAGAAAAAACGTAGCAGTCGATGCCGCCGAAATTGCCGCCCATTTCCAAGCCTTTCCGGTAAGTTTTCCGACCGAGAAAAATCGCGTCGATCGTTTTGTGAAATTCTTTCGCTTCTTTTGCGCCTTCGGTTAAGTCTTCCATTCTGAGCCAATCGACATCGCCGTTTTCACGCGCGATATAGCCGTCTAAACTGACAGCCAGCCCAAGAATAACTTTTCTCATACTGCGTAAAATACGCTTCAAACCTGATGCCTGTCAATAATTTCGGGAAAATCCTGCAAGTTTTTTGTTGAGCGCGCGTTCAAGAAACGATTAGGGATTTTTGAGAGCCTGGTTTAAAAAAGAAATTTAATGATAAGATTTACCGGAAAAGCTCCGTAGAAACGCGCTCTCAAGCATGTAGCGTGAGGATAAAAAAGAAAATGAAAAAAATGTTTGCCTGGCTGTGGCTGTTTGCCGTATATGCAAGTATATTTGCGCCTTTTAATATAACGTCCGCGCAAAAAACGAGCGGGAGAATAAGCACCGTGAATACGAATCAAAATACGCCGAACGGTCTGCAATTTCGTCTTTCGGAAGGAATCAGCGGCGCGGAAAACAGAGAAAAATCATCTGCCGCCGCAACCGATCCGCTTTCGGAAAGCGAGACGGGAAAATTATTAAAACGCATCCCGCCGATCAAATCGGAAACCGGCGACCGGGCTGATTTCGCAAAGCGCGCCGGAAGTTTGCCGGCGCCGAAAAACGGCGTGCAGATTCCGGTTAAATTTCCGGCTTCGGCGCAAATCAATCCCGCGAACGTCGATCCGAACAATCAGCCTCTCGAAGTCGTCCGCTTTTCGCCCGAAGGCGAAGTTCGGCTCGCGCCCGATCTGAACGTCACGTTTTCGCAGCCGATGGTTGCCGTTACTTCGCAGGAAGACGCGGCGCAAACGGTTCCCGTTCAATTAACGCCGCAGGTTGAAGGAAAATGGCGCTGGTTGGGAACGAAAACTTTAATGTTCGACGCGACGAAGCGTTTCCCGATGGCGACGAAATACGCGGCTCGCGTTCCAGCCGGAACGAAATCGGCAAACGGGCAAACTTTAAATAAAGAATTCATATGGACTTTTACCACGCCGCCGCCGAAAGTCGAAAAAATGATTCCTTCCGCCGATCAAACGACGCGGCGCGATGCGCTGATGTTCGTTTCGTTCGATCAGGAAATCAATCC
>JAOAPX010000169.1 GCA_025463125.1 Acidobacteriota bacterium | reverse complement strand
CTCGTTTCCGATTAATTTCATCGACCAGCCGCATCCACAGTGTTTAACGTACTTTTATCTGAGGCAAACTCCTTGCCAAAAAGTTTCCATCTCAAACAATACCGACAACCCTTTGTATTTCAGCGTATAAGCTTTTACGCAAAAAACCTGCTCGCCGGATTCGATTCTCCTTCTGTATTACAATGATTCACACGCTTTTCTATAAAGTCGTCAATAAAAAAAAAGACTGGTTTGCGCCAGCCTTTTAAATAAAAGTTTCAACCGGATTTTTACCGCGTCCTTACCGCAATGATTCGCTGTCGAGATTCAGCTTATCGGCGGAAACGACTTTTATTTCGGTCGATGGAAAACGCTTTTTCAAATCGTCCATAAAAATTTTAGAGTCGCCGACAATCACCAAATCGCCGCCCGGCAAATTGCTTTTGGCAAAATCGCGAACCTGGGATTCAGTTACTGCCTGAACGCTTTTCATATATGAAACCAGTTCCGACGCCGGTAAATCAAAACTGTATAATTCGCCTACGGCGGCGGCTAAACCTTCAGTCGTTTCCAGATTACGCCCGAAATTCCCGGTTAAAACCGATTTACGCGGCGTCAGTTCCGCTTCTGCAATCGAATTTTCGGTTAGTTTTTTCACTTCCGCTAAAACCAGGTCTGCAACTTCGGCTGCCGATTCGTTTTTTGTCTGTGTTCGCGTGCTGAAACCGCTTCCGTCAGTTCGCCAGGCGAAACTGCTTCCGGCTCCGTAACTTAGTCCGCGTTTAATGCGAATTTCCTGATTCAATCTGGAGGAATAACCGCCGCCCAGAACTGAATTCAGAACAAGCGCGGGATAATAATCCCAAAAGGTTTTGGCATTTCCCGAAATCTCTTTAAAACGCCGCTTTGTATTTAAATAAAACATTCGCGGCGAATTGGTTTTTCTGGTGTAATTGACAGAAGCCTGTCCGGAATTCGGCAAATCAACTACTAAAATTCTTTTAACCATTGAATCAGCCTGCACTTTTTTCCCGGTCTCCAAAGCCTTTCCTACTACAAAAGGTGGTCCCATCGGTTCGGCTCGCATCTTTGGCATCGGCGATGATTCCTGCAAGCTTCCAAAGTATTTTTGCGCCAGCGCGTTCGCTTTATCAGCAGAAACGTCTCCTGCGAAAATCAATACGGAATTTTTCGCCGTGTAATTTTCGTTTTTAAAGTTTACCAAATCTGCCTGCGTAATTTTACCCAGACTTTCGGGCGTCCCGCCTGCCGGATGCTCGTTAAAGCTGTATTGTGTCGCGACATAACTGGCTAAAAATCCGGGTTGCTTCAAGTTATAAGTTAAACCGTCGAGCGTCTGCGATTTTAACAAATCAATTTCTTCCTGTTTAAATACAGGATTCAAAACCACATCAGACAAAATAGCCATCGCCTGCTCTAATTTGTCCGACATTATATTGATTGAAACAACCGAGTTATTCCATCCGGCGCCCGTATTGATTGAACCGCCAAGAAATTCCAATTCTTCGGCAATTTGCGTAGCAGAGCGTGTTTTCGTTCCCTTCGTAAGAAGCGAGGCTGTCAGGTTTGCCAGCCCGGCTCTTCTCATTTCTTCGACATTTGCTCCTGAACTTACTAATAAACGAACTGTGACAATCGGCAGGCTTCTCCGCTCGATGACCGATACTGTTAAACCGTTCGCGAGTTTTCTTTCTTTCACCGCCGGAATATTTACGGATTTCGGAGCGGCGGGCGACGGCTGAGTTTCCTGCGCGATTGCGCCGTTTAAGAAGGCAAAATGCAAAACGCAAAATGCTGAAAAGATTTTTACAATTTTTAATTTTGAATTTTTCATTTTGAACCGTTTGCCTCCGCTTTATTGGTTTCCGCTTGCCGGTAGTAAATCACGACGCGATTATTATCGTTAAAATATGTTTTCATCGCTCTCTGCACGTCCGCGGCTGTAACCGCCTGAAGCTTTTGAATATCGGAATTTATCGCTTTCGGGTCGCCCTGGTACGCGACGGCGCGCTCGATCGCAATCGCCTTCCCGTCGTTGGTTTCAAGCTCTTTTAACTTGCGCATAATCAATTGATTTTTCGCTTTTTCCAGTTCTTTCGCCGTTACGGGCGCATCCTGGATTTTCTTTAATTCGGCGAGAAGCGATTTTTCCAAAGCCTCGGGTTTGTTGTCTTCCGAAGCGATTGCCATAAAATAAAGCAAGCCCTTATCGACGCGAATGTCCGCGCTGAAAGAAGCTTCCTGCGCTATTTGCTGACGATAAACCATTTCCTGATAAAGCCTCGAACTTTCGCCGCCTGAAAGAATCGTTTCGGCGATTCGCAGCGCGGGCACGTCCGCGCTTTTCGAAGGCGGCGCGAGATAAGTTATCGCGACGGCTGGAAACGGGACGTTCGGCGCGGTCGTTAAATGTCTTTTTTCTTCGGTTTTTTCCGGCTCGACTTCGGCGACGCGCGGAATCGATCCGCCCGGTTTAGGAATTTTGCCGAAATATTTATCCGTCCACGCGTCAAACTGTTTCTGGTCGAAATCGCCGACGACGATCAGATAAGCGTTATCCGGTCGATAAAACGTTTTATAAAAATCGTTTGCGTCTTTTGTCGTCGCCGCGTCCAATTCGGCGAGATTTCCGATAACTCCGCGTTTATACGGGTGTTTCAGGTAAGAAAGGCTGCTGATATATTCGTAAAATCTGCCGTAAGGCTGCGCCAGGACGCTTTGCCGAAATTCTTCTTTAACGACGTCTCTTTCCGAAGCGAAATTCGTTTCATCAACGTTTAGATTTATCATTCTGTCCGATTCAGCCCATAAAAGCGCTTCGAGATGATTCGACGGCACGACTTC
This sequence comes from Acidobacteriota bacterium, assembly GCA_025463125.1. Classification (GTDB taxonomy): domain Bacteria; phylum Acidobacteriota; class Blastocatellia; order Pyrinomonadales; family Pyrinomonadaceae; genus SXVE01. The sequence goes on along the minus strand of JAOAPX010000169.1, from coordinate 2,814 downwards.
GTAATAATTTGTAAAATCGTCCCACGTCGAAGCGTTGTTAAAACCGCCGACGTCTTCGGTCAGCCGATCCATTTTCTCGTTCGGCATATTCCTGGTCGATTTAAACATCATATGTTCAAACATATGTGCGAAGCCGGAACGCCCCTGCGGATCGTTTTTTCCGCCGACGTCGTACCACACGTGAATAGCCACGGTCGGCGTTGTATTATCCTGTAAAGAAACGACTTTCAAGCCGTTCGGCAAAGTCCTTTCCTTTATGTTTAACGGCGCAATTTTTACTTGCCCGAATCCTGCCTGAACAATCAAAACGCAGATCGCCAGCAATAAAAGCACGGAAGTTTTTCGCATAAATTGATTCCTTATAAAAAGAATTTGTTTTGTCGCTACGCAAAACGGCGTAAACGGTTTTTAGATGCGGGAATTTTATTAGAGATTAGGATTATTTTAAAGCCGAAGCGACCTTGAAATAATGAAAAGTATTAACCGCAGATTCGCGCAAATCAATATAACTTTAACGGGTAAAAAAAGAAATATTGAGATTTCAAAAGTTTTTGTCTTTCTTTTATCGCCTGTATTTGCGCGAGCCTGCGGTTAATAATTCAGAAACAATTTTTTCGCCTCTCCGCTGTAAAATTATTTCTATTGGTAATCGTAAAAGCCTTTTCCGGTTTTTCTGCCGAGCCAACCGGCATCAACCATTTTGACGAGCAGCGGGCACGGGCGATATTTCGGATCGCCGAGACCTTCGTGCATCACGCGCAAAATTGCGAGGCAAACGTCCAGACCGATAAAATCCGCAAGCGTCAAAGGTCCCATCGGGTGATTCATTCCGAGCTTCATAATCCCGTCGATGCTTTCTTTTGTCGCGACGCCTTCGTAAAGCGCGAAAATCGCTTCGTTTATCATCGGCAGCAGAATGCGGTTGGCGACGAAACCGGGAAAATCCTGGCAATCGAGCGGCGTTTTGCCCATCGTTTCCGACATCTCTTTGACGCGCGCGTAAGTTTCGTCCGACGTGGCGATGCCGCGAATGACTTCGACGAGCTTCATCAAAGGAACCGGATTCATAAAATGCATCCCGATAACTTTGTCGGGACGTTTCGTAACCGCCGCGATTTTCGTAATCGAAATCGAAGAAGTGTTCGAAGCGAGAATGCAGTTTTCGTTCGTAATTTCGTCGAGCTTTTGAAAAATCTGTTTTTTCACATCGAAATTTTCCGTCGCCGCTTCGACCACGAGAAAACAATTCTTTAAATCTTCAAGCTGCGTCGTAATTTTGATTCGCCCCAAAACTTCCTGTTTCTGCTCTTCGCTCATCGTTTCCTTTTTCACGAAACGATCCAAACTTTTGCCGATATTCTGCAACCCTTTTTCGACGTAATCCTGCTTAATATCGCACATTATCACATTAAATCCAGAATTGGCGGCAGTTTGAGCAATGCCGTTGCCCATCGTTCCCGCGCCGATAACTCCAATAATTTCACTCATTATTATAAAAAACTCCTCGCTTAAAATTGTTTATGTAATCTAAACTTAAAAAATAAACAAAATCCGGCGCTAAAACAAATTAACAACTTATCTAAAACAATTTTTCAAAAAATCTTGACTAATAATATTACCGGGTATAGCTTGTTTGTGTCACACGCGCAATTTATCATTTATTACCTTAACAACCTTTTCTCTATAGCAATATATATAGTCTCTTTTTGTAATTTTGTTATGCGGCGTTTCCCACGAAATATTGTCGCCACCGAATATCTACAAACTTCGTGATTTATTCGGTCTCGCAGTGGTGGATTTTTTGTTTTGGGAATTCTCCGTTTCATTTAATCTTTGTTCAAACCATTCGGAGGTAAATTCTAATGTCTAAAATTCCCTCGCTTCCCCTGCAAAGTCTTTTCGGTAAAAGATTTTTATATTTAACCTTTTTGGGTATTTTCGCCGGATTAAGCAGTATCGCTTTCTCTGTAAACACTTAAATCGTTGAGCGAACGACGGATTACGACATTTATCATTTCAAACACGACCGACGCGCCGGTGACGGCAACCGTCGAAGTTGACGGAACCGCACCTAAACAACGACATCCGGCAACAATTCAGTTAAATCCGCATCAAACCCGCGTGTTGGATATATTGCGTGATTTGGTCGGGCGGGAGAGCGGCGGAACGATTCACAAGGAAGGCGGCATTTCGATTACGCATTCGGGCGCGCCGGGCGCGATTCTGGCGCGGATGCTCGTTTCAAGAGAAAGCGCGGGTTATTAGTCGGTGATAAATTTTACCGACCCGACCGCCCCGCGTTCATCGAAACTGCACGGCGGCGGTCTGCGACTCGGCTCAATCGGCGATGACGAGCTGACGCCGGTTGTCGTCGCCAGAAACATCGGCGGCGAACCGACAACCGTCAGCGGGCGCGTTCCCTACACGAACGAAAGCGGCGACGTTGTATTCGTGACAATACCGGAAGTGAACATCGCCGCCGGTAAAATCAAAACGATCAACGTCGAGCGAGCAGTCAGGCAGGCGAACGTGACGCCGAGTGTAACATTTGCCGGAATCGAGCTCGAATACACGACCGCGCCCGGGAGCGTGATAATGACCGCGCAGAGCGTGAGCCGAAGCGAGCGGCAGGTATTTCAAGTGCCGCTGCTCGACCCGCAACGAATGCCGTCGAGCGCGGGCGGTTTTCCGTGGAAGGCGGACGGCGATTACACGACCGTCGTATTTATCAAAAACGAAACCGCGACGCCGAAGAAATACCTGGCGCGTCTGTTTTACGAAGGCGGCGATTACGCGCTCAAGCCGCGAGAAGTC
>JAOAPX010000163.1 GCA_025463125.1 Acidobacteriota bacterium | reverse complement strand
TATAATAATGGAACAGCCAATGTGGACATAAGCGGTTTTTCTTTACAGTATGCCGCTGCTACAGGAATCACTTATTCAGTTTGCGCGATTACGGCAACAGATACAATTATCGAACCGGGCACATATTTTTTAATTGCGACCGGAACCGCAAATGCTGCGCAAACGCCTGCTTTGCCGACACCAAATGCGAGCTGTTCTGTCTCTCCTAACACTATTAGTATGTCTGCGACCTCAGGCAAAGTGGCTTTGGTCAGCAATACAACTGTATTGTCCGGCACGATTAGTTGTCCGACAACCGGTATTACTGTGGTTGATTACGTCGGTTATGGAAGCACTGCAAATTGTTACGAAGGAACGGGACCTGCGCCGTCTCCAGGTACTGCAACTTCAATTCAAAGAAAACTTTTCGGAACCGATACCAATAATAATAATGTTGATTTCGAAGCTGTTACGCCTACGCCGCAAGCCGCCGGTACGACTGCGGCTTCAGCCTTTATCGGCGGGCGGGTTACGACGACCGGCGGTCGCGGAATTTCGAAAGCCAAAGTCATCATTTCAGGCGGAAATCTCGAACAGCCGCGATACGCCGTAACCAATGCTTTCGGCTATTACAGGTTTGAAGAACTTTCGGCGGGCGAAACTTTTGTTTTGCAGGTTATCTCGAAAGGCTATAAATTTGCCAATCAAAATTTGGTTGTGAATTTACAGGATAATCTTTCGGATATAAATTTCGTCGGCGAATTCGTGCAGGAAGGTTCTAAATAATTAAAAAACTCGGGCGAAAGAGTTTTTGCTAAATCGCCGTTTTGATTATTTCGCAAAACAAATAAATAAAAAGGAGAGTAGCTTTTACTCTCCTTTTTATTTAGAATCAACAAAAAATCTGACAATAAAACGTACTGTTTTTCAAACCTGCAATGTCTATCTACGAAAAATTCCAACCGATAAATCTGGAAAAGATCAACACATACGAGCTTTCTTCGCGCCCGAGCAAAGTTACCGTCGATGATTTCGCAAAACCCGCAGCTAAAGATGAATCCCTGGCGAGCTTTCTCGAAAAGCTTCCGAACATTCTCGCCGTTCAATCGCTGCGCGAAATCGCCGTTCAGATACGGCGCGCGCGCGATTTGAACAAACCCGTCATCTGGGGAATCGGCGGGCACGTCGTAAAAACCGGAAATTCCCCGGTAATTATTGATTTGATGAAGCGCGGATACGTTTCGGCAATCGCCGCAAACGGTTCGGTTCTGGTTCACGATACAGAGATCGCTCTGGTCGGATTTACCTCGGAAGATGTCGATTCGACGCTCGGAAAAGGAGATTTCGGCGCGGCGAAAGAAACCGGCGAAATATTAAATCAAGCGGCGATAAAAGCGCGGGAAGATGAAATCGGTTTGGGCGAAGCGATGGGCAGGGAAGTTTGCGGGCAGAATCCGCCGAACGCGGAAGTTTCGCTTTTGTGCGCCGCTTTTGAAAATAAAATCCCGTTTACAGCGCATATAACGATCGGCGCCGACATCGGTCATTTTCATCCGGGTTGCGACGGCGCCGCCCTCGGCGCGGCATCGCACACGGACTTTAAGCTTTTTTGCTCGATCGTCAAACAGTTAAGCGGCGGTGGAGTTTATCTAAACTTCGGTTCGGCTGTCACGATGCCGGAAATTTTTCTGAAAGCCGTCACGGTCGTCAGAAATCTCGGCTATGAATTGCAGGATTTTACGACCGCAAATTTCGATTTCATACAGCATTACAGACCCTCGACAAACGTCGTCAAACGTCCGACGGCAAACGGCGCGGGACGCGGATTTTCCGTAACCGGGCATCATGAGATTATGATTCCGCTGCTTGCCGCTCAAATAATATGCGGCGAATAAAATAAAAAAACTCCGCCTTAAAATTAATTAAGACGGAGTTTTTTTATAAGAGATAAACAAACGATTTTAAAGATTAACGATAGATATGCTCGCCGCGATGCGTGCGGAATTCGTTTTCGAAATAATCCGCATCTTCCTGACTGCGCGGCGTGACGCCTAAAACAGCGCCGCCGTTGCGAATACCTTCGTCGTAAACTTGGGCGCGTTCTTCAGGAATACCCGAACCGATAAGCGCGCCGACTAATCCGCCGGTTAAGCCGCCTGCGCCGGCACCTGCTAAAGCTGCTGCGATCGGACCCGCAACGACTAATCCTAAACCTGGAATCAATACGTTTGTACCGATTGCGGCAATTCCGCCGATGATCGCGCCCAAAGTTCCGCCGATAGCCGAACCTGTTCCTGCGCCTTCCATAGCTTTCGAACCGAGCGCCGAATCGTCATTGTCTGAAAACCAGCTGTCGCGCGTTTGATCCGACATCATCAAATTCACGTCGTCATCATTATATCCGCGGCTTCTCAACGAATTGTAAGCTTTTTCAGTGCTTTCGCGGTCGCGAAACATACCGGTCAAAATCTGATTTTGGCTCTGGCGGGCTGCGCCTTGATTGGCTTGCATTTCACCTTCGCGTTCGACCGACGTGTTGCCGGTTACCGAACCGTAAGCATCTTTTACATTGCCTCCCACTCTTTCACCAAAAGCCGAAGCCTCTTCACCAAAACTACCTTTTGTGTTATTCATAAATATTCCTCCTTGAAAATTTGAGCTTGTTAGCTTAAGTTTGTTCAGTGCAATGTATGTGCCAGATGAACATTTATTATTTAAATGCTTGTAGCTACAACAATAAACGCGAGCCGGCTTGAAAGAGCGAACGAGCCTTTGACGGATTTTATTGTTTCGATTTGGGACAATTAAAAAAAATATTTGTCTGTATTTCAAACAGAAGGCATTCTACCGGCGCAGATAACAAAACTTAAGGCTCGAAAGCCTGAATATGCGGCGAAATTTATGTTAATCCGATTGTTATAAAATTTACTCGCCTAAAAAAATATGTTGAAAATTATTTCAATTATTATTGTGTTATTCATGAATACTTTATCTTTCGGACAAGCTGCGGAAAGCAATTATCGAATTTTCGATGCAAAGGGAAACGCGATCGATTTCGACAAAATGCTCGATGCGTTAAGCAAAGCGGACGCGGTATTTTTAGGCGAGCAGCACGATGACGTTATCGCGCATAATCTTCAATTAAAGATATTTACAGCTTTGAGCGAAAAAAACGGCAGCAGCCGGAAAACAGTGCTTTCGCTGGAAATGTTCGAGCGCGACGTGCAGACGGTTTTAGACGAATATTTGAAAAATCAGATCACCGAAACGCATTTTCTCGCTTCGAGCCGTCCCTGGGGAAACTACAAAACCGATTACCGCCCGCTTTTAGAATACGCAAAGGAAAAGCAAATCGACGTTGTTGCCGCCAACGCGCCGCGCCGTTACGTGAATATGGTCACGCGTTTGGGTCGCGATTCGCTTTTACAGCTTTCGCCCGAAGCGAAAAAATGGCTCGCGCCGCTGCCTTTCGGCGAAGCGTCCGATCTTTACGCGAAAAAATTCAATTCATTAATGGGCGCGCAAACCGATTCGATCAGCCGCCGCAGCCCGATGCTTAATTCGCAAAGTCTCTGGGACGCGACAATGGCTTTTTCCGTTGCGGAAACTCTGAAACGAAACAAAAACGCTTTTGTCGTTCATCTGAACGGCAGTTTTCACACGGAAAACCGGCTCGGAATCGTAGAACATCTTTTCAAATACGCTCCGAACGCTAAATCTTCCGTCGTAACGATGCGTTATGAAACCGATTTTAATAATTTCGACAAAACCATACACGCCGACCTGGGCGATTTCGTGATTTTAACCGACGCGAAAGTCCCGCGCAGCCAAAAATAATAGCCGTCTTTTAAGTCAGAATTAAAGTGTTTTTTTTGACGGTTTCGAGAATTATAAAGAGAATTAAAACTGTTCGTCGTTCCAGTTCTTTTTGCTAAATTTCGCTTCGGTCCAGAAGTTTCTGAAAAGCTCGATTTTCGGCTTTTTTTCATTTAACTTTTTTTCATTTAACTTTTCATTTAAAACGACGGTGACGGCATCGTATCGAAACCGGATTCCGCGCAGATTGAATATTTTTCGGTAAACGCGCGCCGTCCTGATGATTTGTCTCTGCTTTCGCAAATCTATCGCCGAAAGCGGCGAAGCGTATTCGGCGGAGCTTCGGGTTTTTACTTCGACAAAACACAAAACATCAGCCTCGAGCACGATCAAATCAATTTCACCGGTAATCTGCACGCCTTTGCGGTTTCTGCCGATCGGGACTTTAAAGTTTGCCAAAACCATTCGGAAACCTTTCTGCTCCAGGTATCGCGCCGCCGAATCTTCGCCGAACTGCCCGACAAAACTTGAATTGTGCGCCGACGTGTGTTTATCCTGAATTCCCAACGATAATATTTTCGACATATTTTTTGAGGAATTTCTAATGATTGCAAGTAAAGTTAAAGCTCTTTTTGTTGCGTTAATCCTAACACTTTTAATCGTTTCGGTAACAGTTTGTCAAAACCGGCAACAGGGCGATAACGCGGCGGCGAAAACTCTGCCGGCAATCGAATATTTCGATAAAGCGCCGACCTTTCAGATAAAACCAAAGGATTTGCCCGCTCCTTTCGCGACCGAAAGCGCGCGCCGCAGTTCGAAGGTTATCGCACAGCCTGCGAATGCGAAGTTAAATCTGCCGAGAGGTTTTCGCGTAAATGTTTACGCCGAAGGAGATTTTCAGTATCCGCGCTGGATGGCGCTGGCTCCGAACGGCGATGTTTTTGTCGCCGATTCGCGGGCGAATTCGATAATCGTACTTCGCGATACAAACAAGGACGGAACGGCGGACGAGCGTTTCACTTTCTCAGGTAATCTCAAGCAGCCGTTCGGGATGGCGTTTTGGAATGATTATTTTTATGTCGCAAATACGGATTCGGTCGTGCGTTTCAAATATAAATCAGGTCAGACAAAAGCCGTCGGCGAGCCCGAAAAACTTATCGAGTTGACGCGCGGCGGTTACAATCAGCACTGGACGCGCAACCTTATGTTTTCGCCGGACGGCAAAAAGCTTTACGTCTCGATCGGCTCGGAGACAAACGCCGAAGTTGAAACCGACCCGCGCCGCGCCGCGATTTCCGTTTACGACCCGGACGGGAAAAATCATCGAATCTTCGCTTCGGGCTTGCGAAACCCGATCGGACTGGCGTTTAATCCGGCGACGAAAGAACTTTGGACGGCTGTAAACGAGCGCGACGGGCTCGGCGACGATCTGGTTCCCGATTACGTCACTTCCGTCAGGGACGGCGGATTTTACGGTTTCCCGTTCGCTTATATCGGTCAAAACGAGGAGCCGCGCCGCAAAGGCGAAAATCCAGCGCTCGTTAACAAATCGATTGTTCCGGACGTTCTGGTCACATCGCATTCGGCTGCGCTCGGCATAGTTTTTTACGACGGCAAAATGTTTCCGAAAGAATACCGGGGCGATGCTTTCGTTGCGCTGCACGGTTCCTGGAACCGGCAGAAACTTACCGGTTATAAAATTATTCGCGTGCGCTTTAACAACGGGAAACTCGTCGGCAATCAATACGAAGATTTTGTTTCGGGCTGGCTTCCGAGCGAGGATTCCAACGAAGTCTGGGGCAGACCGGTCGGTTTGCTGGTCAATGCAGACGGATCCGTGCTGATTGCCGACGACGGAGCGAAAAAAATCTGGCGCGTCAGCTATCAAAAATAAAGCTTGTTTGAAAAAGCTCTGCGGCTAATCGAATTTAAGAAGATTTTTATTGTTTCGCGCAAAATCGGCAAAGCGGCGCAAAGTATAAAACTTTGAGCTTTTGCCGGTAAGCGTTATATCTTTGTCTTTAGAAGATTTATAAAAAAGTTAATTTCCTTATGAAGCGAATTGTGAAAATTATTATTTTCTTTTTATTTGGAATTTTTATAATCGCTCAGTTTATTCGTCCGAGTTTTACAAATCCGGCAATCGTCGAAAGCGAAACTTTGCAGTCTTCGGCGCATGTTCCCGAAAACGCGCAGGCGATTTTAAACCGCTCCTGCAATAATTGTCATACGAACGAAACCGTTTACCCGTGGTACGCAAAAATTCAGCCTTCGGCATCTTTTCTCGACCGGCATATCCGCGAAGGCAGAAATAAATTGAATTTTTCCGTTTGGAACACGTATCAAACGAGCGGGAAAAAACGAAAACTGGAAGAAATTTGCGATCAGGTCGAAACAAGAGCTATGCCCTTACCGTCATATATCTGGCTGCACGGCGCCGCGGATTTGAGCGACAACGATATAAAAACTTTATGCGATTGGACGAAAATTGAAGTTGAAAGACTCGAAGCCCAATAAATCGAAATTCTTTTAATAATTTTCGGGCTTTAGCGGCGAAAGTTTCGCGATTCGACGTTTTTTGACGTTTTTATCAAAGCGCGTAAAGCTCGATAAAAAAGCGCATTTTTATTTGAAGACTGTTTTTCACACCCGCCTTAAATTTTGCTTTAGCGTCAAAAGACAAAAAAAATGTGAGAAAGCAGAACTTTACATGACTTTTGCCGTATAAAATTTTGAAGCAGGCAAAAAGCGATAGCTAAACTCAGAACTCTCAACTCTTAAGGATCGAATATGTTTTGTCCTAAATGCGGTGCAAATAACACAACCGAACAAAAATTTTGCCGTTTGTGCGGGTTAAATCTTGAACAAACCTCGGTTTCTCTGCTCGAACAAGTGGCGTCTGTGAAAAGCGCCGAGCTTTTTAAGCGACAAAGAAAACTCGAAAAACTCGGAAATTTCACTTTCGGCGGTTTCGGACTCGTGTGTTTGATCGCCGTCGGGGCGCTTATTTATTTTGTCTTTACCCGTATGATCTTAAGCGGATCGAACGCTTTCTTCGGTTCTTTATTGATTGCGTTTATTGTTTTTGCCGGGTTAACTTTGGCTTATGTTGCTTTTGAAGAAGAATTAAAAGAGAGTAAACAAAAATTAAACCCGGCTTTGCTCGACGAATTACCGGAAAAACGGGCGACGGGCAATTTGTTGAAAGAAGAATCTATAAAGCCCGCGGTAAGCGTTACGGAAGATTCGACCGAGCTGCTTTACGCTAAAAACAACACTCGAAAATTGAAATAAATCCGTTCCCGCCGGCAAAGCATTTACGTAAAAAACTACGCGTTTTTTTAAGTATTTCCGCGCTTTTTATACCAAATCTAAAAAATCTAAAAAATCTAAAATTACATTTCCGATCCTTTTCCGATCCGTCTAAATCGATAAACGGGCAGGCTCTTGGTCGCTTTGCAAATGGGCGAAGGCTTTTTTCCTCTATATTATTCTTTTTACCTTTTGTTTTTTGCTTTATAATACATAATTTATGGCTTTACTGAGAATTGTTAATTATCCGGAACCGGTTTTGCTTACTGTCGGGGAACCTGTTACACAAGAAGAGTTTAACGAAGATTTGCGGCAGCTGGTCGATAATATGTTCGAGACGATGTACAAGGCGCAGGGCGTCGGGCTCGCCGCGCCGCAAGTCGGCGTTTCGAAACGCTTTTTCGTGATGGACGTGCCGACCGACGAAAGCGAATCAAATAAAATAGCCATTATTAATCCTGAAATTATCGTTCAGGAAGGCGAGCAGATCGGCAACGAAGGCTGCTTATCATTTCCCGGCATTTACACAAAAATCAGGCGGGAATCGCGCGCGATCGTGCGTTTTCAGGACGTTTTCGGCGAATGGCAGGAACTCGACGCAAACGATCTGACGGCGCGATGCATTCAGCACGAAACCGATCACTGCGACGGAATCGTCTTTTTGGATCGAATGAGCGTGCTAAAGCGTGAAATGGCGAAACGAAAAATCAAGAAATTACAAAAGGAAGGCAAATGGGTATAGGTTTATGAAAATTGAAGAAACGAAATTGACCGCCGAGGTTGCATCGAGCAGGGAACTTAATAAATATCTGGATACGGGCTGGATTTTAATTTTAAGCTATGTCAAGCATTTAAATGACACGCAGCAGCCGCGCTTTGTCGTTGCCTGGCAAAACGGCGGTCAAGCCGTATTCCCGGAAATGCTGGATGAATGGGAACTGCACGAAATCGACCGGCAAAAATATCGGTAATTTTCATAAATAAAATAATAAAATGCCGCTTTGGAAAATTTAAAAGCTGGAAATAGAAAAAGAATCAAAAAAATATTCGAAAAATTGGGAAAAAAATATGCAAACACAAAGAGTTCTAGACGAATTTAGAAACGAACCGTTCACGGATTTTTCGCAGCCTGAAAATCAAATCGCTATGGAAGCGGCGATCGAAGGCGTGCGCGGCGAACTCGGGCGCGAAAATCCGATTGTTATTAACGGCAAGCATTTTACCTCGGAAAACAATTTTGAAAGCATTAATCCGGCTGATAAAACGCAGGTTGTCGGAATCTTCGCCGATGCCGACGCGCACGCGGAAAGCCTTGTGGATCAGGCAATCGAAGCGGCGACCGATGCTTTCAAAATCTGGCAGAACGTTTCCGCCGCCGAGCGCGCCGAATATCTTTTCAAAGCCGCCGCGATTTTGCGCGAGCGAAAACATTATTTCAGCGCGTGGATGATTTTCGAAGCCGGAAAAACGTGGGCTGAAGCCGACGGCGACACGGCTGAAGCGATTGATTTTCTCGAATTTTACGGTCGCGAAATGCTTCGCTGGGCGGGACCTCAGCCGGTAACGCCGTACGAAGGCGAAAATAATCGGTTTGAATACGTTCCGCTCGGCGTCGGCGCGATTATTCCGCCGTGGAATTTCCCGCTGGCGATTATGGTCGGAATGACGATGGCGGCGGTTGTCGCGGGAAACACGACGGTTTTAAAGCCTTCGCCCGACGCGCCGACAATAGCTTACAAATTTATGGAAGTGCTCGAAGAAATCGGGCTTCCGGCGGGCGTCGTTAATTTTCTGCCGAGCAGCGGTATCAAAGTCGGCGAATATTTGGTAGCGCATCCGAAAACGCGTTTTATCTCGTTTACAGGCTCAAAAGCCGTCGGTCTGCACATTTACGAAGAAGCGGCGAAAACGCGTGAAGGTCAGCGCTGGATGAAGCGCGTCGTGGCGGAAATGGGCGGCAAAGACGCGATTGTCGTCGCCGATGACGCCGATTTGGATTCGGCGGCGGAAGGCGTCGTTTCAGCGGCTTTCGGCTTTCAAGGGCAGAAATGTTCGGCTTGCTCGCGCCTGATCGTTGACGAGAAAGTTCACGCGCCTTTGATGGAAAAAGTTATCGAATTGACAAAAAAACTGAAAATCGGACTTCCGACCGAACCCGATACGAATTTGACGGCGGTTATCAACCAGAAATCATTCGATAAAGCGACTTCAATGATTCAGAAAGGAATCGAAGAAGGCGGAAAAGTTCTGGTCGGCGGAAAAGGCGATAGTTCCAATGGTTTTTACGTCGAGCCGACGATTATCGACGACGTAAAGCCGCAGTCAACCATCGAGCAGGAAGAAATTTTCGCGCCCGTTCTGGCTGTAATCAAAGCGAAGGATTTCGACCACGCGCTGGAAATCGCCAACGATACGCCGTACGGTTTAACCGGCGCGGTTTACTCGACTTCGCAGGGAAATCTGGAAAAAGCGAAACGCGAATTTCACGTCGGCAATTTGTATCTGAACCGGAAATGCACCGGCGCGCTCGTCGGCGTTCACCCGTTCGGCGGATTTAATATGAGCGGAACCGACTCGAAAGCCGGCGGACGCGAATATCTTTTGCAGTTTATGCAGGGAAAATCCGTTTCCCAGAAGCTCTAGCCGGTTTGCCCGCGAAATTCATGAGAAAACCGAAAAAATATTAATTTCGTGTTTCAAGTGAAATTCGCGGGCAAAAATTTGTCTGTTCGAATAAATATCTTTATGAAAAAAATAAATCGTTCGAGATTGCTCGGCAGCTTTTTAATTGTTTTGCTTTCAATTTCAGCAGTTTTTGCGCAAAAGCGCACGGCGGCAAAAGCAAAGTCAAAACCTATTATTTTCGCTGTTTTGAATGACGGAAAGACGCTTGAACCGATTGCCTTTATTGAGAAGGGCAAATTGACCGCAACTCCGGGCGGCGACAGCGAAGAAAAAATTTTAACGGATTTCGCCGGGACTTTTTATAAACCGAAATCGACTTATCATCTGATATTCGGCGGCGCTGATGCCGGCGATGTTTCGGTAAAAAGCGCCGCTCCGAAATCTGACTGCGGAAAAAATCTGGCAGAAGCTTCGGCGCAATCCGAAAAAGCAAAATTAAAGGGGTTTGTAATGGCGCTGGCAACCGACGCGGCGATAAAAAAAGGCGGAACGAGCGTTCGCCGCTTACCGGCACCGACGGAACGCGCTGAAATCGAAGCGCTCGTTCGCGCCGAATTTTCCAGACAAAAAGTGGCGTCAGACGCATTGAAAAATCTTCGTTACCACAATCTGACCGCGCTCGATGTTGATAATGACGGAAAAGCGGAACTGGTCGGTTCGTTCTGGGTCGAAACCGCGCCGTCCGAACGCGCTCTGCTTTTCCTGATCGCCGACAAAACCAAAAGCGGAAAATATGCTTTCGGTTACAGCGAATTCAAAGCGTTGAAGAAAGATGAAGTGATGAACGGTGAGATTTCGAGTGTTGACGAAGGAATTTACAACCAATTGCTGCTCGATGTTTTCGATTATGACGGCGACGGCGTAAGCGAAATTTTTTCTTTTTCGCAAAGCTTTGAAGGAAGCGGTTTCAATGTTTACCGGCGTGAAAACGGAAAATGGATAAAATCCTTTGAAGGCTCAAATTACCATTGCGCTTATTAAATAAAGTTTCGGTAAAAAGCTTTCGGCAAAAGTTTAATTTTACGCGTTTGCCTTCTTTCTTTATGATAGATGTTTTGCTTTTATTATGAAAATAGTTTTTATGGGAACGCCGGCGGCGGCAGTTCCGAGTTTACAAAGAATTTTGCAGGACGGGCACGAAATCGCAGCCGTTTACACGCAGCCGGATCGCCCTTCGGGACGCGGCAATAAATTGTCTGCGCCGCCGGTCAAAGAATTCGCGCTCGAAAATAATTTACTGGTTTTGCAGCCTTTAAAAATCAGAACCGCCGAAGCGCTCGAAACATTCAAATCTCATAAAGCGGACGCAGCCGTCGTCGTCGCATACGGCAGAATCCTGCCGGAAACGGTTTTAAACGCGTTTCCGGGAGGCGCGATCAACGTGCATTTTTCGCTTTTGCCGAAATATCGCGGAGCCGCGCCGGTTAATTGGGCGATCGTCAACGGCGAATCGAAAACCGGCGTAACAACGATGCAGATGGACGCCGGTTTAGACACGGGCGGCATTTTGCTGCAAAGAGAGACGGAAATCGGCGAAGCGGAAACGGCGATTGAATTGATGAACAGATTGGCGATCAAAGGCGCGGATTTATTGTCGGAAACCCTTGCAATGCGCGACGAATTAACCGTTCAGCCGCAGGACGATTCGCTTGCAACGCCGGCGCCGATTATGAAAAAGGAAGACGGCTTGATCGACTGGAATCTGACGGCGCGTGAAATCGCCGCGCGCGTTCGCGGTTTCCAGCCGTTTCCGACGAGTTACACGCGATACCACGACAAAAAATTAACAATCTTTAAAGCGAAACCGGTTATCAGCGAGTTTTCAAAGCCGGGAAAAGGCTTGGTGATCGAAGCGAAAGGCGACGATTTCTTTGTCGCTTGCGGCGAACAGACGCTTTTGCGGATCGAAGAATTACAGATCGAAGGCAAAAAAAGAATGCCCGTGCGGGATTTCCTCAACGGAATTAAAATTCAAATCGGCGATGTGCTCGGATAAGCTAGCCCGTTTTCTGTAAATTTCATCGCCGAGCGAAAAACTAAAAACTAAAAACTAAAAAACAAAAGGTTAATTTCAGACCGTAAATTTTACGACTGAGAAACAATAAAAGAAAGGAATTCACTTGAGTACGACTCAAAAAAAACAAAATCAAAAAACGGCGAAAATCTCGCCCGCGCGGCTGGCTGCGTTTGAAATTCTGTCGAAAATCGAAACGGAAAAAGCTTTCTCGTCAGTGCTTTTGCCGTTTTATGAAGAAAAGCTTTCGCCCGAAGACCGCGCGCTTTGCCACGAAATAACGCTCGGAGTTTTGCGAAAGCAGCTGTATCTCGACCGGATAATCGGCAATTACACGAACAATAAAAAACTCGACGCGGCTGTCACGATCGCTTTGCGAATCGGGCTTTATCAATTGCTTTTTCTCGATAAAATTCCGGCTTATTCGGCTATCAACGAATCGGTCAATATAGTTCAGAAAGCGAAGAAAACTTCGGCGAAAGGCTTTGTCAACGCGGTTTTGCGGCGCGCGACGCGCGAGAAATTCGAGTTTGAATTCGCCGACGAAATCGAAAGAATTTCCGTCGAAACTTCGCACCCGCGTTGGCTTTTAGAAAAATGGTCGGCGCAGTTCGGCGCGCAGGAAGCGGAAAAGCTGGCGATTGAAAATAATCGAATTCCGCAGCTCGCTTTTCGGCTGACCGGGAAATTTTTTCGCAGAAATGCGGATGAGCAAAGCGAAATTTTAAGCGAGATCGATGCGGCTTACGAAAAATCCGAGCACGTCGAAAGTTGTTATATAACTGAAAAATACGACGCGAAACTTTTCGCTTTAGCCGATAGCGGCGATATTTATTTTCAGGACGAAGGCTCGCAAATGGTCGGTCAAGCGGTGAATCTGCAAAAAGGCGAAAGATTTCTCGACGTTTGCGCTTCGCCCGGCAGCAAGACTACGCAAATTGACGCGCAAAGTTTTAACAAAAAAACTCGAAACTCGATTTTTGCCGGTGATCTGCATTTTCAGAGAGTGAAATTTTTGCGCGAGAATTGTCGCAGCCATCGTGCCGGTTCCGTAAAAATAGTGCAGTACGACGCGGAAAAATCTCTGCCCTTTGCCGAAGAAAGTTTTGACGCGGTTTTGCTCGACGCGCCTTGTTCGGGAACCGGAACGATTCGGCACAACCCGGAAATTCGTTATTTTCTCGAAGAAAAAGATTTTGCCGACCTCAAGGCTAAACAACTCCGTATCCTAAACAATGCATCAAATCTGCTTAAAACGGGCGGAAGACTGATTTATTCGACCTGTTCGCTCGAAGTCGAAGAAAACGAAGCGGTTTGTAAAACTTTCCTGAATGAAAACCGTAATTTTATACAAACCGCCGCCGGTTTGCCGGAAAAGTTTTTAACTTCGGAAAACTTTGCCCGCACTTTTCCGCAGAAAGATAAAATGGACGGTTTCTTTATCGCCGTTTTTGAAAAGAAATAATATATTGCAAAAGGTTTTACGTGTTTTTCATTCGGCGGATTGTCGAAAAAATGTTAGACTTTCGTTTATTTTGGAGTTCATCAAAAGTGAGTTTATTAAAATCAGGAATTTCCGCAATCGGTAAATTATTTATCGTCGCAGCGCTGGCGGGCACATTTCTTTTCGGAATGGGCGGCGTCGTTTATATGTCGCTGCAGGGCGATGAAATTCGCGTTCCGGAAATAACCGGAAAAGATTTCGTCGAAAGCGAAAAGGAATTAGCCGCGCTCGGTCTGAAAATAAAAAAACGCGCCGACCGCTACAGTACCGAAAAGCAAAACACTGTTTTAGAGCAATTGCCGAAAGCGGGCGAAACCGTCAAAACCGGTCAGATGATTTTAGTCGTCACGAGCAAGCTCGATCCTGAAGGCGGTGAAGCGCCGGCGACAATCAAGAAAACCGACCAGGACGAAGACGATACGGAAAAAATCGAAGAGATGATTTCCGATAAACCGAAAAAATCGAATAAAGCGATTACGAACTCTAATTCGAGCAAAAAGAAAGCCGACACGAAGCGCGACGTGATAAGCGATAAATCCGGCACGAATTCTAACTCGGGAAGCACTGACAATTCCAATAAAAGCGATTCGCCGAGCGGCGGAAACTCGACCGATAAAACAAATAAAAACGAAGTTTCAAGCCCGAGCGGCAAGTCCGCAAAATCAGCGAGCACGCCCGGTTCGACCGTAAAACCGCCGACGAGCGGCGAGGCGCGCCCGCGAACGACGCCGAAACCTTAAATAAAAGCAACTGAATAAATCTAAACAGCAACAAAGCTAAAAGCAAAAAACAAATAATAAATAATGTTTGAAATCGCTCCTTCTATTTTATCGGCAGATTTTACCCGTTTGAGTGAAGAAATTCGCGCGATTGAAGCGGGCGGCGCCACCGTTTTACATTTCGACGTGATGGACGGCAGGTTCGTTCCGAATATTACGGTTGGTTTGCCGGTCTTGAAATCGGTCAGGAAAGCGACGAAATTAACGATCGATTGTCATTTGATGATTGTTGAGCCGAGCCGTTACGCAGTCGAATTTGTCAAAGCCGGAGCCGATATGGTTTCGGTTCACGTCGAAGCCGACGTTCATTTGCAAAGAACTTTAACGGCGATCAGAGAAGCTGGCGGGCAGGCAGGAATCGCGATCAATCCCGCAACGCCGCTCGTCTCGCTCGAAGAAGCTTTACCGTATGCCGATTTTGTTTTAATGATGTCGGTTAACCCGGGTTTCGGCGGACAAAAGTTTATTCCTACTTCGCTCGATAAGCTGCGACGGCTGCGCCGAATGATTGATGAGCGCGGACTTGAAACAAGAATCGAAATCGACGGCGGCGTAGATGCCGGAAATATCAAGCAGGTGGTTGAATCGGGCGCGGAAATAATCGTTGCCGGTTCGGCTGTTTTCGGTGAAGGAACGCCGGAAAAATCAGTCAGCAAATTAATTGAAGCCGCAACCGTCTGGGTTTAAGAGCAATTACGAATTTCAAATCAGGAAATGCGAATTTTTTCGCGATTCGTAAAATTCTAAATTTTATTTCCCGGTCTTTAATTTTCCCGACCGCAAGTTTTTTAGTTAAAAGGTTCGGGTTTTTGAAATTTGTAATTCGTAAATTGAAATTCGTAATTTAAATTGAGGTACTTATGTTTACAGGCAAAAATAAATTGTTTTTATTCGTATTGCTGGCGGCGCTGAGTGTGGCTTTGCCGGTTTATGCGCAGAAAAATACGTCCGGCGAAGGCACCGTCGCGCAGAGACTCGAGGTGATGCGTCAAAAATTGGAAACGATGCGGCGATCGCTCGGCGGCGCGGCGGCGGTTCTCAAGGATGAAGGCGATAAAGATAAAAAAGACGATAAAAACAATGTAAATACGCCGCAGGCGAGGCTTAAAGGATTAGAAAAAGAGGCGGCAAGCCTGCAATCGGAAGTCAACAGTTTGCGCGGCAAGATCGATCGTTCTGAAAAGTATGAAAACAGCGAAGTCGATCAGCTCGAACAAAGCGTTTCCGAATTAAATTCGCGCGCCGACAGCTTATTGCTTGAAACGGCGGCGGCTCGCGCCAATCCTGCTTCCGAAGTCGGAAAAGAGCGCGAAATAAAGAAAAAGAAAAAATTCCTCGGTATTTTCGGCGGCGGCGGTAATGACGAATTCGATGAATTGATCGGAACCGTCACGCCCGGACGCGACCGCGAATTGTTTATCGTCGCGACGCGCGAAGTTCGCAAAGCCAATTACGATGTCGGACGTCTTCTTTTTCAAACGATTATCACGACTTATCCCGATTCGCAGTATTTGCCGATGGCAAAACTCGCGGTTGCCGATTCGTTCTTTTTAGAAGGTTCGACGAGCGCGCTGATACAGGCTTCGGCGGCTTATCAGGATTGGCTGACGTTTTTCCCGACGCATCCGCTTGCGGACCGCGTTTTATTGAAAATCGCCGAATCGCAAATGCGCCAGATCGGTTTGCCTGACCGCGACGCGACGCGCGCGAAAGTTGCCGAACAGCGTCTTAAAGCTTTGCTTCAGCAATATCCGGAAACGATCTTAAAGAAAGACGCCGAAGAGCGTTTAAGACAGGTACAGGACAATCTCGGACTGCACAGCCTTTACGTCGGAAACTATTATTACAAGCTTTCGGTTGACCAGCAGAAAGGCGGATTAAAAGGCGCGCAGTCGCGTTATCGCGAAATTTTGGACAAATATCCGAATTTCGGATTTATGGACGAAGCGCTGTATAAGCTTGCCGTAACTTATCTTGTCGAAGAAGAAACCGACGAAGCGGCTCGATATTTTCAGCGGATTATCACCGATTATCCGAACAGCGATTACGTTGAAAAATCCAAAGAGCAGCTCGGTTTAATCGGCGCGAGCATTCCGCAGCCGAACCCGGAAAGAATGAAAATTATTCCGCCGGAAAACAAATCTTTTTTACAAAACTTTAAAAATGAGCTTTTCGGTATTTACCCGATGACGATTGATAAAAACGGCGTTTTAATGACGCGCGATTTTGATAAAGAAAAATTTGAATTGATCGATCAGGTAATCAAAAATGAAGGAGATTTAAATTCTTCGCAGATTCCGAAAGCTTTAACGACCATTATTTCTCAGCGTCAACCGGAAGCGAAAAAAGAAGAAAAACCTGAACAAAAATAGTACGGCGATGGAAAACTCCGCACAAATTAATACAGAACTCGAAAAGCGGTACAGGACGACCGCTTTCGTCATTTCCGGACAGATCGTTTTAACGATTGTTTTTATCATTGCTGCCTGGTTAATGGCACCGGATTTGCAGACCAAACCGGCGGCGTCGAACGATTTGATGACGCTTTGGGTCGGGGCTCTATTTATTGCCATCGGCACGTTCGTTCTTCGGCGGATGCTTTTTCGCTGGGACAGATTGCGCGATATCGTTCTGCTCAAAGGCGTTACGGGTCTGTTAAAAGATTTGCAGAAAAACGCGATACTGCTCGGCGCGATGACCGAATTAATTGCGGTAATCGGTTTTGTCGTCGTTTTGATGAGCGGGAATCAATATGAAATGCTGCGCGCCGGTGCGATAGCGCTGATCGTCTTCTTGATAAATTTTCCGCGCAAAGCGGTTTGGAAAAAGATTGTGGCGAATCTTTCCGGTATTTAAAGAGGTTTTTATGAAGTTTGCTAAATTTATATTGTTCTCGGCTTTTGCAACCGCCGTTTCGCCGGCGGTTTTCGCGCAAGTCTCGCCGAATAACGCGCCGCCTCCGGCAGTCAGGTCAACGACAAAGCTCTCCGATATTCTGGCGCAGAATCTGGAAAAATCGAAACAAACCGAAATCTCCCGCGAACGCCGCGAACAATCTTACGCAAAACTTCTGGAAGCTCAGAGATATCTATGGCTTGCGAGCCCGGCGCGCGGGCAGAACCGCAATCCGAGCGGCGCCGTGCTTGCCAAACAGGCTTTGCAAAAAGCGGTCGAACTGAATCCGAATCTTGCCGAAGGCTACACAGCGCTTGCCGAATTAGCGATTACGATGCCGCCGAGCGATGTGGATGAGGCGATAACGCTGGTTACAATCGCTACGAAGCTTGATCCGAATAATTTCGGCGGTCATCGGATAATGGCTCGGCTTTACACTTTTAAGAGCGGTTTGAGCGGCGGCGTCGCCGATCCGGTTTTTACGCAGAAAGCTATAGCCGAATGGAAGGAAGTCGCGAGGCTCGACGCGCGAAACGCGGAAGCCTGGGCGTTTTTGAGCGCTTTATACGAAAAAACCAATAATGCGGAAGCGAGAGTCGAAGCTTTAAAGAACTGGGTTTCATCGGCAGCTCCGATCGATTCGCAATTTTATCGCCGCGTAATGGGCGGACAGGAAACCCTTTCGCCGGAAAACGCGACGATGAAGCTCGGCGGCGCGCTTTTAAAAGCCGGCAAAACGCGCGAAGCCCTGGAGATAATCAGCCAGATGGTTGCCGATGAACCGGACAATGCCGAAGCGGTCGAAATGCTTCGCGAAGCTGTAGTATCTGGCGATGCGGGCGGAGCGGCAATTGCAGCCGAATCGCTGCGGCAGGCGGTTTACGCGAATCCGGATAATCCCGCGTTGCTGGTTTTGCTCGCCGAAACCCAGGTTCGCGCGGGAAAATTCGAAGAAGCGAGCAAAGGTTTGCAGGCGGCTTCGGATAAATTAGCCGAAAGCGATAAAATTTCAGCCGCAAATTTGCAAGTCGCGCTCGGCGATTTGATGTCGAAAGCAAACCGGACGGACGAAGCCATCGCGGCATACAGGAAATCTCTTGTATTGCGCGGAATTACAAATAACGAAGCCGTCAGCGACGAAGAACGCGATTTTGTCATTTCGGTGTTTGAAAAAATGATTCAGACCTTCAAAAACGCGAATCGTCCGAACGATGTTAAATCAACTATCGAGCGCGCCCGGCAGGTTTTAGGAAAAAGCGATCTTTTCGCCGACCGGCAGACTATCTCGTTTTACCGCGAAAGCGGAATGAAACCTGAAGCCCTGGCGGCGGTTCGCGCTCTTCGGGCGAAATATCCGGACGATTACGGAACGCTCCGGCTCGAAGCGTCGATTTTGACGGAAAACGGAAAGGTTGACGAAGCCGTCGCGCTTGTAAAATCACTGATTAAAAAAAAAACGATAAATACCGGAACGAGCGGTCAGGGAAACAATAATGCCGGGCAGACGTTTTCGGCTTTGCCCGTAAATTACGACGATTTTACCAATTACCTTTTTATTTCAAATCTTTACAGTCAGGCAAATCGCGGAAAAGAAGCGATTGAATCGGCAAATCTGGCTTTTGCGGCGGCGCAGGGCGAAGAACGCCGTCAGATCGCGCGCCTTACCCTTGCTACCGCGCAGCAAATGTCCGGCGATTTCGATTCAGCCGAAGCAACGCTCCGCGAAATTCTGCGCCAAACTCCTGACAATCCGATTGCTCTTAACAATCTCGGGTATTTTTTAATCGAGCGCGATAAAAATATCAATGAAGCGTATGAGCTTATCAAGCAAGCCGTTAAAATAGACCCGACAAATCCTTCGTATCTCGATAGTTTGGGCTGGGCTTATTATAAACTCGGAAAATATGCGGAAGCCGAGCAATATCTCAAGGAAGCCGCAGGGCTCGATTCCGGCTCTTCGACGATTAATGAACATCTCGGCGACGTTTATCAAAAACAGGGAAAAACCGATTTAGCCAGAACCGCCTGGCGGAAAGCTCTGAATTTAGCTTCCGATGCTTCTGAAGTTAATCGCTTGAAAGGAAAACTCGGAATAAAAGACGGCAGGTAGTTTGATCTATAAATAAAACCGGGAATTGAAATAAAAAAGCGAGCGCAAATGGATAATTTGCGCTCGCTTTTCTTTGATTACTTGTTTTCCGTTGTAAGCGTTTGGATTCTAACGGTTTTAATCGGGATTTTTTCGTTCGGGTCGAGTTTGATTTCCGAAGGTTTGCCGTTTACCTTGAATGAGAATTTGCTTTCGCGCGTTTTTATATCGAGCTTTTCGTTTCTCACGCCGCCGCCGGTTTTAATGGCAATTTCCATCGGCAAAATAAACGCTTCGGGCGTGATGCCGTCAATCGGCTGAACCTGCGAAACCGTCAATTCAAGAGTGTGTTTTTTAGAATTGTAAACCTGCCGGACGTCGAGTTTCGGGCTTCCCGCGCCGTAAACCCATTGAGCGAAAAACCAATCGAGCTTTTGTCCCGAAGCTTCTTCCATCGCTTTCTGCAAATCGGGCGTTTCGACGTTTCCGAATTTATGACGATTAAGATAAATGTTCAAAGCTTTCCAGAAAGCCTCGTCGCCGATTGTTTCGCGCAGCGTGTGGACGACCGCGCCGCCTTTTTGATAAGTCGTTATATCGAAAATCGAATCGTCCGGGCGAGCCTTTTGGTTGAATAACCCGTGACGGTTTTTATTGACGGAATCGTCGATAATAAACTGAAGCGCGTCTGAGCGGATTTTCCTTAAATAATCGGCGCGCCCGTACATTTTCTCGCGATATGCCGCTTCCATAAAAGTCGCGAAACCTTCGTTCAGCCACAGTTCAGCCCAGTTTTTTGTCGTAACCAGGTTGCCGAACCAGGAATGCGCGAGCTCGTGGGAAACAAGATCTTCGACGCCGTTTTTGAACTCGGGGAAATTCGCGGCTAGAATTTCCGTGTCAGCCATTGTCGTCGCCGTAATATTTTCCATGCCGCCGAAATTGAAATCGGCGACCATCGTTTGATCGTACTTATTAAACGGGTAATCTATCTTTGTCAGCTCTTCAAAAACGCGAAACATATCTTTCGTGCGCCCGTAAGCCTTCGCCACGATTGTTTCTTTTCCCGGATATACGTAAAACCCGAGCGGGACGGATTTATAATTTTCGCTTATTTTCGTGAATTTACCGACGATAAACGAAACCAGGTAAGTAGAATGCGGAACCGGCATTTTGTAGTGAAAAGTTGCTGTATTATCGGCATTTTCCGTCTTTTTAATTAATTCGCCGTTTCCGATAACGGTTTCGTCTTTCGCGACTGTGATAAATTGTTCGGTCGTCGCTTTATCGCTCGGAAAATCGAACGACGGAAACCAGTGGCGGGCTTCTTCGGGTTCGCCCTGCGTCCAGATTTGCGCGTCGCGGGCGATTTTCCCGTCTTCGATGTCGGCGTCAACATAATATATGCCTTTTTTCGGCGTCGCCGTATATGCAAATCGAACGGAAATCAATTCGCCGGGCGCGAATGCCTTGCCGAGCTCGACGTAAACCTTTTCGTTTTCCGTCGTGAATTTCAATTCTTTATTGTCCGGCTCGGAAATTACCTTTTCAAAAGCGAGATCGGCGGCGTCGAGTTCGAGACGCGTGAAATTACCTGTTAAAGGCTTTACCTGGACGGTCGCGTCGCCGAAAACCTTTTTCGCGGAGCGGTCAAACTTTATTCTTAAAATATAATGCTGAACGTCGTAAGTTTGCGCGCGGTTGAAATTCGGTCTGACGGTCTGAGCCTGAACTGTAAATGCGAAACAGGCGATTGAAAGAACGATAAAAAGAGCGACAAAAAGAGACGATTTAAGGAAATTCATAAAAACTGATATAAACTCACAGTAAGTAATGCTGACAGAATAATTTAGACGCTTCGCCCGGAAGGGAAGTTGCCGCCGCGTATAAAACGAATAAATTAAAAAACCGAAGTAATTATCGCACAGTGAATTGGAACTTAAAACTTTATCGGCTATGATAAAGGCTTCTAAGCAAGGAGAAAAGATTATGGACAGACCGCCGCCGTATTTTCCGCAAAGCCAGCTTTCGCCGCCCGACGACAATCGCTATAAAAAATTCAAGGCGATCGTCGCTCTCGTCATTGTCGCGCTTGTTTTGCTTTTAGCCGGAATCGGGTTCGGAATTTATTATTTGGTAAATTGGTTGTTCGCCTGAAAAAACTTTTCAGGCTGATTGCTGAAATTACACGATCACAAAATAAAAAAGAGCGGACGATTTGCCGCTCTTTTTTATTGATTAACACCGAACTATTATTTATTTAAGCGCGGATTTTTGTTTTGAAGCGTTTGCTTTTGCGCCTTCCAGCGCGAGCTGCCTGGCTTGCGGAAGAAGCTCGATAGCGCGTTTTAACTGGTCGTCGTATTCATTGAAAACCTGGAATGAAGTCGTCGAGCCGTAAGCGGCGGTAACGATTTCGGTTCTTAAAAAGCGTTCGACAAACTCTTTTTCGCGTTCAATCTGGGCGGGCGTAAATCCGTATTTATCGACCGCGTACTTTTTAAAGTTTTGATAAAGCGCGTCCGTTATCGGGTAATCCTGAGCTTTGATGTCGTATTCGAACGAGATCGGTCGATCGACTTTATAATTTTCAAAACCCTTTATCCTGCCGTAAGTTAAATCCAGCACAAAAGCGAAAATCGGATTGCTGAGTTTTTGCTGGAAACGGGCTTTTTCAGCAGTAATCGTTTGCGGTTTTACCTGCACATCCGGCGTGATTCCCGCGCCTCCGTAAACGCTTCTGCCCGTGTCGGTTTTCGTCGCGTCGCCTTGCTGCGGTTTCGATTCGGATTTGTTCGTTTCCTCGTTTAAGGTTCCGCCGTTTGTATAATAATTATAAAGATTGCCGTCGGAATAATCGCGCTGAATCAATCTGCCCGATGGCGTTTCGTATTTGGCGATCGTCAAAAGCAGCATCGAACCGTATTCGAGAACAAACGGATTTTGCACCAAGCCTTTGCCAAACGTGTTTTCACCGACGATCAAAGCCCGGTCGTGATCTTGCAGCGCGCCGGCTAAAATCTCGGAAGCCGAAGCCGAATTCCGGTTAACCAGAAGCACCATCGGAACGTTTTCCGGCGAAGAATTTTCCGCGCGATACGTTTCGGCAGTTCCTTCGTAGCGTCCTTTTTGCGTGAAAATCGTTTGCCCGCGACCTAAAAATGTATTTGCGACGCGATAAGCCTGGCTGACCAAGCCGCCGCCGTTGTTTCGCAGATCGAGAATGAGCTGCTGCATGCCCTGTTGTTTCAGGTTTTGCATAGCAACGGCGAATTCCGAGTAAGTCGTTTGATTAAATCCGCCGGTCATCGCGATATAACCGACGCCCGGGCGAATTATATAAGCTTCGGCGATTGAAGGCTGCGCGACTGCATCGCGAACGATATCGACCGTTTCGCGTTTGCCTGTCCCGTATTTTTCAACCACAAGCTTGGCAACCGTTCCACGCGGTCCGCGCAGAAATGTGCGGACTTCGGAGAAAGATTTGCCGAGCATCGATGTGCCGTTTACTTCAATGATTTTATCGCCGTAGCGAAGCCCTGCGCGGTGAGCGGGCGCGTTTTCAAACGTGGCTTTGATAAAAGTCGCCTGAACCTTTCCTTTCGAATCGCTTAAATCGCCGATCGTCGCGCCGATGCCGAAATATTTCGAGCTTTGATCGGTGCGAAACTGTTCGAATTCCTTGGCATCAAAGTAATTCGAATGAGGATCGAGCGTGTGGAGCATGCTTTCGATCGAAGATTTGAATAATTCGTTGTAGTCGAGTTTTTTACCGGCGATGTGGTTGCTTTCAATCAGCGTTAAAGCCTCCGCAACATCCGTTTCGATGTTTTCAACCGTCACCGCTTTAGCCGGGCTGGTCGCCGCCGCGTCGGCAGGAGCTTTCGGACTTAATTTGGAGACCGCTTCATTTTGGGCGTATACGCCGGAAATTAAAAAAAATGACAGGGAAAGAGCGCTGAAAAGAGTTGAACTTTTTTTCACTACAAAAATCTCCTCGGAAATGACTGCTGAAAATAGAAATTTCGGCAAAAAATGATAACATCTGTTTGAGGAAAAAGCGATAAAAATAGTTGCACGCCGAAAAGAAAAGAAACATCTAAAACATTTGAAATTCGAATTATATCGCGCCTAAATTATGCTCAAACAGATTTTTGTCGTATTCACTTTATTAATTTTATATTTTAATATAACGGCACAAACGGAAAAGAATTCTGCCGCGGTTAAATGGGAAACTTATAAGGTGTCAGAACAAAAGGTTTCCGTTTTGCTTCCGAAAATGCCGATTTTGATCGAATCTTCTGATTTGTGCAATGACTTGATAGTTGATACTTATGCGGTTTACGGTGAAGAAGTAGTCTACCAACTTAAAATCGCATCGAAAAATAAAAGAGAAATTCCCGATGATTGCCAAATTAAAAACAAATTTAGTCAGGATACCTTTAAAAACAGAGTTGCCGAATTAAAAATAGAGTTAGGAAATTTCGAAGAAACAAGATTAAATTTAAATGGAAGAGAAACAACTAAAATTTCCGGTAAGTTTACGACTTATTGGTTGATTGACGACGTAAAAAACAACAGGTGGTTTGAACTGATTGCAACTGCTCGAAATAATCAAAATCCGTCTATAGCCGGATTTATCAAGTCAATCAAATTTAATAAAAATGTTGACGGTATTGAAATTAAAAATGGAGCGGCAAGAACGCTTGGAGACGAAGAAGCGAAAATCCAAAATCCAATTGTTGAGAAGCCTGAACAAAATACCGAGCCAATGATTATTGTCGCAAAGCCCAGAGCAAATTACACTGATATGGCACGACAGAAGCAAACGCAGGGAAACGTAATGTTAAAAGTTACATTTTTGGCAACCGGCGGAATCGGAAGTATTTTTACGGTTACCGAATTACCTTACGGCTTAACCGAACAAGCAATAATTGCTGCAAGCAAAATAGTTTTTCTTCCTCAAAAAGTTAAAGGCAAAAACGTAAATGTAACAAAGCAGGTTCAATATTCATTTACTATTTATTAAAAATGTCTCATTTATTAGAAGTAAATAATTTACAAACGCAATTTCCAACCCGCGCCGGACTCGTCAAAGCGGTTAACGACGTCAGTTTTTATATAAACGAAGGCGAGCTTTTAGGCTTGGTCGGCGAATCGGGCTGCGGAAAATCGATCACGGCGCTGTCGGTGATGCGGCTTATCGCGCCGCCTGGAAAAATCGTCGGCGGGGAAATCAAATTCAAGGGCGAAGAGCTTCTGAAAGCTTCGGACGAAAGAATGCGCGAGATTCGCGGAAACGACATCGCGATGATTTTCCAGGACCCGATGACTTCGCTGAACCCGGTTTACACGGTCGGCGAACAGATCGCCGAGGCGCTGCGCCTGCACCGGAAACTCGATAAAAAACAGGCTTGGGCGGCGGCGATCGACGCGATGCGCGAAGTCGCGATTCCAGACCCTTCGCGCCGCGTTAACGATTACCCGCACCAGCTTTCGGGCGGAATGCGCCAGCGCGTGATGATCGCGATGGCTCTCGCCTGCGATCCGGAATTGCTGATTGCCGACGAGCCGACGACGGCGCTCGACGTGACGATTCAGGCGCAGATTCTCGATTTGCTGAATAATCTGCGCGAAACCAGGAAACTCGCCGTTCTTTTGATCACGCACGATTTGGGCGTCGTCGCCGAAGTCGCCGACCGCGTCTGCGTGATGTACACGGGAAGAATCGTCGAAGAATCGGGCATTGACGAAATTTTCGAAAAGCCGAAACATCCGTACACGCAGGGGCTTTTGAAATCGGTTCCGAAGCTGACGGCGCGCGACATCGAAAAAGTTTCGCGGCTTCAAACGATCGAAGGAACGGTTCCGAGCCCGACGAATCTGCCGAACGGCTGTCATTTCGCGCCTCGCTGCCAGTATCGTTTCGAGCGCTGCACGCACGATCCGATGCCGCTGTTCGACCTGGAAACTGACGCGGCGCGCGTGCGCTGCGTTTTATACGAAAATGAGCGAGAAAGATCCGCAGCTGCAAATTAAAGGAAAAACGATTTATCTTCGCTATCTGCGCGAAGAAGACGCGGCGGAATTCATCGCTCTGAACGAAGCGAGCCGCCGGTTTCATCGCGGATTGGTCAGCCCGCCAACCGACGAAGCGAGCTTTGAAAAGTTTTTATCGAGAAATAAAAGCCAAACGAATGAAAGCTTTATAATCTGTCGCCGCCCGGACGATAAAATCGTCGGTTCGATAACGCTTTCGCAAATCTTTCACGGCAATTTTTGCAGCGCGTATCTCGGGTATTTTGTCGGCGCTGCGTTCGGCGGCAAAGGCTTTATGAGCGAAGCGATCCGGTTGATTGCGCGTTTCGCGTTCAGGGATTTGAAACTTCACCGGATCGAAGCGAATGTGCAGCCGGAAAATTTCGCTTCGATCGCCGTGCTGAAAAAAAACGGTTTTACAAAAGAAGGATTTTCGCGCCGGTATTTAAAAATAGACAAAAAATGGCGCGACCACGAACGCTGGGCGCTTATTAAAGAAGATTGGAGAAAGCAAAAATGAGCGGAGCCATTGCCGAAAAACTTTTCACCGAAGAGGAATATTTAGCTCTCGAAGAAAAGTCGAAAATAAAACACGAGTTTATGGACGGCGAAATATACTCGATGGCGGGAGCCTCGCGCAGGCACAATCTGGCGACAAGTAATATTTCAACCGAACTGAATTTGCGTCTTCGCGAAACCGGCTGCGAAGTTTACGCGAGCGATTTTCGCGTAAAAATCCGCGACGGGCACAATGTTTATACGGATGTCGCGGTTGCCTGCGGCGAGATTTTGACCGAAAACAATGATACGACATTGCTTAATCCCGTCGTCATATTTGAAGTTTTGTCGAAATCAACCGAGAAACGCGACCGCGGCGAAAAAGCGGAAGATTATTTTCGTTTAGAGTCGCTCGGGGAATACGTTTTGGTTTCGCAAAACCGCGTCAGGGTAGAACATTTTTCAAGGCAAAACAATAACGAATGGACGTTGAAGATTTATGAAAACATTGATGACGTCGTTCAACTGAAATCGCTGCGGTGTGAAATTCCGCTTGAGTTGATTTACCTGAAAATAAAATTGTCGTCTCTGAAATTGGTCGAAGAAAAGAAAAAGAATGGAAAATAGCGCAGTAAAAACTCAAAAAGAAGAACTTTTAAAAGTCAGGAATCTCGTCAAGCATTTTCCGGTAGAAAATTCGGATGATGTCGTTCGCGCCGTCGACGGCGTAACGTTTGACGTGTTTTCCGGTGAAACGCTCGGATTGGTCGGCGAATCCGGCTGCGGGAAATCTACGGTCGGTCGCTGCCTTCTGCGGCTTCACGAGCCGACGAGCGGCGACGTGTTTTTTGAAAATAAAAATCTGGTCGGTCTGCCCAACAAAGAAATGCAGTCGCTCAGGCGCGAGATGCAGATTATTTTTCAAGACCCGTACGCGAGTCTTAACCCGCGTTTGAATATTCTTTCGATCGTCTCGGAGCCTTTGAAAATTCACGGCATCGGCAATAAGACCGAGCGTCAGGAAAGAGTCGCGGATTTGCTCAAAAAGGTCGGGCTCGATCCGAATTATATGTTTCGCTATCCGCACGAATTTTCCGGCGGTCAGCGGCAGAGATTGGGAATCGCGCGTGCACTGGCTCTCAATCCGAAACTGATTATCGCCGACGAGCCCGTTTCCGCGCTCGACGTTTCCGTGCAGGCGCAGGTCGTCAATCTTTTGCAGGATTTACAGGCTGAATTCGGTCTGACATATCTGTTTATCTCGCACGGCTTGGCGGTCGTCGAACATATTTCGAAGCGCGTCGCGGTGATGTATCTGGGAAAAATCGTCGAAGTCGCCGCCGCGGAAGATTTATACGGAAATCCGCTGCATCCTTATACAAAAGCGCTTCTTTCGGCTATTCCGGTTCCCGATCCGAAACATAAACGCGAGCGAATCGTCTTAAAAGGCGACGTTCCGACGCCGATAAATCCGCCTTCGGGCTGCCGTTTCCGAACTCGCTGCCCGTTTGCAATCGACGATTGCGCCCGTATTGTTCCGGAACTTCGCGAGATCACGCCCGGGCACGCGGCTGCCTGCATTCGCGTCGAAGGCTACGATACGGCACCGAAAGCCGAATAAGCGATAATTTTGAAACGTAAACGGGGAAGGCGCGTATTAAAAAGCAGGGAACCTGATAAAATTCGAAGGCTTTTCGTGTAGATGTTTGTAGTAATGTGAAAGGCTCACACACCAAAAGGAGAAATCAAAACATGAACGAGCAGAATACTTCCGAATGGCAAGCGCCCCCGCCGCCTGAAAAAATCGTTGATACGACCGAACCGGCGCAAATGTCGGAACCGGCAACCTTAGCAAATATATTTTTTGAACCCGGAAAAACATTTGAGGATTTGCGGCGAAAACCGAGATTTTTGATGGCTGGTTTAGTCATCATATTGGTAGTAACGGCTTTTCAAGCCCTTTTTATTCAAAAAGTCGGTTTCGAAAGAATCGTGCGCGACCGGTTCGAGTCCAATGCCCGCGTTCAACAAATGCCGAGCGATCAAAAGGAACAGCTTATACAAAGCCAGACCTCGCCGGTTTGGAGAGCGATCAGCTATGGCGGAGTGCCGATTGCTTTAATCATAGTGTTTCTGCTCGGCGGCTTGATTTACTGGGTCGGCGCAAACGCAATGGGCGGATCGACTAAATTTTTACACGGACTTTCGGTTTGGGTTTACTCAAGTTTGCCCCCGACGCTCATTTTTATGCTGGCAAACATCATCGTTCTTCTTTTAATGTCGGTTGACGATATTGACATCGAACAAAGCCAGCGCGGTCTCGTCCAGGCGAATCCGGCAATGTTTATCGACGAAAAAGCGTCGCCGGCTTTAGCTGCATTATTAAGTTCGATTGATTTATTCGCTATTTGGGGATGGATTTTAGCGGCAATAGGTTTGCGGCACATCGCCAAAATCTCGGCAGGAGCGTCGTGGGCGATTGTTTTAATTTTAGGACTCGTCGGCGTTGCGCTAAAAGTGGTTTTAGCGCTCGCATTCGGCGGCTAATCGAAGTAAAAATTGAAAAGGGCGTTGCGATTAAACTTGACCGCAACGCCCTTTTTCTATTCAAAACTTTAATTTATTCATACCTGAGCGATTCGATCGGATCAAGCCGCGCCGCTTTCCAAGCCGGGAAAAGCCCGAAAACTATACCGATTCCGACGCTCGCGAAAAAGCCGAGCGGCGGCGCCCACCAGGGTACGTTCGAAGGAAATACGAGCGCGATTAAAAGCGTTAAAGCCCAGCCGATAAGCAGCCCGATAAGCCCGCCGAGCCCGGTTAAAGTCGCCGCTTCAATCAAAAACTGCATTAAAATATCGCTCTGCTTTGCGCCGATGGCTTTTCTGATA
This sequence comes from Acidobacteriota bacterium, assembly GCA_025463125.1. Taxonomy (GTDB): domain Bacteria; phylum Acidobacteriota; class Blastocatellia; order Pyrinomonadales; family Pyrinomonadaceae; genus SXVE01. Next base: position 15,981 of record JAOAPX010000163.1, on the reverse strand, counting down.
CCGATTTCTCTCGTGCGTTCGGTCACTGATACGAGCATAATATTCATAACGCCGATACCGCCGATCATCAAACCGATCGAAGAAATCACGACCATCGCCATCGCTACTCCGGCTGTAATCGAGCGAAAAGTGGAAATAATGCTTTCCGCCGTTTCCATCCCGAAATTGTTCGGTTCGCCGAACGGAACCTGGCGGCGAACGCGCAAAAGATCCTGAACCTGATCTTTTGCTACGTCGAGCATCCCGATTTTAGCAATAGCGTAAATATATAAATCTTCGGCGTAAGGTTTCAGGCGCAAAGCCGCGCCGATCGGCATGTAAATGGTGTTGCTCTGGTCGTTGTTTCCGCCGCCGAAAAGCTGCTCGCGTTTTTGCAGCACGCCGATCACGCGAAATTCGCGCCCGCCGATTTCCAAAGTTTTACCGATCGGCGACTCGTATGGAAAATACGCATCGACGACAGACGATCCGATCAGGCAAACATCCGTTTTCGAATCGCTTTCGCCTTGCGTAAACCAGCGCCCTTCCATTAAAACTTCGCTTCCGACTTTTTCGACTTCCGGCAGCGTTCCGAGCAAATTTACCGATGTCGAAGTCTTGCCGTTTTTGCCTGTTACGAGAATTCTTTGTCCGAAAAAATTAGTGGAAATATTTAGAAACGGAACGGCGGTTTCGATGGTCGAAAGTTTTTTCAAAGCTTCGGCGTCTTCGATCGTGAAAGGTTTTCGCATTCTTTCTTCCTGCGTACGATTTCTCGGTCCGACCGAAATATCGTATTTGCGCAGAATAATCGTGTTCGTGCCGAAAGATTCGACTTGCTTTTTTACCGCCGAATCGATTCCGCTGATAATCGAAGAAATGAGCATAACGGTGATAACGCCGATGATGACTCCGAAAATCGTCAAAAACGAGCGCAGCTTATTGCTGCGCAAAGTCGCGAGCGCCATTTTTAGATTTTCGATAAAGTTCGTGCCGAAAAGTCCCATAAATATTAAGCCGGTCTGCCGATGTTTATTCTTTCACCGTTAAGAAAAATGTTAAATAGAAAATAATTTTAATCCGCTCTTAAAGCTTCGATCGGGTCGAGGCGCGCGGCTTTCCATGCTGGAAAAAGCCCGGCTCCGGCTCCGACCAGCGTCGAAACACCGATTGAGATAACCGCCGCGTACCACGGGATAACGGTTTTTATAACGTAAACGGTGATTATAAACCCGAGCAGTTTCGCCATAATCAAACCGATGATTCCGCCGATCGCCGAAAGCGTCATCGATTCGAAAAGAAACTGTTTCAAAATGTCGGATTGCCGCGCGCCCAAACTTTTTCTGATGCCGATTTCTTTTGTGCGTTCGGTTACGGAAACCAGCATGATATTCATAATGACGATCGCGCCGACCAGAAGAGCGATTCCCGGCACGGTTAGAATAACGATAAAAACCGGACCCAAAATGCTGTTTCGCAAGTTTGAGATGGCGTCGGGCGTAAAGATTCCGAAATTGTCTTTTTCGCCGGAAGAAAGCTTGCGTTTTATCCGCATCAAAGTTCTGGCTTCTTCGACCGCGTCGTTGAAAAGCTGCGGAGATTTCGGCATTCCCACGAAATTAAGGCTGCGGCTTCTCGTCAAACCGCCAAAATTCGTGCCGTAAGTTTTTATCGGCAGCTGGACGAACATATCCTGCGGCTGTCCGAAAACCGTTCCTTTTTCAACACGAACGCCGATCACCCTGTAAGGTATGCCCTGCATCGTAAATTCTTCGCCGATCGGCGAGCCGAAAGGGAAAAGTTTTCTCGCCACGTCCGAACCGATAAAGGCGACGCGCATCGAATTATTATTTTCCGATTCCGTGAAATAACGCCCTTCGGCAATATCGATGTTTTCGATTTCGCTGATAACCGGCTCGGCTCCGTCAATTGTTACGTCCTGCAAAATTATGTCGTTGCGCTGTAATTCCCGCGTGTTCGGATTTGCTTTGGCTCCGATTTTGTCGATCAGCTGCGAATGGTCGCGAATGTATTCCAGCTCGTCAAAGGTCAATTCCTTATTGCGCCGCTGCGCCGCGTTGATCGTGTCGGTGTCTTTGAAATCTTCAAAACCGAACCTCATCACGGTAAATGAATTTGAGCCGATTCCGGCGATTTTTTCGTCAATATACGAATTGAATCCCTGCAAAACGGAAAGCACGACCATAAACGCCGTCACGCCGATGATCATTCCTAAAAGAGTCAAAAAAGAACGGAGTTTATGCGCCGTAATTGCTGCAAGAGCAAGTTTTAAGGTTTCAGTTAAATTCATTAAAAATAATAGAAAAAGAAAGGCTTCTGTTTCTATTATACGCGAGATGCCGGAAAAGGTTTATTGAAGTGAATTCGTCGCCGATTTCTCGACAATTTCTAAAGGTGTTGAAATTATATAAAGGCGCGAATCGGTATGCGGGAAATGCGGCAGATCTAAAAAGAATAAAAAAGAAAAGGCAAAACCATTACAGTTTTGCCTGAACGCGTTTGTGTTTTCCCAAAAAACTACCTGATTCGCTCGTCTTTTTCGATTTCGCCGTCGCGAATCGTGATAACGCGATGCGCTCGTTCGGCTATATCGTGTTCGTGCGTGACGAGAATAATCGTGTTGCCTTCTTCGTGCAGTTTTTCAAAAAGAGCCATAATTTCCATACTCGTTTTCGTGTCGAGCGCGCCGGTCGGCTCGTCCGCAAGCAGGATCGAAGGATGATTGACAAGAGCGCGGGCGATGGCGACGCGCTGGCGCTGACCGCCGGAAAGCTCATTCGGGCGATGCGTTACGCGGTCGCCGAGTTCGACCGAAGCGAGCGCGGCGTGCGCTTTTTCCTGCCTTTCAGCCGAACGCATCCCGGCGTAAATCAAAGGAAGCTCGACGTTATGAAGAGCCGTCGCGCGAGCCAGAAGATTAAACGTCTGAAAAACGAAACCGATTTCCTTGTTGCGAATCCGGGCTAATTCGTCGTCGGTCATTTCGGCGACCTGATGACCGTTAATCCAATATTGCCCTTTGCTCGGCGAATCGAGACAGCCGATCAGATTCATCAAAGTCGATTTTCCCGAACCCGAAGGACCGATAATCGCTAAATATTCGCCCTTTTTAACATCAAAAGAAACGCCGCGCAGCGCGTGCAGCTGTTCGGTGCCCATCTGGTAAGTTTTCCAGATGTCGCGCATCGAAATTAAAGCTTCGCCTGTTGCAAGCCCGGCGCTTTCAGCCGTTTGATGATGACCGTTTTCTTTTTCCATAAATCTATACATATCTGGATCAGGCACGAAAAAAGCAAAGTTTAAGATTTAAAATTTTCAAACCTTAAAACCCTGCTTCCGGTTCCTTATGATTTATTGGCGTTTTCGCCTTCTTTTTTCGTTTGTTTTTTGACGACCATGTCCTCTTTGAGCGTGTTTAAGATACGGCTCGGACCTGTTATTACTTCCTGACCTTCGGAAAGCCCAGCCGTTATTTGAACATCGGATTCGCCGGTAATGCCGGTTTCGACTTCGACGAACTTGGCTTTATTATCCTGGAGAATGTAAACGCCTTTAACCGGTTTAGGTTTATCCGCCGGCGTCGGCGCGGGCGTTTGACCCGGCGAAATTGACGCGGGCGTTTCCGGTTTCTTTTCAATAACAGCCTGAAGCGGAACGGCGAGCACGTTTTCAGCGGTTTTAGTCGTGATAACGGCGGTCGCGCTCATTCCCGGACGCAAGCTGTCTCGCGTTTCGTCGGATAAATTCACAAGTTCGATGACGACGCGAAACTCTTTGGCTTCCTGAACGTTGATGTTCGTGGAAAGCCCGCCGGAAGTTTGCGATTTGCCGACGGCGAGAGGCGTTTTCTGCCTGACTTCGCCGACAATCTCGGTATCGCCGAAAGCATCGACTTTTACTTTGACCGGCTGACCGACTTCGACTTTGTCGATCTCCGTCTCGTCAACTTTTACTTCGACGTTGACGTTCGACATATCGGCAATCGTCATTAAAGCGGTTGTCGAAAGTCCCGCGACGGCGAAGGTTCCGACTTTAGAAGGGATTTCAGCGATAATTCCGTTGATCGGCGCGACGACCGTGGTTTTATCCCGCTGATTGCGCGAACCGCGAAGAACCGCCGCAGCCTGATTGGCGCGGCTGGCGCTGGCGCCGGCGCTCAAGCTCGCCGTTTCGACAGCGCGGCGCGCGTCTCGAACGGCGACTTCCTGCTGGCGTGCGCGTGCGCGCGATTCGTTGACGCGCGCCTGCGATTCGTTGATGCCGAGCTGCTGGGATTTAAGCCGCGCCTGCGCGTTTCGAAGCGCGACCTGCGCCGTTTCAACGCGATCTTTCGCCGCGTCGAATTCCGAGCGCGACGCGACTCCGGCTTCGAGCAAATCAGTCGTTCGTTTCAGTTCACGCTGCGATGTGTTTAAATCAACCTGGGCGCGATCGACTTCGGTTTGAGCGGAGACGACCTGCTGACGCGCCGAAGCGACCTGCTGCATTGCCGTATCGACTGAAGCCTGCGAGGCGTTTAAGCCCTGCTGCGCCTGCGACAATTGATTTTGAGCGGCGGAAATTTGCGAGCGGGAAACTTCCGATTCGTTTTGCGACGCCTGAACGGCGGCGATTTGCGCGTCGGTGTTTGATTCGAGCTGGTCGGGATCGAGCCTGACCAAAACCTGACCCTGCTGAACGGCATCGCCTTCTTTAACTCTTATTTCTTCAATTCGTCCCTGAACTTCGCTGGTCAGGTTCATAAACTGAATCGGTCTGACTTCGCCCGAAGCCGTAACGGTCGAGCGCAGCTCGCGCCTTGGTTCGACCTTTACAATCGTAACTTCCGGGCTGTCTTTTTTGGTGGCGAATATCGTGACGACTATAATGAGCGTCGTTAAAAGAAGAACCGAGACTCCGATAACAATTTTACCTTTACGGCTGACAGCCATATTTATATATCCTCTTTGCGTGGCGTTAAATTTCTTTATAGGGTGTAACGCAAATATTTATGTATTAAAGCGTTATTTCAACTTTACGAATGGAAACTTGAAAGAGTTTCAAAAAAGTGTTTTTGCAGAAAAACAAAAATAGCGGCGGCGCTCCAAAGCCGGAAAATTCTATTTAATATTAAACAGCCCGGTTTTTTCTTTCAACGGGCAAATGATTTGTTATAAATTGATAAAAAGAAAATACCTTTGAAATTAAGGAACAATCAATCTAAGATTTACGAACATTCATTTACGAGGTAAAATATTTTTTGCCAAATAAAGTTCAAATCAATAAACACGCAAGGAAAACAAAAGATGATAAAATGCCAGACTTGCGGTACGGAAAATCCAGGCGGTTCGCAATACTGCGATGAATGCGGCTCAAAGCTGCAAAATAAAACAGATACGAAAACCGATGCTTCGAATTTTCAACCACAATATCCTGAAACTCCGATTTTTCGCGGAGCGAATGTGACGTCGGTCGGAGTGCCGGCAATTGTCGAAGAATTAAAAACCGAAGATAACTTTAAACTGGAAAGCGATTCGAAGAAAAAAGGTATTCACGCGCGTCTTGTCATCGAACGGGGCGAATCTATCGGAACGGAATTTTCACTTTCCGCCGACGAATCTTTTATCGGGCGGTGGGATGCCGACAACGGGGTTTTCCCGGACGTAGACCTCGATGCGTATGATTCTGAAGCTAAAGTTTCCCGGCGACACGCGCGCATCGTTTTGCATCAAGGAAGATATACGATAGAAGACCTCGGTTCGACGAACGGAACTTTTGTTAATCGCGGAAGACGTCTTATCCCGGGAAACCGGCAGCCTTTGAATAATAACGACGAAATTATTGTCGGGAAAACATTTTTACGGTTTTTTATTAATGATTAAAATCAAAAAGTTTCATTTAAACTAATGGCTTATTGTTATGAATGCGGCTCAGAAGTCGCGCCGATAGATATATTTTGCCCGTATTGCGGAATTTCCCTGAAAGCGGCTCTTGCCGCCGAAAACGAATCGGGAGACGGCGTTGATGCGTCTGAAATACAGCTTTCCCCGATTGACGAAAACGTTTCGGAAAGCGAGGATGCAAAAACTGAAGATTACGGGTTGACGGGTACAAAAGAAAATTTGAGCTCAAAGACCGAATCGATCGATTTTCAGTTTAATAAGTCTGAAAATATGAAATCGCAGGAAACTGTTTTTAATCGAGATATGCATGGCGGCGCGCCTGCGCTCTCTGAATCTGAAAAAAATGAAAATCCCGAATCAAACGCGGAACCCGCGCATGATTTTGCAGCCGAAAGTGCTCAAAACCGGCAGCCGGTCAAGGTCGAGCAGGAAAATGATTTGCTCGAAATAACCGATACTGACGAATTCAGCTCGACCATTCCTTATATTTCGCCTTTGCTCGCAAAACAATCGGCGCAAGCTTCTGAAAAAAACGAAGTCGAGCGAGATACGCCGCGCGAGCCCGCTTCGCCAGAAGCGAATGTTTCCCCGATCGAAGCTGGAATCGCGAAGCCTTCGGAAGAATTGGAAATGCCGGAGCCTCCGTCAAAGTCAGTGTTCGATTCGGTGCGAATTATAGAAAGCCATTCCGTTTCCGACAAACCGGTATCCGAAGAATTGAGATCCGCTTCAAGGAATAACGTCGTTCATCTGCCGCCCGCCCGTTCCAAAACGATGCCGAATTTCGGCATCGGCGATACGGACGGAAAAAAATCTGCGAAATTAAAACCGCTCGAAGAAGGAATCATCTTAAACGGTCGCTACGAAATAATCAGAAAGATCGGCGGCGGCGGAATGGGCGCGGTGTATCTGGCGAGCGATAATAATCTCGGCGGAGTTTTGCGCGCCGTCAAAGAAATGGTGCAGTCGTATATCGAAGACGAGCAGCAGGAAAAAGCGATCAATGATTTCAAGCGCGAATCGATGATTTTATCGACGCTCGATCATCCTTCGATCCCGACGATCTACGATTATTTCTACGATGAAAAGGAAAGCCGTTTTTATCTGGTGATGAAATATATTTCGGGCGGCGATCTTTCAGCCCGTTTGCGGTCCGCGCCCGAAGGCAAGATCGACGAGCGAAGCGTTACCGAGTGGGCGATTCAGATCGCGGACGTTCTCGATTATTTGCATAACCGCCCGACGACAATCGTTTATCGTGACTTGAAGCCTTCGAATGTAATGATTGACGGCAATACCGGGCGCGTTATGCTGATCGATTTCGGCATTGCCCGCTCGGTCAATAAAGAAGAAAAAGGCGTGACGGCGGTCGGCACGATGGGCTACGCGCCGCCGGAGCTTTTCAGCGGAAACGTCGAGCCGCGCTCGGATATTTACAGTTTGGGTTCGACGATGTTTCATCTTTTGACCGGAGCCGATCCGCAAAGCAACCCGCTGCTGATCTTCGATTTTCAAAAAAATCCGCGCCCGCGTCAGATAAATTCGGCGCTTTCCGATCAGATCGAAAAAATCCTGATGCGCTCGGTCGAGTATAACGTTCAGAGCCGGTTTTCTTCGGCTGGAGAAATGCGCCGCGTTCTGGAAGAACATTTTGAAAATTTGAAAGCGGGCAGAGTGACTTACGGTATAAAAGAAACTCCCGCTTCGGTCGGTTTGGAAAATCAATCGGTTTTTTGCGGTTTTTGCGGACAAAGAATTATGGCGACCGATATGTTCTGCGCTTTTTGCGGCTCGCGCCAGCCGCTTTCGCAAAAAGGCGTTCATTCGGAAATCTACTCGAACGCAGCCGTTACCGCCAAGCTGATGATTCTCGGCACAAACGAGCTGGAATCGCCTGTTTTCAATCTCGATAAAGAAGAAAACCTGCTCGGCAGACGCGACCCGATGTCGAATATTTTCCCGGAAGTGGATTTGTCGAAATTCGATCCGCAAACAAAAATCTCGCGGCGCCACGCTCGAATATGGCGCGACGGAAGCATTTATATGGTTGAGGATTTAGGGTCATCAAACGGAACGGTCGTAATTCCGGCAGTCAGCGAAACGATTCGATTGCAGCCGCATCATCCGCATGTGCTGGCAAACGGCGATAAAATTCGGCTTGGCGATACTACTTTACATTTTGCTTTGAGGTAAATTCCAGATTTTTATGAGTGCGCGTATAGAAAGAACTGCTGTTGCTGCTAGAAAACCGAAAAATAAAGCAGTCGTCGTAAAATTTGCTTCCGAGCAGCTGAAAGCGCCGTTTCTGATGCGCTGCGGAGCCTTGATCCTTGATTATATTATTATCGTGTCGGTGCCGGTCATCGGGCTCTTAGTCAGTCGTTATATGGGCAACGACGGGGCAAAGCTGCTCAACAGCCGGATTAATCAAATTTCGCTGCTGATCGGTCTGCTGCTCGGGATAACGAATTTCGTGATTTTCCCGCTTTTTAGCGGTCAATCAATCGGAAAAATGCTGACCGGGATAAAAATCGTCAAATCCGACGGCAACACCGTATCGTTCAGCCGCGTCCTGGTTCGGCATCTGATCGGTTATCCGCTGACGCTTTTAACTTTCGGTCTCGGATTCATTTTATCGGTGTTTAATCGAAACGGTCGTTCGCTTCACGATTATCTGGCGGGCACGATAGTGATACACGGGCGCCGCCGCGTATTGCAAAAAGATTCGGATGTGTAAACGGAAATTGTAAAAACCGCGCGTAAAAAGAATTAAATAATAATCTTCACGTCGTAATTGAAATTAAATATGCCCCAGCTCATTATTAAAAATTCTGAACGTCTTATCGACACGGTTTCGCTTTCGCGTTTGAGAACGACAATCGGGCGTTCCGCCCGCAGCGACGTGTGTATTCCGGATGCCTTCGCATCGCGTCTGCACGCCGAAGTGCGCCAGGAAGGCGATTCTTTCTGGCTTCAGGATTTGGGCTCGGCAAACGGAACGCGTTATAACGGTTCGTTTGTGACGATGCCGATTCCGCTCGTTTCCGGCGGCGAAATACAAATCGGCGAAACGACGATTGTTTTTGAAGACGAGCGTTTAAAGCTGAACCGCAACGCGACTTTGATCACCGACAGCACGCAGGTTCTCGACCCGGCGAAGACAATCGCGCTCAGCAGCCGGAAAAACCCCACGTCCGAGATTCTTGATTCGCAATTTTCTTCGCGCACAGAGCTTTTAGGTTTAATCAGCAAGGTCGGACTCGCGCTTTTGTCTTCGAGCGGTCTGGACGAAACTTTAAATCAGGTCGCTTCTCTGGTTTTTGAAACCGTTCCGGCTGAGCGCTGCGTTATAATGCTGCGCGATGAAACAGCCGAAGACGGAATGAAAATTACGGTCGCGCGCGTTCGCGGCAAAGACGAGCGGCTCGAAGAAGTGCGCATCAGCCGAACCGTGATGGACGAAGTAATGAAAAACGGAAAGTCCGTTTTAACTTCCGACGCTCAGCACGATCCGCGCTACGCTTCGCAGACAATGGCTTTGCTCGGCATCCGCTCGGTTTTAGCCGTGCCTTTGAGCGTTGACGAGCGCGACGTTTTCGGAATTATTTACGCCGATTCGCCGACCTATGAAACGACGTTTACCGAAGAACATCTGAATATTTTGACGACGCTTGCTTCGGTCGCCGCAATTCGTGTCGAAAACGCGAGCTTGCTCGAAGCGCGGTTTCAGCGCGAGCGAATGGAGCGGGAATTAGAGCTCGCGACGGAAATTCAGCAGCGCTTTCAGCCGTCGGAGTCGCCGAAAATGGACGGCTACGAATTTCAGGGAATTTCTTTTTCCTGTTACGAAATCGGCGGCGATTATTACGATTTTATCGAGTCGCACGACGGCAAAATGCTGATCGCCTTAGGCGACGTTTCGGGAAAGGGAACCGCCGCGGCGCTTTTAATGTCGAGTTTGCACGCGGCGATACACGCGCAGATGTCTGCAAAAAGTCCGCTTCATGAAATGATCAAATCCGTAAATCGGTACCTTGCGGAAAATACGCCGGCAAACCGTTTCGTTACGCTTTTTGCCGCCGAGCTCGATCCTAAGACCGGCATAATGCGATTTATAAACGCCGGTCACAACCCGCCGCTGGTCGGGCGTTCGGGCGGCGAAATCGAGCAGCTTTCCGCAGGCGGTTTCCCGCTCGGAATTCTGCCGACGGCTGAATACGAAGTCGGCGAAGTCCAGCTTTTTTCCGGCGACGCTTTGATAATTTATTCCGACGGCGTTACCGAAGCCAATAATCTTCGCGAAGAAGAATTCGGCATCGAAAGGCTGAGCGAAGTTATCAGAAAACACCTCGGCGCTTCGGCTGCCGGAATCCGCGATAAAGTCGAATCGGCGCTTTCGTCATTTACAAAAACCGCTCCCGCAAACGACGACATCACGCTCGTTATCGTCAAAAAAACTTAAATATAAATGGTTAATGTTTTGTTTTGGCGAACCAAAAGAACGTTGAATGGCTAATAAAAGAAAATCTTCCGGTTTTTTATTAATCGTTTACCCTTCACTGTTCAGCATTAAACGAACCGTTATTCATTATCTTCACTTGTAATTTGACCGTAGAGCCAGGCTTTCGCCATTCGCCATTGACGGTTTACCGTCGCGACGCTCACGCCTAAAACTTCCGCCGTTTCTTCGATAGAAAGTCCGCCGAAATATCTGAGTTCCACAATCTTCGCTTTTTGCGCGTCGAGCTTTTCGAGATTTTCGAGAGCTTCGTCCAGAGCTAGAAGCTCGGCGGACTTTTCGTTTGAAACCACTAAAATTTCTTCTTCGAGCGGAAGCTTTTCAATTTCGCCGCCGCGCTTATCGGCTGTGTGTTTGCGGGCGTGATCGACGAGCAGGCGACGCATAATCTGTGCGGCGATGCCGAAAAAATGCGCGCGGTTTTGCCAGCGCACCTGTTTTTGGTCGATTAATTTAATATAAGCTTCGTGGACGAGAGCCGTCGGCTGCAAGGTATGGCTGACGCGCTCGCGCCGCAAATAATTTCCGGCAAGCTTTCGCAGCTCGTCGTAAATCAGCGGCAGAAGATTGTTGACGACTTCGGTGTTTCCGTCGGTTAATGCAATCAGCATCCTTGTAATTTCCGGTGAAGTATTTTGGCTCATATTTTAGTATTTTCCGCTTATTTCCCGCATTGTAGCAATTTTTTTCGACAAAACCTGCAAATAATAATAATAGAATTGACACAAATTTTGATGTCAGTACGCGTTTAATCCTGAAGGTGAAAATTATCCCGAAATTATTTATCAAATGGAGCGCGAAATGATTAAAAATATTTCTAAATACACATTCTTACTGGTTATTTTAGCTTTAACGCAGACGACTTTCGCCGACGTCAAAATCAAAGTTCGTCAGACGATAAGCGGGCAGAATTATGAAGGCACGACGTTTATAAAAGGGAAACGTCAGCGCAGCGAGCGAAATATCGGCGGTATGCAAACCGTCAGCCTTACGCAGTGCGATTTGCGCCGCTCGGTGCAAATGAATCCGCAAACGAAAACCTTCATGATAAATTTGTTTGACGGCGGCGAACCGGCGCCGAAAAACGCCGCGACCGCGTCAGCCAAAACAGATAAAGTCGTTCGATCGGGCGGAACGATTACGACAACTTACACGATCAAAGATACGGGCGAACGCCGGCAAATGTTCGGATACGCGGCGAAACACCTGATTATTACGATGGAATCGGTTTCTTCGCCCGATGCCTGCACGCCTTTCAGCAGTAAAATGATGACCGACGGCTGGTATATCGACGCGGAATTTGCGCTCGACTGCGATTTAAATTACGGCTATCGCGGATATAACGCCGAAAAATCCGGCGGCTGTCAGGACAGATACGTCTCCAAGCAAATCGGAACCGCGAAACGCGGCTACCCGGTTTATGAAAAAATGACGATGTACGACAAAGACGGCAAAGAAAGCTATTCGATGATAAATGAAGTTATAGAGCTTTCCAAAGTCACTTTAGATCAGGCGCTTTTTGAAGTTCCTTCCGATTATCGCGAAGCCGAAAATGCATCCGGGATGTACAACGTCGCCCGAACGGGCGCGGGAATTGATATGCCCGATAGCGGCGGCGCGGCGAATTCTTCATACGCGGGAGCGAATTCCGGGATAAAGCTCCCGGCAAAATCTCAGCCGGAAACTTCATCCGCGGTCGGCGCAAAACAGCCGGGCGCGATTCGCATCGGCGTTTCCATAAAAACAGGTCCGGTCGGCGACGCGATTCCGGCGGCTGAATTGTCCGCGGCGGTGCAGAATACTCTGGGCGAATATTTGAAAGGCACAAAAATCGAGCTCGTTTCATTGGAAGCGAAACTTGCAGGCTCGATCGACAGCGAAGCAAAAACGAAAGAATGCGATTACGTTTTATACGTGACGGTTTCGCATAAAAAAGGCGGAGGCGGAGGCTTAGGCGGAATGTTCGGCTCCGTCATCGCGCCTGCGATCGGCAGCGTCGGGCTCGGAAATACGGGAAGCGTCGCCGGAAATATCGCTGCGCAAGCCGCCGCGAACGCGATTATTACAGCCGGAACAGTTGCCGCAAACGTTAAATCGAAAGACGAGATTACGCTGGACGTAAAACTGGATCAGGCAATCGGAGTCGGAGTTTTTGCTAAACAATACAAAAATAAAGCCAAATCAAACGGGCAGGATATTATTTCGCCGCTCGTCGAACAGATGGCGCAAACTGTCGTTGAATCGGCAAAATAAAAGCTTTTTCAAAACTTGAAAAATCAATAAACGCAAAAGGCACAAAAAACGCAGAAGGAAAACTCTTTAACTTTGCGCTTTTTGTGCATTTTGCGGCTGGTATTTTTTTTAGATTCTTTTAGAATCCGGAACCTTTACTTTTTCCATAATCAAATTTTCTCAGTTCAATGCCGGTCGCTTCAAATGAAATTTCCGTTACCGAACCGTCCGCGTTTCGATTATCGAATTTCGCGCCGTCGTCATTTATCAAGTGATCGACTTCGGCTTTGCTCAAAGTTTTTACGGCGAAAACGCCTTCGGCTCTGGCGAAAGCCCCGGCGGAATCGAGCGGAATAAAAAAGCCGTGATCTTTCATTTTGACGCGAACCGATTTGCCGCCCTCTGCTGCCGCAAGCTCCATCCAGCAGCCTTCCATTTTGCACGAACGCACGATTACTCCCTCGACCGAAACTGTTTTACCCGAATATTTACCCGGATTATCCAGAACCTTTGCGAGCGAAACTTCTTTTGCGTTTCCGATGGCGGCGCCGCGTTTGAGGAATCCTTTCGACGGAATCGCCTCGGTTTTATCTTTTTCGGTGGGCGATCGGTTTTCCATTTTTTCCTGCCCGAAGGAAACAAGCGCAAAGGCTGAAATCAAGAGCGTCAAGCCGAAAATTTTCTTCATGAGTGTTATGTTCTCCTTTTATTTGCTTTCGTAAATAACTTTTCCGTCGCCGATCGTCAATAAAACTTTTGTTTTGTTGATCTCATTCGGATTGATCGTGAAAATATCGTCGGACAAAATAATCAAATCGGCTAGTTTTCCCGTTGAAATCGTGCCTTTTACGTTTTCCTGAAATTCCGCGTAAGCCGAACCGGCTGTGTATGCGCGAAGCGTTTCTTCGAGCGAGATTTTTTGTTCGGGAATCCAGCCGTTCGGATTTTTTCCGTCGAGAGTTTGCCGCGTGACGGCGGCGTGAACGCCGAGCAAAGGATTGAGCGGCGCGACCGCCCAATCGGTCCCGAAAGCGAGAGCGCCGCCGGAATCGAGAATCGTGCGAAACGCGTATGTGCCTTTCAAACGTTTTTCGTCAAGCCGTTTATGCGCCCAGCGCCCGTCGTCAGCCAGGTGAAAAGGCTGCATCGAAGCGACGATTTTCAACGCGCCGAAGCGTTTCAAATCATCAATTCGAAGATGCTGCGCGTGTTCGATGCGAAAACGCCGGTCGCGTTCGCCGTTTTCTTTTGCGACGCGCTCAAACGTCGAAAGCATCGTGTCGTTGGCTTTGTCGCCGATGGCGTGAACCATTACCTGGAGCCCGGATTTGTCAGCGCCTTTGACGTTTTCATACATTTTCGGAATTTCGTCCGACGGCAAGCCGGTCGTGTTCGGCGCGTCCAGATACGGCTCGAAAAACCAAGCCGTCGTCGAGCCGAGCGAGCCGTCCGAATAACCTTTCAGCCCGCCGACGCGAAGCATTGCGTCGCCGAACGCGAAATGAATTCCGGTGCGCTCCCACCTCACGAAATCCGAAAGCGGCGAAACCGCGTAAATCCTCGTTTTTAATTTTCCTTGTCGCAGCAATTCCTGGTAAACGCCGACTTCGTTTCCGGCAGACATGTCCTGAACGCTCGTAACGCCCAATGAAGCGGCGTATTCGGTCGCGGCAATCGCGGCTTCGAGTTTTTGTTCGAACGAAAATCCGGGGATGACTTTGTTGACGTAGCCCATCGCCGCATCCTTTAAAACGCCGGTCGGATTGCCGCCCGCGTCGCGAACTATCAATCCGCCTTCGACTTCCTTCGTGTTTTTATCGACACCGGCGAGCTTTAAAGCGAGACTGTTGGCGAGCGCCATATGCCCGTCGAGCCGGTCGATAAAAACCGGGTTGTCCGGCGTTGCGGCGTCGATTAATTCCTTGGTCGGCAGATTGTTCGGCGTCCAGTTTTCGTGATCCCATTTGCCGCCCAAAATCCAGCGACCTTTCGGCAGTTTGGCGGCGAAATTTTTGATTCGCTCGACAAATTCCTGCGGCGTTTTCGCATCGCGCAAATCGACCGAGGAAAGCTGAAATCCGCCTTCGAGAAAATGAACGTGCGCGTCGTTAAAGCCCGGCAAAACCGTCTTGCCTTTAGCATCGATCGTTTTTGTCCGTGTGCCGGCTAAAGCGCGAATTTCCGCGTTTGAGCCGACCGCCACGATTTTATTGCCCATAACGGCAACAGCTTCGGCTTGCGGTTTCGCCGCGTCCATCGTCCGAACTTTAGCATTTATGATAACGATGTCCGCAGGCAAGCTTTGTGAAGCTGCCGCCGAACAAAAAACAACTAATAAAAAAAACGCTCTTAAAAGATAATCAGTCATATATTTTTAATAAATTTCAAATCTATACTCGATAAACTTTGTGACATCCGTGGGTTGTCCGTTTTCTTCCTGAGGAATAAATTTGATTCGGAGTGCTGCAAAGATTGATTGTCGCAATAATCCTTCCGGTAAAGTTTTATGTACTTCAATTTTAGAAATATAGCCTTCCGCCGAAAACGTGGTGCGTAGCTTGATTGTTCCTTGAACGGCTTTCATCCGGGCAGAATCAATATAACCTGCTCTCGGTCTGTGCATAACCGTCAATTTTGAGGGATTTTCCTTTGCTGCGTCCGTATTCGCTTGGGTTGCGATGTTTTTTTCAGATTTGTCAGACTTCTTTATAAATTCAATAACTACGTTAGTGGGTTTAATACCGGAAAAGACAGGAATGTTTGGATTGACCGGCGTTTTAAGATCAGGATTAAAGATTAAAGAATCCAGAAAACGCTTTGTTGCCGCGGTTTCACTGGTTCTTGAGGCTGCGGTTAAAATATATATAAATTTTTTTGAATTAAAATACTGTCGAATAAAGTAATAACCGTCGGCTTTTCTTATTAATTGTTTGATCCGCACTCCCGAACGATCAAACTCCGAATAGTTTCCAATTTGTTTATCCGCTTCAATAATCGCTTCTAAGCCGCCTTTACCCGTTTCATATGCTTCAAAACTGAGTAAAGATCCCTGCTGATAAGAATTCAGCATATGCATATTTTTAAGCTGGTAGCTTTTAGAATTATTCGAAGTCGAAAACCCGTCTTTGTCGAAAAAATAAGTCGAAAATTTTGGGACTTCAATGGAAAATTCTCCATTATCGCTTTGAATGCGAATCCAATTATCGTTCGAACCTTGAGCATTGACGAACACTGAAAATGTAAGGCATAACACAAGACAAGCAAATATTTTTATAAAAATGTTCATCTGAATTTAAAGGGAAAGTTGTGTATTCTTAGAAAGCAGACCGATTATAGCAATGAAAGAAA
>JAOAPX010000201.1 GCA_025463125.1 Acidobacteriota bacterium | reverse complement strand
AGCACGAAAAATTACTGGGTGGAATTTCGCCAGACTTTAGGCGGCAATTCGATGAATGGAGCGCTGATTCGCTGGGATTATTCGAGTCAGAGCTTCCGCGAAACACAGCTTCTCGATATGACGCCCGGAACGAGCAGCGCGGGCGACGAGCCGCTTTTAATCGGGCAGAGTTTTTATGACAGCGCGAGCCAGATTCGCATTACGGTTATCGGAAAAGGAAACACTACGCCGGAAAGCCTCGACGTAAAAGTCGAATTCGGTTCAAGCGCGACGCCGACACCGACCACGACAGCAACTCCAACCGTCACTCCTTCCTGTACTTATGCGCTTTCCGCAACTAATGTAAACAGCCTCGCGGGCGGCGGAAGCAGCAGTTTGAACGTAACCGCGCCAGCCGGTTGTCAATGGACGGCAAACAGTAATGCCGCGTGGCTTTCGGTTACTTCCGGCAGCACCGGAAACGGAACGGGAACGGTAAATTATTCCGTCGCGGCTAACACTACAAACAACGCGCGCTCCGGCAGTATTACTATCGGCGGACAGCTTTTCAGCGTGCAGCAGAGCGCTCCTGCAAGCAATTACACATTGGTTGCAAGCCCCGGAACAGTTACGCCCGGCGCTCCGATGTCACTCAGTTTCACGGCTCCGTTCGGTTCTTCGGCTTACGATTGGGTCGGTCTTTACAAAGTCGGTTCGACAAATCTTCAGTATATCGAATTCGGAGCGACAAACGGAGAAACTTCCGGCACGTTTTCACTGAATGCGCCGGCACAAACCGGACAATACGAGTTTCGTTATATGCTGAATAACAGCTATACGGATATCGTTAGAAGCAATGTTTTCACGGTATCGACGACATCGCCGACCCCGACGCCGACCGTAACGGCAACGCCTACTCCGACAGCGACTCCGACACCAAACGTCCCAACTCCGACGCCGACGGCAACGCCGACCGCGACGCCAACTCCTACCGGCGGCAGAACAAACGTGGCGCTGGCATCGAACGGCAGTTTTGCTTCCGCTTCTTCGCAGATTGCAGGCGGCGAAGCCTCGATTGCGGTTGATGGCGTGAAGAATTGGGCGACGACCGGAACATGGAAAGACGCGACTCCAGATCTTTTCCCCGATTGGCTGCAAATTGATTTTAACGGCAACAAAACGATTAATGAAATTAACGTTTATGCCGTCAAAGACGATTTTACAAATGCATCCGACCCGACGGAAAGCACCGTGTTTAATTATTACGGTATTACAAACTTCAACGTTCAATACTGGAATGGTTCCGCATGGGCTACAGTACAAAACGGGAACGTCGTAAACACCAACAAAGTAATTACGAAAATTGTATTTGCTGATATTACAACGAATAAAATAAGAGTTGTCGTAAACAACGCGCAGGCTAATTACAGCCGCATAGTCGAGCTTGAAGCCTGGGGCACCGGCAGCAGCGTTCCAACGCCGACGCCTAACACACCGACGCCGACACCGAGCACGCCGACTCCTACTCCGGCTACTCCGACGCCGACGGCGACACCGACCGCAACACCGACCGCAACGCCGACACCGGTTACCGGCAGCAGAACGAACGTGGCGCTCGCGTCAAACGGTGGTCTGGCTTCCGCTTCATCACAAATCCCGGGCGGCGAGGCAAGCATCGCCGTTGACGGAATCAAGAATTGGGCAACGACCGGAACATGGAAAGATGCTACCGCCGATCTTTATCCCGATTGGCTGCAAGTAGACTTTAACGGCAACAAAACAATCAGTGAAATCAATGTCTATGCCGTCAAAGACGATTTTACCAACGCTACCGACCCGGCGGAAAACTCGGTATTTAACTACTACGGCATTACTAATTTCGACGTGCAATACTGGAACGGAGCAAACTGGACGACAGTTCAGAACGGAAACATTTCCGGTAATAACAAAGTAATCACGAAATTAACTTTCCCCGCCGTCACGACAAATAAGATAAGAGTCGTAGTAAACAGCGCTCAGGCTAATTACAGCCGCATTGTCGAGCTCGAAGCATGGAGCACGGGCGGCACAACAAATCCGACTCCGACTCCGAATTCAACACCGACTGCAACTCCGACTCCAAGCACTCCGACTCCGACGCCAAGCGTTCCAACGCCGACTCCGAGTTCGGGCAGCAGAACGAACGTCGCTTTGGCTGCGAACGGCGGATTCGCTTCGGCTTCTTCGCAGCTTGCCGGCGGCGAAGCGAGAATCGCCGTTGACGGAATCAAGAACTGGGCAACGACCGGAACGTGGAAAGACTCGACACCGGACAGTTTTCCAGATTGGCTGCAAGTAGATTTCGCGGGCAATAAAACGATCAATGAAATCAATGTCTACGCCGTCAAAGATGATTTCACAAATTCTACCGATCCTTCGGCAAGCGAAACGTTCGGCTTGTACGGAATAACTGATTTCGACGTTCAATACTGGAACGGCTCAAGCTGGACAACAGTTCAGAACGGGAACGTTTCGGGTAATAACAAAGTAATTACGAAATTAACTTTTCCTGCCGTTACGACGACAAAGAACAGAGTCGTTGTTAATAACGCGCAGGCTAATTACAGCAGAATCGTTGAACTCGAAGCATGGAGCAGCGGAACGGTTTCTAATCCGACTCCTACGCCGACTGCAACGCCGACTCCGAGCACGCCGACTCCGACGCCGACTCCGAGCACACCGACGCCGACTCCGACTCCAACCGGAATCAGAACAAACGTTGCATTGGCGTCAAACGGAAGCGTGGCGACGGCATCGTCTGAATTTGCCGGCGGGTATTCGCCGAGCATTGTGATAAACGGCGGAAGAACGTGGGCTGCGGGCGGAGGCTGGAAAGACGCGACGGCGAACAGTTTTCCCGATTGGCTGCAAATTGATTTTAACGGAGCTAAAACGATCACG
>JAOAPX010000105.1 GCA_025463125.1 Acidobacteriota bacterium | reverse complement strand
AAAGGCGTCGAGATTCGCCTTAATGCGCGGGTTGAAAAAGTTGAAAAGGTTGAGAACAAGTTAATGATTTTCGCCGCTGAAAATAAGGAAAGTTACAAAGCCGAAGTGATGCACGGTTCGGCGGCGAGCTTTTCGGAAATCGCGGTGCGTTCCGTCACATCGACGGCTAAATCTTCCGCGTTTGATTCGGCGATTTTAACCTGCCCTTCAAACGTCGCGGCGAAAATCTGCCCGCAATTAACCGAAAACGAAAAGGCGACGCTCGAAACGATCAAATATCAGGGCATTGTCTGCGCGTCGGTTTTGATGAAAAAATCTTTGTCGCGCTTTTACGTGACGAACATCACGGACGAAACGCCTTTTACGGGAATTATCGAAATGTCGGCGCTGGTCGAAAAAAGCGAATTCGGCGGAAACGCGCTCGTTTATCTGCCGAAATACGTCGCGCCAAACGATGAACTTTTTGACAAAACGGACGCGGAAATAGAGGAGATTTTTCTTTCCGCGCTCGAAAAAATGTACGCGCATTTTGATAGAAACGACGTTTTGGCTTTTAAAGTTTCGCGCGTGCGGCAGGTTTTCCCGCTTCCCGTTTTGAATTATTCGGCGAATGTTCCGCAGGTGAAAACTTCGCTCGAAAATGTTTTTATTCTGAATTCGGCGCAAATCACCAATGGCACTTTGAACGTAAATGAAACCGTTCGATTAGCGGAGAATTTTTTGAGCCGCGAACGGGCATAAAAAAGGACACGAAATAAAAGAAAATCAAAGAAAATGAAAACAGAGATTTCACAGATAAACGCGGATTTTTGAAAGATAAAATCAAAATGATTTTTACAGTTTTTTCCTGTGTTTATCCGTGCGCGTTTGCGGCTAAGTTTCTTTCCCTTTTCGCGCTCGTTCGCGCTTGTTCGCGGCAAAAATCTTATGAAACCGATTGCAAGTCTTAGTTTAGACCTCGACAATAAATGGTCTTATATGAAAACGCACGGCGATGCGGGCTGGGAGAGTTTCCCGTCGTATCTGGATGTGATTGTTCCGCGTTCGCTCGCTTTTTTGAAAGAAAGAAATCTGAAAATCACTTATTTCGTCGTCGGGCAGGACGCGGCGCGCGCGGAAAATTCGGATGCGATCCGGCAGATTTCAGACGCGAAACACGAGATCGGAAACCACTCGTTTAATCACGAGCCGTGGCTGCATCTTTATTCAAAAGAACAGCTTGTAGAAGAATTCGAGAAAACGGAAAACGCGCTCGAAAATGTTACAGGACAAAGAACAATCGGTTTTCGCGGTCCCGGATATTCGCTTTCGCCGACGGTTTTGGAAGTTTTAGCCGAGCGCGGTTACCGATACGACTGCTCGACTTTGCCGACTTATATCGCGCCGCTCGCCCGCGCTTATTATTTTTTCAAATCGCCGGAAATGTCCGAAGAAGAACGCGAAAAACGCAAAAAACTTTTCGGCAAATTCTCCGACGGTTTTCAAAGCTTGAAACCGTATAAATGGCAGATCGGCGAAAAATCGCTTATCGAAATTCCCGTCACGACGCTGCCCGTTTTCAAAACGCCGATTCATTTTTCTTATCTTTTATATTTGGCGACTTTTTCGGAGATTACCGCGAAAACTTACTTTAAAACCGCGCTTCGTTTTTGTGTTTTAAGCAAGCTTGCTCCGTCATTGCTGCTTCATCCGCTCGATTTCCTCGACGGAACCGATGCGGCAGAACTCAAATTTTTTCCGGCGATGAATCTTCCGGCGGAAAAGAAAATGGAACTTATCGGCGAGTTTTTAGCGGATTTCGGCAAGCATTATCAGCTTGAAAACGTCAGAACGCACGCCGATCACTTACAGGATAAAAACCTGCCGATTCGCCAAAACAATTAATTTTGCATTTCTATTTTTATGAACTGTCCTTTGTGCAGTAAAAACTCCGAACGCGCTTTTGAAACTCATGGATTCTGGCTGCGCGATTGTGTGGCGTGTCGTCATCGTTTTACGGAAATTTCGGCGGACGAAGCACATGTTTCCGAAATTTACGATGATTCTTATTTTACAGGCGGCGGCGCGGGTTATTCCGATTATGCGCAGGAAGCGGAAATGCTTCGGAAGCGCGGGCGAATGTATGCGGAAAAGCTGGCGAAATACGCACATAAACCGGGCAGAATGCTCGATGTCGGAGCGGCGGCGGGATTTATTTTGCAGGGCTTTGCCGATAAAAATTGGAGCGGTACCGGTCTGGAACCAAACGAAAATATTGCAAAAATCGGACGCGAGCAATTTAATTCAGACATCCGGCGCGGTTCGCTGGAAAGCTTTGAAACGAATGAAAAATTCGATTTAATTTCAATGATTCAGGTCGTCGCGCATTTTTACGATCCGCGAAAAGCGTTTGAAAAAGCGCGTTCTTTGTTGAATGAAAACGGATTTTTATTAATCGAAACTTGGAATCGCGATTCGTTTTCAGCCAGAATTTTCGGCAAAAACTGGCACGAATATTCGCCGCCGAGCGTTTTGCAATGGTTTTCGCTTGCAGGATTAACCGAATTTTTAAATAATTTCGGTTTCGAAAAAATCGCTCACGGGCGACCGAGCAAAAAAATTTCCGGCGCGCACGCCAAATCGCTTTTAAAATATCGTCTCGGAGATAATTACTTATTAAACTTGATTCCTGACAAATTCAGTTTCCCGTACCCGTCGGAAGATTTATTCTGGGCGCTTTACAAAAAGAAATAACTGCGAAAATGCAAGAAAAACTGATAAAGAACGCTTACATTTTAATTTTTCTGCATCTTCTCATCGCGCTGCCGCTCGCCTTTTATTTAAATATCTGGATGGACGAAGCTTCGACGCTTTACACGACGGAAAACGGCATTGCGGGCGCATTGCGAAATGCTTTGACGGATGAAAAGCAAGCGCCGCTTTATTTCTGGATGTTGAGCTTATGGCGCGAAATAAATTCCTCGGTTTTTTTCGCGCGATTGTTTTCAGTTTTATGCTCGGCGCTGGCGATCAGGTTGTTTTTTGAAACGGCGCGCGCGCTTTTTCCGGAGAAGACCGCATTCTTTATCGCAGCCGTTTTCGCGCTTCACCCGTATTTAATCTGGGCAAGCCTGGAAATTCGCGTTTATTCGCTGGTAATTCTGATTTCAATCCTGCTTTTAAATTATTTCAATAAAGCGTATTTCGAAGAAAAAGCGATGGAGAGCGGCGGCGAATTCCGGCATAAAAAAGCCCGGATAATTTATATTTTGCTTTCGATCTTTGCGCTTTACACCAATTATTACCTCGGTTTTTTTCTCGCCGGCGGGCTTTCGGCGCTGCTGGTTACGAGAAAATGGAGCGCGGCAAAAAGATACTTTTTGGATATGATTTTTGCGGGCTTTGCTTTTCTGCCTTTATTATGGGCGATAAACCGGCAATTTTCCGCAAATACGAGCGGTTTTCAAACGGAAAAGTCCTTAGTTGAAGCTTTGCAAATTCTCTGGGGAACTTTTTTGACGTTTGTTCTTCCGACCGAAATGTTTCCGTCCGAAGAGCTTTCGGCTATTTCACTTTTCCGCCTGTGGTTCGTCCGGTCGGCGATTGTCTCGCTATTTATTTTATTTGTTTTAAAACGACCCCGGTTAAACAATAAAACCTTCGCTTTAGGCGCTATTTCCGCAACTGTTTTCGCGTGTCTCCTGGCGTCTTATTTTCTGCTCGGACCGGTTTACATCGCGCAGAGGCACGCAGCGGTTGTTTTTGTTCCGCTTTTATTGTTTGCCGCATTGATTTTAACGGAAAGCTTTGCGTCCGGGCGAACCGGCAGTAAACCGCCAAAACTCTACAAGGGTTACATATTTTCAGTCGCGGCGCTTTTGACCGTGTTTTTTAGTTATTCTATTTATACGCTTTATCCTGATACTACAAAACGCGGCGATTGGAAAAGAATCGGGGCTTTTATCGAACAAAATGAAAAGCCGAATCAGCCGATTATCGTTTTTACGGCTTTTGACGCGCTGGCGCTGCCGTATCATTATCAAGGAATAAACCGGATATTTCCCGACGAAAGGTTTTTCGAATGGGAACTGGAAGATTCACACGGAAGCGCAGGCAGCCTGAAAAAACAAATCGATTTTGTTATTTCCGAAATTCCGACCGCCGCCGCCGAGATTTGGCTGGTGACAAATGAAAAATGCGAAATCAAAGAGTCGTGCGCGCCTTTGGAAAATTTTATCAATGCGAATTACACTATCATTGAAACAAAAGATTTTTATAAAGAGAAATTATTTTTGTTAAGGAAAAAAGAGCAATGATTGAATCATACGATCCCAAAATAACTGAAAGACCGGTTGTAAAATGCGCGATGTGCGATCGCGAAGTCGAGCATTACAATATGTTTCTCGCGCCCGACAACGAAGAAACGAACGTTTGCTGGCAATGCATTCAGCGCGAAGAAAAAGGCTTTAACACCAAGCCGGAATTTCGCCGCAGCTCCCGCGTGCGCGGAAACTTGAGCAAGATCGGAGGCAATAGTTGATTTAATGATTTTTTAATGGTGAATGAATAATGGTGAATGGTCAGTGAAAGAAGTTTTTCCTGTTTTTTCATTAACCGTTAATCATTCGCCATTATTCATTCACCATTAAATAACCATCCATTTATGGCTATTAGAAAAATTACGGAATATCCGGAAAAAGTTCTTGCAGAGATGGGAAAGCCTGTGACGGAATTCGGCGAAGAACTCGAGGCGCTCTGCGCAGATATGTATGAAACGATGTACGACGCGGAAGGCGTCGGGCTGGCGGCGCCGCAGATCGGTTTGAATTTAAGGCTTTTCGTTATGGACTGCGAAGGCATCAAGCTGATCGCCGCCAACCCGGAAATCGTCGGCACTGAAGGCGAACAATCCAGTCCGGAAGGCTGTCTTTCGGTCGGTAAATTTCCGGCAGTCGTCGTTCGCCCGAATAAAGTTCGATTGAAAGCGCAAAATGAAAAAGGCGAATGGTTCGAGCGCGAAGCCGAAGGTTACGCGGCGCGCTGCTTCCTGCACGAAACCGACCACTGCGACGGCAAACTTTTTATCGATCACCTGCCGAAAATGCGGCGCGATATGCTCGTCAAAAAATTCCAGAAAGAAAAAAGACTTCGTTAAAAGCTTCAAAAGTAAAAAATCTTGACCTATTTGTCGTTTTGTGTAAAATAAACCAAATTAATGTCGTCGAAGTTGTTTTTATTAAAACAACACGGGGGAACCAGAGTTTTGTAAAACTTTACAAAACACGGGGCGCAGCAAATTTATATTTGCAGAAGACTTCTTCGCTTCCAGCCCGACAGCTAACCTCGTAGACGTTACCGGAGAAGGACACGAAAGATTTTCCGTGAGGTTATGGAGACAAAAGTGTACTTCATAACCTCTTTTTGTATTTAACGGAGGTTTGTTTCGTTTTCTTCATAACTTTAGTAACTGTTAGGAGGTTTTATGGTTATGACGCAAAGATATTTTTGGCAGGTTCCCGAATTAAACAGATTTCGCACTGTTTTTGAAGATGCCGATGTCGTTCTCGGCGCAGGCAGCGATAATCAGAAGCGATTGTTTAGAAAAGATACGGGCATAATTTGCTTCGATGAACGCGAAGCAAAGCGATTGTGTGTCGATTCGATAATGGAAGACGAAACCGCATTGTTTAGATATGACCAGAATATGAAAAACAGTGTGAAACGAATCACTATTATCGGGAGCGGCGCAAGCGGAACGCTTTTAGCGGCTAACTTACTGCGAAGCGAAGCAAATTGTAAGTTAGAGATAAATTTGGTTGATAAAAAAGAGAAAATCGGGCGCGGCGTGGCTTACTCAACCACTTCGGATTGTCATTTATTAAATGTTCCTGCGGCGAAAATGAGCGCGTTTGCCGATGACGCGGAGCATTTTTATCGCTGGCTGAAAGAAAACGATTACGAATATCAACCGAGTGATTTCGTACCGCGCAGAATTTACGGCAAATATCTGCGCGAAGTGATTTCAAAATCGATTATCGACAATAACGCCAATGCCGAAATCAATATTATTGACGATGAAGCAGTAGATGTTGTCGATGACGAATACGGAGCGCAGGTTATATTGAAGTCAGGCGAAATTTTGTTTTCTGACCGGGTAATTCTGGCTTTCGGTAATTTTCCGCCGCCATTACCGCCGGTTTCTGATTTGTCTTTCGCCAATTCCGAAAAGTATTTTCAAGATTCCTGGGATGCCGCAATCTATGACAAAATTTCTTCAAACGATGATGTTTTGGTAATTGGAACCGGCTTATCAATGGTTGATGTTGTTTTGAACTTTTATCAAACCGGGCATAAAGGAAAAATCTTTGCACTTTCGACTCACGGACTTTTACCGTCAAATCATCAACCGACCCAGCCAATTCCGCCTTTTAACGGCGAAGTCACATCGCAGTTTAAGGTTTCGGGAATAATGCAAACCGTTCGCGAAAGAATCGCGGAAGTCGAAACGCAGGGCGGTAATTGGCGAGCCGTGATCGATGCGATGCGTCCGGTTACGCAAAAGGTCTGGCTGAATCTTGATGAAACGGAAAAAAGAAGATTTATGCGTCATTTGCGACGGATTTGGGATGTATCGAGACACAGGATGCCGAATGAATGCGCAAATGTTTTAAACGAAATGCAAAGAACTAAACAACTTCATTTAAAGAAAGGGCGACTGCGCGAAATAAATCTGTCGGAAGCCGGAAGGTTTGAAATTATTTACGCGAACAAAGGTTTGAGAAATAAAATTTCAGTTGATGCGATAATTAATTGTATGGGGTCGGAAAGCAATCTCAACCGAATTGAATTTCCACTCGTTAAAAACCTGCTTGCCAAAGGCGTCATTACCACCGATTCGCTCAATCTGGGTATTAACGCTCTGCCCGACGGCAGAACAATAAACAAAATCGGAAGCGTTTCCAGCACGATTTTTATTCTCGGAACAGCGCTCAAAGGCGTTTTATGGGAATCGACAGCGATACCTGAAATCAGAATACAAGCCGATAAACTTGCTTTATCACTGGTCAGCTAATCGAAAAGAAAAGGAGAATGCAACAGATTCTCCTTTTCTTTTTACTTTATTATTCGATAAAAGTTCAAAAGATAAAACCGCCAAAATTTTATCTCAAAAAGACTCATTTACGAGACAATCATTTTCTTATAATTTGAACAGTTTGGAAAGAAATTTTCTGCGAAAAATATGGTGAACTTGACCAGCAATGTGCTCGTAAGTTTTTCAGGCTTAAAATTCTCAAGAATTAAAAAGGTATTTATGCAGTGTCCAACTAGAAGTCAAACAATGATGAATAACTATACGCGGATTTTATTGTTTTATTTACCGCAATTTGTGTTTAGCCGCGGCTCGTTTCTTTTACGAACATCGTTCTAAAAACCGGCAAATCTTTTTCCTCGACAGCAGCTTCGCGTTCGGTTTTCACGGGAAAAGGATTTTCGGCGATTGCGGTTTCGCGCAAATCCTCGTTTTCTCTGAACAAAGCAAACATTTCCTCCGCCAGAAACTCAATATCCGTCTGCACAAAAATCACTCCGTTTTCCGCTAAATGCTTGACGACCGTTTCGACGAGCCCGGCGTTTACCATTCGGCGCTTGGCGTGTTTTTTCTTAAACCACGGATCGGGAAATTGAATCGTCACGGTACGCAGCAAGTTCGCGGGCAGTTTTTCGAGCAATTTATCGAGCGCGATCATCGCGTTGCAGAATTCGTAATGAAGATTTTCGAGATTTCTGTCTTCTGCGATGCGGTTGGCTTCGCTGACGAGCGGCTCGCGGATTTCTACTCCGATATAATTTACATCCGGCTCGATCTGCGCCATTTTCAAAATGAATCTGCCGCGCGCGCAGCCGATGTCGAGATGCAAAGGCTTTTCGGGACAGGCGAAAATATTTTCTATTTCCAAAGGTTCGGGCGTAAAGCTGAAATAGGGCGTAAACGGATTAACGTGTTGATGAACTCTGACTCGGGGCATTATTTATAAAGAAGTTAATTGATAAAAGCGAAAGGTAAAATTAGACGTTTAAATAATTCTCAGTAAAATCAAAATGCTGAAAACGGCAGCAGCGACAACGATTCCGAGCGAAACCAGACCGAAAATTTCCGTAACGCTTCCGGCTTCGCGCGGGTCTTTGTAAACGTCTCTCGGAATTTGAAAAAAGCCGTAAATCGCGCCGGTTAAAAGTCCGCCGAGATGCCCGAAATTATCGACTACCTGATAAAGAAAAATCCCGTAAAGCGCGATAAATCCGATATTGAACAGCATATTTTTCAGAAATTCCGTCGAGAGAACCGCTCTTCTGAGATAACCGTAAACCGCCAGGTAACCGAGAAATCCGATAATTCCGCCCGAAGCGCCGACCGATCTTCCTCCCGGCATAAATATCAGGCTTAATAAACCTCCGCCGAGAGCGGACAGCAAGAAGACGATCGCCAGGTGCGCGCGATTCGAAAGAACTTCGATATTCTTTCCGAGAACGTAAAGCGCGTAGCAGTTCATCAGTAAATGCAGCAAGCCGCCGTGCAGAACCGCGCCCGTCAGGATTCTCCAGTATTGACCTGAAACAAACACCGGTTTATCAAATCCCGCAAGCAGAATCGATTCTTCGCCGCCGAGCAGCAGCGAACCGCCTTTCCCGTCGGCGATGATCTGGCAAACCGCGACGGCAAAGAGGCAAACAATTATTATAATTGAATAATAAGGCGTGACCGGTTTCGCCATCTGAAGTTCTTCAGCTTGCTCTTGCGGCGTTTCCGCATTTTCCGTCTCTTTTTCGTACTGCAAAGACATAAAAACAATTACGAATTACGAATTACGAAGTTCAAATTACGAATTACGAATTACGAATTTACAGGATTTAACGATTTCTTTAATTCGTAATTCGTAATTTTTTAATTCGTAATTGCTACATAGCCAGTCCGCCGTCGGGCTGAATTACCTGCCCGGTAATATAACGCGCCGAATCGGACAGCATAAAACACGCGATTTCCGCGACTTCCCGCACGTTTCCGAGGCGTTTGAGCGGAATCATCTCCAGGATCTTATTCCGGTGCTCTTCGTTCATCTCGCCCGCCATATCAGTTTCGATTAATCCGAGCGCCAAAGCGTTGACCGTAATATTGCGGCTGGCGATTTCTTTCGCGAGAGATTTCGTCAAACCGATCATCCCGGCTTTCGACGCCGAATAATTCGACTGCCCGAGCATACCGACGACGCCGCTGATCGACGCGATATTGAGTATCGAACCGCCCGCGTCGTTTTTCATCATCGGGCGAAGAACGGCTTTTGAAAAATTCCACGCGCCCTTTAAATTCGTATCAATTACGCTGTCCCAATCGTCTTCTTTCATTCGCATAATCAATTGGTCGCGCGTGATTCCTGCGTTATTTACGAGGTAATCGACCGTTCCGAATTCCGCCGTCACTTGTTTGACGTAATTGGCTGCCGCTTCCGTGTTCGCCACGTCGCATTGCGCGGCGAAACATTTGACGCCCAAGCCTTCGATTTCCGCTTTTAATTTTTCCGCTTCTTCAGCGCTTCGCGCGTAGTTAAAAGCGACGTTCGCGCCGCGCCTTGCCAGTTCCGTAACAATCGCTTTGCCGATGCCGCGCGTCGCGCCCGTAACGATTGCCGATTTTCCTTCAAATTGTTTTTCGGTCATTACTTTATTTCTCGATATTTATATATTTATAAAATAAGGTTTATACGTTCAAAGCGTTTCGCTGAATGGCGAAAAGCTGGTTGATCCCGGTTTCGGCGAGCGCCAGCATTTCGTTCATTTGCTCGCGCGTAAAAGGTTCGCGTTCGGCTGTTCCCTGAATTTCGATAAATTTTCCGGCGCCCGTGCAAACTATGTTCATATCGACTTCGGCGTTTGAATCCTCGGCGTAGCACAAATCGAGAATCGACGTGTTTTCGATAATCCCGACGCTTACCGCCGCGACTTCCGAGATAATCGGCGAATGCTTCAAAGCGCCTTTTTTCATAAGTTTGCGGCAAGCAAGGGCAAGCGCGACGTACGCGCCCGTGATCGAAGCGCAGCGCGTTCCGCCGTCGGCTTGAATGACGTCGCAATCGATAAATATCTGGCGCTCGCCGAGCAGCTTCGTATCGACGACGGCGCGCAGGCTTCGCCCGATAAGGCGCTGAATTTCCTGCGTTCTGCCCGACGGGCGCAAAGTTTCGCGCTGCGTGCGCGTATTGGTCGCGCGCGGCAGCATCGCGTATTCAGCCGTTACCCAGCCGGTTCCCTTATTGCGCAGAAACGGCGGAACGCGTTCTTCGACCGTCGCCGTGCAGATAACTTTTGTGCCGCCGACTTCGATTAAAGCCGAGCCTTCCGCATACGGCGAAATATTGGCGGTGATTTTTGTGTTTCTAATTTGATCTAAAGTTCGATTATCAATTCGTGTATAGCTCATTTGTAAATTTATTTAACCACAGATTTACGCGGATGGACACGGATCAAAAAAAATGAACGAATAAATAAACGAATAAATAAATGGAATAAATGAAAGAAAAGCTCGGATAAATTTATGTTTCTCCTCGCTCGCTTTCATTATCAATGTTTATTTATTTTCAAGCCGTTCCGTGCTCATCGGTACAAATTCGCGGTTTCAAAAACGTTTTTGTTTTTCTAATTTATCAACTCCGAAAACTTCGACTGCTTCGAGTTTCGAGGGTTGCGCGCCTAAAAATCTTTCGGCGACGCGGGCGAATCTGTCAGCCGCGTCGGTTACGAAAAAATGATCCAGATCGTCGCATAAACTGCGTTCGTGGCTGTAGGAGAGAGTTTCGGCATTGAACAGACCTTTTTTCTGCAAAAGTTTTTCTACTTCTTCAGCTGTCGCCTCGCCGGAATCAATGAGTGTAACACCTTTTCCGACCGTTTGCTGAATGACATCGCGCAGGATCGGGTAATGCGTGCAGCCTAAAACGAGCGCGTTCGGAGCAAATTCTATGATTTTATTCAGATATTTTTCGGCGATCGAGCGCGTTTCCGGCTCGTGCGTCCAGTTTTCTTCGGCGAGCGGAACAAACAAGGGACAGGCTGTTTGCATAACCTCGGTTTTTTTCGCAGCGCGCATGATCGAATCGGCGTAAGCGTTACTCGCGACCGTCGCTTCGGTAGCGATTACGGCAATGCGCGGATTCGCCGCGCGGCGGGTAACTTCGACGGCTTTTCTCGCGCCCGGACCGATCACGCCGACAACGTCAATGCCGATCTGGGCGCGGATTTTCGGAAGCGCGAGCG
Organism: Acidobacteriota bacterium; assembly: GCA_025463125.1. Lineage (GTDB taxonomy): Bacteria > Acidobacteriota > Blastocatellia > Pyrinomonadales > Pyrinomonadaceae > SXVE01. The sequence goes on along the minus strand of JAOAPX010000105.1, from coordinate 18,043 downwards.
CCGACGCGGTGTTGCACGCGACGACCAGCAGCTTTATTCCGCGCGAAGCGAGAAACTGCGAATTCTCGATTGCGTAGCGCTCGACCGTAGCCAGCGATTTTGTTCCGTATGGAACCCGCGCCGTGTCGCCGAGATAAACGAAACGCTCGTTCGGCAAGCGGTTATGCAAAGCGCGGTAAACGGTCAAGCCGCCGACGCCCGAATCGAAAATACCGATCGGCGATTGCGCGTCCGGCGCGGAAATTTCAAAACTTTTACTCATCGAAACGAAAAGAAAAAAGCATAATTGCGGAACCGGCAAATGTCAAAGCAAACAAAAATCGAATAGTGCGATTCGACTGCCTGCCGATTACAGTCAAAAAAATATGTAAACTGGATAAATTAAGGCTCGAATCTGCCGGTTTTTCCCGGATCATCAATAGGCTTGATGATGCTTTAAAAGTCGCATTTGTCACAAAAGCGGGAGTTTATTAAAGTTTATTTATCAATTAATGTTCGCGCCGCGCCGGAAGCGAACGCGGCAAAAAAAAACGGTTTCGGTCGAGAAATGTGATAAGAATCTAACTGATAGTTTTATTTTTCCTTTTTCATCAAAAGAAAAATAAAACTATTTAAGTAAAATTGCTTTATAATAAAGAGAAATACAAAGCTTAAGCAGCTACCATCTATGAAAAAACTTCATTTTCGAAAACTTCTGTTTTTAGTATTAATCAGTTCTTTCTCATTCGGAGTTTCCGCGCAGGAAACGGCAACAGGTTCGGCTGTGAAAATTACTGCCGAAGATTACGCGCGAGCGGAAAAAATGCTCGTTTACAATACATCGCCGCTCGTAGACCGCGCCGGAGTCAGACCGACGTTTTTGCCGGACGGAAGATTCTGGTACCGCGTTTTAACGACGACCGGCAGCGAATACGTTTTAATCAACCCGGCAAACGGCACGCGAACCGTAAACGCGGATTTAGCAAAACTCGGAGTAACGCCGACGCCCGCGCCCGCGCCGAACAATAATCGGGCTCGCAGTCAAAACGAAGTAGCATCGCCCGACGGCAAGCTCGCCGCCTACATAAAAGATTACAACTTATGGGTGCGCGACACGGCGAGCGGAAAAGAAACGCAATTAACGACGGACGGCGTGAAAGATTTCGGCTACGCGACCGACAACGCCGGCTGGCGCAAAAGCGACCGCCCGGTTTTGGTCTGGTCGCCGGATTCGAAAAAGATTGCGACGTTTCAACAGGATCAGCGCAGCGTCAGCGATATGTACCTCGTGACGACGAACGTCGGCGCGCCGAAGCTCGAAGCCTGGAAATATCCGCTTCCGGGCGACAAAACCGTTTCGATGATTCATCGCGTTATCATCGAAGTCGATGCGCCGAAAGTTATTCGTTTAAAAATGGACGCCGATCAGCATCGTTCGACGATTTGCGACGATATTTTGTGCGGCGGCACGTGGGCTGACGTCGAATGGAGCGAAGACGGCAAAAATCTGGCGTTCGTTTCCTCTTCGCGCGATCACAAAAAAGCGAATTTGCGCGTAGCCGACGCAGCGACCGGCGCAATTCGCGAAGTTTACGAGGAAGTTTCCCCGACGCAATTTGAATCGGGCACCGATTCGGTCAACTGGCGATATTTGCCGGCGTCGAACGAATTCGTATGGCACACCGAGCGCAGCGGCTGGGGACATTTATATTTATATGATTTGACGACCGGTAAGCTGAAAAACCAGATTACAAGCGGCGATTTCGCTGTTTGGGAACTGCTCAAGGTCGATGAAAAAAACCGCCGCTTGTATTTTACGGCGGGCGGGCGCGAAAAAGGACGCGATCCGTATTTCGGACATTTTTACAGCGTCGGGTTTGACGGCAGAAATTTAACGCTTTTAACGCCCGAAGACGCGAATCATCAAATCACTTTAACGCCGGACGAAAATTATTTTATAGATAATTTCTCAAAACCCGACGTTCCGACCGTTTCCGTGCTGCGCGATTTGAACGGGAAACTTATTGCAGAGCTCGAAAAAACCGACGTTTCGAGGCTTTTGGCGACTGGCTGGAAACCGCCGACGCCGATCACGGTCAAAGCCAGAGACGGCGTCACCGATTTATACGGTTTGATGTACACGCCGACGAAACTCGACGCAAGCCGAAAATACCCGATTATCAATTACATATATCCCGGACCGCAGGGCGGAAGCGTCGGCAGCCGTTCTTTTTCTCCGAGCCGCAGCGATCACCAGGCGCTCGCCGAACTCGGTTTCGTCGTCGTGCAAATTGACGGAACTTGTAACCCTCTGCGCTCGAAGAAGTTTCACGATGCCTGTTACGGGAATATGGCGGACAATACTTTGCCCGACCAAATCTCCGGTATGCAGCAGCTGGCGAAAAAATACCCGTATATCGATCTCGAACGCGTCGGCATCTGGGGACATTCGGGCGGCGGTTTTGCAACGGCGGCGGCGATGTTTCGCTACCCGGATTTCTTCAAAGTCGGCATCAGCGAATCCGGCAATCACGATAACCGCAATTATGAAGACGATTGGGGCGAAAGATACATCGGTTTGCTGACCGGCGGAGCAGACGGAAAATCGAACTACGAAGATCAGGCGAATCAAAATTACGCGAAAAACCTGAAAGGCAAGCTTCTTCTCGCTCACGGCGGGATGGACGATAACGTTCCGCCTTACAACACTTACCTGGTCGTTGACGCCTTGATAAAAGCGAACAGGGATTTCGACTTGCTCATTTTCCCGAACGCCCGTCACGGCTACGGCGCCGCCAATTATTATATGATGCGTCGCCGCTGGGATTATTTCGTGCGTCATCTGCTCGGAGCCGAGCCGCCGCGCGAATACGAACTGCGTCCCAAAACGGATCCGCGTTCAACGCCCGCGCAGTAATAAAAAAAAGCCTCTGCAAAGAAGCGCGGAACGGAAACAATTTAGCGATAAGACTGAAATTAATCGTAATAATTTCTCGCAAATCGCAGTTTCCGTTCCGCGCTTCTTTCTTTAAATCCCGGGTTTTAATTTATTGTTTTATCTGCCGCACGGCTAAAGCTGTAAAGAGTAAAAAAGAATCAAAGAGTTAAAAGTTTTCTATTCTTCCGCTGTTTTTTCCCCATGATATTTTGCTCCGGGAACACCGGCGCTAGCCGCCGCGTTTTCGATCTCGGCGTTAATTTTTCCGCCTATAAGAATAGCCACGCCCGTCAGGTAAAACCAGAGCATTAAGATGATAACCGCGCCGAGCGATCCGTATGTGACGCTGTACGAATCGAAATAACGCAGATAAATGCGAAAAAGAAACGAAACCAACAGCCATAATCCGACACCTATCAATGATCCGGGCGTTATCCAGTACCATTTCTGGTCGTACAAATTCGGCGCAAAGTAATAAATAACCGCAAACGTCAGCATTACCAGCACGACCATAAACGGAATCTGTAAAATCACCCAAACAGTCGCAAAAAGACTTCCCTGATTAAAATAACTCGCGGCTGCTTCGCCGATTCCGCCGCCGTAAAGAATGATTAAAAGCGCCAGGATAATCAACACGGCGAGCGCCACTGTGAGCCCGATGGCTCCGACGCGCACTCTCCACCACGGGCGCGATTCCCTGACTCCGTACATCGCGTTGAGCGAATCGCTGATTGCCGCCATTCCCGAAGACGCGACCCAGAGCGCGGTCAAAAGTCCGATAGAAAGTTTACCGCCGTCGGCGTTTTGACCGATTTCATCGACCGTCGCATAAATCAGCGATGATGCCGAACGAGGCACGACGCGGCTCAGAGACGCGAGAAGATTTGCGCGAAGCTGCGTGCCGGATGTGGCGAAAAAGCCGAGCATCGTCACGAGAAAAAGCAGAAGCGGAAAAAGCGCCAGCAGAAAATAAAAAGAAAGCGCCGCGGCATGCGTCAACAGAGAACCTTCGTAAATCTCTCTCCAAACGCGGCGCGCCAGCGATTTCCACGACAGACCGCCGAGTTTCCAGGCAGAGACTTTCGCGGCGGTTTCCGTTATCTGCTGGTCGGATGTTTCCATATTGCCGGTTTTTGAAAGCGATTTTCTTTTTACTGCCCTTGGGAAAAACGGCAAAAAACGTTTATGAAAATCTCAGCTTTACGGTTTTTATCGCGGCATTCGTTTATCGTTTGTTTATCGTTTAGTTTATTTTGCGTAAATTATCCGCGATTACATGAAATTATATATTTCCGTCATCTTTGCAACAAATCTTTTTTACAGGTTCAACGCTTTACAAGCTTAAGTGCCGGCGCTGAATCATTTAAACTATTTTGCGATTGTTCCAAGCTCCACGGCATTTTTCAGCATCCGCTTATGATCTTCATTTAGAACGAATACGAAGTTTCCGAGCTTAAGACGACTGGTTTGCGAATTGGCGATTGCCGCTAAATCCGACGGGCGAAGCGTGTAAACCATCGTTTCGGTGACGCCTTCGCCGTGACCATAGCCGACTCTGGCGTTGAATTCGCCGTTGCCGAGATCGATCTTTTCGCTGTCGGTCAGCAAAATCAAAGAGTGGTTTTCCAGAAAGCACCAGCGCGGGCAAGACGATTGCAGATACAGGCGATATTCGCCGACATTATCTTTAAGATCTTCACCGGAAAAAGAAAACGTCGCGCCCATCGAAATGGCATTTACCGGAGATTTGCTTTCTTCGGCTCGCCTGACGACGGCTTCGCCGATCGTTACGATCGTGCGGTCGCTCGATTTATCGTAATCGATTTTATACGCGTTTTTCTGTTCGAAGGTGTTTATTTTGTCTTGTAAGGATTGTCCGCTTGCGGTAAAAGCGAACATCAAAAACAAAAGAGGAAAAAGCTTTTTCATAATTTTATGCACCCCAGATTAAAAATATCCGTCAAATAAACTCTTCAGCCCGTAATTTCTGACCTGTTAAATCTACTTCACGCTTTTGACCTGTATAAGTTTCAACCAAAATTAATTAAATCGATTGATAATCTTTAACCGCGCCATTTACCGATTTACCGGCAGCTTTATCATTAAAACCCTTAAAATGAGATTAATAATTTGCTGCGAATAAACACTCAATCAACTTCGCCTTTCATAAATCTGAAAAAAAATGGAGGTTAGTTGAAACTAACCTCCGAGCGTTTGTTTGTCATTATTTATGTCCTAAACTATTGATTGACGTTTATTCTCAAAGCTTTTTGCGCAACGTTTTTCGAAAACAAGTAAAAGCCGAAATTCTTTATAAACAGCAGCAAAAGTCGATCAAATCCCGCAACTTCACTGCAAATCCGTCGAAAAGTTTTCGTCAATTTTTACAAGCGAAAAACTAATATTTTGCAAAAATAGTTTAATACGGATTTATTTTCGAGTTTTCATTGCTTTTTTCGCAAAGCCGTCAATTTGACAGAATCTAATTATCAAATTGACGCCTTTGCCGTTTAATCTCCTAGAAACCAGGCATTCAACCGCCTCTCCTTCCGCCTTTAAATGATGCGATAGTTACAATTAGCATCCTAAGCCCGCCTTGTCTATGTTTGGTACATATATTGCTATTTATATTCTATTGGTGAAAAATTTCAGTCACCGTTAAAAATCCTCCCGAAATATTAGTCTTCAGGCAAACACACATTGATGGAATCAGAAACAAGACAGAACATTGCAAAACCTTTTCTTTGGCTGATAGTTGTTTTTGGCGCATTGGTTGGTATTTATTCCGTTATCAATCTTTCGACCGAACAACTGGGGCTCGGATATATATTGCTTGTCATCGTCACTCTCAGCTTAGGTTCGCGGGTCATCGTTCAAATTCCAAGATGCAAAGGACAAATTTCCGTCTCAGATACGTTTGTGCTGCTTTCGCTGCTTTTGTTCGGAACCGAAGCAGCCGTTCTTTTGGCTGGTGCCGACGCTTTGATGTCGTCGTTTTACGTCAGCAAAAAGAAACTGAATATCGCGTTTAATACGTCCGTATTTCTTTGTTCGACCTTTCTGACCGGCATTGTCTTAAAATCGGCTTTCGGATCGATGCCCGAATTAACCGTACAGGAATTTTCACCCAGTTTCCTTCTCGCTCTGACCATTATGGGATTGACGCAATACGCCGCCAATTCCGGTCTTGTCGCTACCGCCGTAGCGCTTAGAGCGGGCGAAAAAATCTGGAAAATGTGGCACGACAATTTTCTCTGGACTTCGCTTACTTATTTCGCAGGAGCTTTTGCCGCCGGAATCGTCGCCAAGTTAAGCACGACGCTCGGACTTTTCGCTTTTCTCGCGACCGCTCCGATTATTGCGATCATCTACTTTACTTATTGCACGTATCTGAAAAACATCGAAGCCGCCGCCAAACAAGCCGAACTTGCCGAAACGCACGTGGCGCAGCTTAATCGGCATATCGCCGAACAGGAACGCATCAGCAACGCTCTCAAAGAAAGCGAAGAACATTTTCGAACCGCGTTTGACCACGCCGTCGGGATGGCGCTCGTCAGCCCCGACAACCGTTGGCTCGAAGTCAACGAATCACTGAGTTTGCTGTTGGGATATTCGCAGGCGGAACTGCAAAACAAAAGTTTCAGGACGATTATTCATCCTGACGATCTGGGTCATACATTGGTAAAAATGCAGGAACTGCTCGAAGGCATTATAAAATCTTTTCAGCTCGAGCATCGCTATATCAACCAGGAAAAAGAGATTATCTGGGTTCTTTCGAGCGCTTCGCTTGTCCGGGGTGAAGACGGCAAGCCGAAACATATGGTGTTTCAGGTTCAGAATATTTCAGACCGCAAACAAGCCGAGGAACAGATTCATTATGCGGCTTTTCACGATGCGCTGACGGGCTTGCCGAACAGAACTTTGATTTCCGACCGGATGAGCATTGCGGTCGAGCGCGCGAAAAAATCAAGCGATTACAAATTCGCCATTCTTTTTATCGACCTCGATCGCTTTAAAATCGTAAACGACACAATGGGACATGAGATGGGCGATAAGCTTCTGATAAATTTATCGAACCGTCTTAAGGAATGCATTCGCCCAATCGATACGGTCGCGCGTCTCGGAGGAGATGAATTTGCCGTTTTGCTCGATGGAATTACAAATCAGGAATTGGCAATTGAAATCACTACGCGCATTCAGGAATCTCTCAGCAAACCGTTTGACCTGGACGGTCAGGAATTTTTTACCAGCGCAAGCATCGGGATTTCGTTTTCATCCGTCGGTTACGAGCGCCCGGAAGACATACTTCGAGATGCCGATACGGCAATGTATCGGGCTAAAGCCAACGGCAAGGCTCGCCACGAAGTTTTCGATCTCAGTATGCACACGCGCGCCGTCGAAGCGTTAAAATTAGAAAACGATCTGCGCCAGAGCATCGAAAAAGGCGAGCTTCAGCCGCATTTTCAGCCGATCGTTTCGCTGCCTTCAGGCACGATTACGGGCTTTGAAGCCTTGGCGCGCTGGGAACATCCGGAACGAGGTCTTATTTCGCCCGTCGATTTTATTCCGCTTGCCGAAGAAACCGGTTTGATTGTGCCTTTGGGAATGAAAATACTGAAAGACGCGTGTCAGCAGCTGCGCCGATGGCAGGTGATGTTTAATACGACGGCACCGCTTACGATGAGCGTAAATCTTTCCGCCAAACAATTTGCGCAAAAAGATCTGGTCGAAGAAATCAGAAAGGTCATCAGAGACGCTCAGATTGAAGCCGATTGTATTCGATTGGAGATAACGGAAAACATCGTAATGGAAAACGCCGTATCTGCAATTGAAACTCTTAAACAATTAAAATCAATCGGCGTTCAGCTTTCCATCGACGATTTCGGAACCGGCTATTCTTCTTTGAGTTACCTGCACCGTTTTCCGTTTGATATTCTGAAAATCGATCGCTCGTTTGTCAGCCGTATGAGCACGGACAAAGACAGCCGCAGCATTGTCGAAACAATCACTACGCTGGCTTACAAACTCGGCAAATCAACCGTCGCCGAAGGAGTTGAGACCGAAGCTCATAAAGCTATGCTTTCGGAATTTCTGTGCGATTACGGGCAAGGTTATTTATTCTCAAAACCGCTCAATTCAAATGACGCGGAAGAATATCTGCGTAAAAACGCATCATCTAAAAATAACGATTATCAACCGGTCGAAGCCGTATCACAGAACATTGAAACTATCGCGAACCAATACACAATGTAGTTTGCATCTCTAAGCGTTTTCGATGTTCATCGAGACGTATAAAGAGATTTTAGTGTTCGAGGTGAGTTTCAAAACGCCGCGTTTCTAAAGGTTTCCAATCCGGCGGCGTTCAATTCAAATAAAGCGTTTTTGCTAAACGCTTCATCCAAAAGCCTTCAAATAATAAACAGCCTAAAACCAAGCATAGAAAAGCCGGATGGAAAAAGCCGCAAAACTTTCCGTACCTGCGCAAAATCAGTTGATTTAACTAATTTAACTGTATGTGTTGCTTCCGCAATCAAAGCTTTCAGGAATGACGATAGCTGTTTAATTCAGCCGTATTTTACTGATCGCAAACAAATTTGGCTGTAGTCTCTGTTCGGTTGTCTTAACCGAATTTACCAGAAAAGCCAGAGTTACAGTTTTATCCGTAACTATCGAGATTCGCGGCTCCGAATTTTAACTACAGGCTATCTCAAGAACACTTTGCGTTTCGCTTCATGCTTTTACCGACCTTTTATTATTGAGATTGCAGTTACCAAGCCTTTTGTTTGCGCTTAAATTTGTTAAAGAAAAGTTTTCAAATCAGGATTTGAATAAGTAATAAGTTTGAATAAGTAATAAGATATTAAACGATTTGTTCCTGTTGTTCCTTACTCCGCTAATTTACGAAAGATCGTTGATGCGACTGCCCGATTCAAACTCTTCTTTTGAAGATAAAACAATTCAGGATTTCCTGATTTTTGTTACAGCTCGAACCTATTCAAACAAATAAGACAACGGCATCGTAAATTAACCGATGCCGTTGTCTTATTTGTTTATTACCTATTTGAAATTACTTATTTGAAAAACTCGCGCGCCTTGATATTAAACGAAGCCTTTCGCATTCGCTTTTTTTATATGTCCGCGTGACACAAAAAAGATCAACGCTCGATCAATAATGGAGCGGAACGGCGCTCATACACGGAGAAGCATCGCCGTTTATCAAAGCGTTCTGAGACTGTACGAAAGAATCGCTCATCAGTATTCCGTCTGACATCAATATTCCGTCCGACATCAGTATTCCGTCGCTAAACATCCATCCGTCACTCATCAAAATGCCGTCCGACATTAAAATACCCGACGGAAGGAAAACTTCTTCGCCGCCCCAGGGCGTGCTGTCGCTCATCAAGATCCCGTCTGACATTAAAATACCGTCTGACATTAAAATACCGTCGCTCATCAGTATTCCGTCGCTCATCAGTATTCCGTCTGACATTAAAATTCCGGTGCCGTAAACCTTCTGATACTTGGTGATAAGGTCTTCTCCGGTTGCCACGCCGTAATTAAGAACAAGACCTTGAGCCCATGGGAACGTATGTCCGGCGATAGTCGTGCGCGGGGTTGGAAGCGTGCTCGTCGTTAACAGCGGCGCCCCCAGGCGCGTGCTGTTTGTCAGGTCTTTACGTACCAATTTGGCAAGCCGCAAAGCGCCTTCGACGTTTAACTGACCGGATCCCTGTTCCAAATTATTAAATCCTTCAAGCGGCTGCGCCGTATACTGAAGAATCATTTTAATCATGTTGGGCGTTAATTTCGGATTGGCTTGGAGCATTAAAGCGACTGTTCCGGTAACAATCGGAGCCGAAATCGAACTGCCGCTCAAATACATCATTCGCCTGTTTTCATATGAGGTTACCTGAGCGTCAAGCGACGGATTATCCATTACCAGTTTATTTGAAAAGGATGAGCTGACATCACTCATTGAATTGATGATTTTGTTGCCCGGCGCAACCAGATCAGGCTTTATCAAATTGTCGTAATGTTTGACGCCGTTGGCATCGGTCCAAAACGAGCGCGTCGGACCTCTCGAGCTATAAGTGGCAACCCCGTCATCATCTCGCGCAAGCGTTCCGAAACTGTTGCTTGCTCCAATCGTAATGGCTGACGGTTCGTTGCCGGGAGCATGAATCTGCCCGTAAATCTTAGTTCCCGCCCCATCTTTGCCGTTATTTCCGGCTGCGGTCAACACGACCACGCCCGCATCGACTAATTTTCGAACAGCCTGACACAACGGATCGTTCTTATAAGAATCGATTGCCGCCGCGCCAAGGCTAAGATTTACAACACGGATATTGTATGTCGTGCGATTAGCCAGCACCCAGTTCAACGCATTAATCAATGACGATGAAGTGCCGATGCCCTGATCGTTTAGCACACGCAAGTTGATCAGCTTGGCGTTTGGAGCAATCCCGCTGTATTCACTGTTATAACCGAGCGCCATAGCTGCCACGTGCGTTCCGTGTCCGTAAGGATCATCGGTGCGGTTTTCACCTGTAAAATCTTTGCTGTAAGCAATTCTGGATTTAAAGGAATAGTGCGATTGATCGATACCCGAATCGATTACTGCAATTCCGATGCCCGTACCGTCATAAGTTGTGGTTGTGGTGCTGGTTGTCGATAGCAAGCCCGTACCCAAAAGACCGCCGGAAGTGGTAGTGGTTTTTTCGGTTCTCACTGCATCCGTTCCGGTTGTTGACGTAACATGCCCGAGAGCGCCAATCTCCAAATCCTGCGAGACATAGCTGACTTCGGACGAGGAAGCCAATTCCTCAAGAGTGTGGGCGGGCAATTCCAGTGAAATAAAGCCTAAATCAGCAAATTTGTCCTTAACACGAACGCCTCTGCGCTTAAGCAGCGCATCGAGTCGTCCCGCTGGAGCGGAGTTAAGCTGCACGATGACGTGAACGGTACCGTTCTGTCGTTTGCGTTTGTTCTCGCGCAGAGCAGGCGAAAGCTTTTCCGGGCGATGAGCGATACCATTCTGCGATTGCGCATTTACAGGCGTCCCGAAAGAGCCAATCAAAGCAGCTAAAAAGCTCGCAATAATAATTTGTTTATAAGGAATGCGGAATTGCAGTTTCATAATCTTTATTTCTGTATTTCTATGTAGTTGGTTTTTTCCAGGGTTAGGTATCAATGCCGACCATGTTAAGGCGAATTACGTACCACAACCGCAAATACTGAAAACAAAGAAGATAATCCCGATAAATGAGAAATGAACGCAAACGAACAGAAGATATACCAATCATTTTGACAGAAAAAACAGTCACTTTGACAAAACTAAAAGTCGCCGATTCGACGCGCTGAGCAGAATTTTCCGAAACTGATTTATTCAAACCAGTGACTTTGTAATTCGAACCGGACGCTCTTTGCCCGCATAAAGCGCGGAACGAGGATATTAAAAAGCGAGGAGCGATTTACAGTAGATCGCTCCTCGCTTTGATAAAATTAATAATTGCTTTTATTAAAAAAGAAGGTATGTAAAATAGAGATATTTGGTGGAGGCGGCGGGAATCGAACCCGCATCCAAAGGTTGCGACCCAGGGAATCTACACGCTTAGTCGAGTTCACTTGAATTTTCGCTTTTATCGAGCAGGTGAACCGACAAGACCTCGAAAAAAGCTAGCCTGACTAAAATCTCGTTCGCACGCGCAGACGGTGCGCGCAAACCAGCTTGAACTAAGTTATGCCTCGTTCGGTCGCTTCAAGCTGACTTCCGGCGAGACACTTGTGGCTAGAATTAACTAGGCAGCAAGAGCCAATTCTTGGTTGGCGTTTGTTTTTTGCTTGGTGTTTTAACGAGCTAACAAGCAAGCCCGACGTGCATCCAAAGATCTATACAAGCCCCTGTCGAAGCCTGTCGCCCCCAAATTGAAGGAAAGCTATCTTACTGTATTTTGACGAAAAAGGATAATCGAAAGTTGCATTGTTTTTCGAGTTCGCCCGCTTTCAATCGTTTCGCCGCCGATAAATATATTTTCTTAAACAATTATTTTTTCTTGTTTTTACCGAATGAAATGCGCAAGCCGGTTGAAAGCAGAAAGTCGTTTTTTTCGGTTTGCGATACAGGACGGCTGTTAAAGCGGTTGCCGATTGTTACGTGCCAACCGATCCAGCTGTTGATGTCGGTTTGCAGCGAAGCGTCGAAAAGAGAGCGAAAATCTCCTAAGCGCGAAATATTCGGATAAAAAACAAAGCGATTGTTAAATCTGACGCGCGGATTGATCTTGATTTTCGCTTCTTCGCCGAACAGAAGCTCGGCGGAATTTCGCTTTACGCCGTTTGAAAAATTTTCGTAGTTATTCGTTAACCCGCCGGTCAAATCCAGATTTATGCGATCTTTACGAATTGCGTGCAATCCCGCGCCGCCGCCTAAAACGGCGCGAATGTTCAGCTTTTGCGGTTTATTGTATTCAAAATCGCCCGAAGCGAAACCGAACCATTTTTTGTTGACGTCAAAGTCGTAACGGGCTCCGGACCAGACATTTTGCGCCGTCGTTTTCATAACGCCGCTCGACCAGTTATTAACCCGCAGCGCATTAACGTAAGCGGTGAATTTATTGTTCGGCGTTTCGCGAACGCCGCGCATACCGGCGCTGAACGTGCGCGTGTCGGAGTTTCCCGTCGTCATACTGAACCCGACATCGATTGTTCCGCTCCAAAAATCCGTTAATTTTCTTTCGATCAGACGCTTTTGTTCGATTTCGAATTTTGATTGTTCAGCCGGCGTGCGAACGGCTTTTATCTGTTGTTTCTTTAAAGTAATCGTTTCGGTTTCCGTCGTTTGCACCAGCAGTTGGTCTTCTTCGGCTTCGATTTTACCGTGAATGATATTACCGTCGTTTAAGGTCAAAGTTAAAGAATCTTCGGAAATAATCTGCGCGACAGCCGACCATTTTATTTTGACCACTCCCGCCGATTCGGTCTGGATGATAATCGAATCGCCGTCTTTTTTGATAATTTTTCCGGTCAGGCGGTCGCCGTTTGTCATCACGACTTTATCGGCTAAAACGGCAGAATGAAAAATTAAAACTAAAATCAGGCAGGCAATCGTTAATTTTGACACTTTTTACTCCGCGGAAATATTCGAGTTGAAATATTCGAGTTGTTATGAAAACGGCAGACAAATAATTTAAGTTTATAATTTAACAAATATCCCGCGTTCGTGTGAAGTCTTATGCGCCGAAAGATTTGGCTTTTAATTTTTGAAAACCTGCCTGCAGCTCAAGATAATCGACGAGTTTGAGAAAATCCATTCTCGGGTATGAATAGCGACCGACCGTGCGAAAAGCGAGCTGCGGCTTTGTCCCGTCAAAAAGATGAAAGCCCCAGTACATCAGTTGTTTACTGAAACGAATGGCGCATTCAGCCGGGTCGATGTAATGCACGCGCCCGTCGCGCTCGCTGATCTGTTTGAACTGGGTTTTCAAAACCTGGTTGAGCAGAGTGTTGCGGTTCTCTTCGTCCGGTTGCAGGTTGTTTATCAAAACATGCAGATGCGCATCAGCGTTTTCGCGGCGGATCGCGCTGAAAGTTCGCTTGATAACATCGGCGTTCTTATTGATTCCGAGCGGGTTTAAGGTCGTCGGGATAATGCAGTAATCGAATTTTTGAATATACTCTTTCGGATTCGCTTCAAATTCCGGGTTGCAGTCGCAGACGACGATTTTCGTGTCTTTATAATCGCCTTCGTCCCATTCGTCGCCGCTCAAAACGGAAATGACCGAGCCTAAACTTCCCTTTGTCGCGGGCAGGTAGACGCCTTCGCCGAGCAGTTTCCGCAAATTCTGCTGGTGATCCAGATCGACCAGCGCGACGTCGTAGCCGTTTAAGGCGAACGCGCCGGCGAGATGCGCCGAAATCGTAGTTTTGCCGACGCCGCCTTTGCATGTAAAAACGCCGATGTAAGTCGTTTTTTCGCGCTCGTCCGCCGCGTCCGCCTTCTCGCAGTCGAAAATCAAATTATGATCGCGCATTATCGCGAGCTGCAAATTTTTGATTTTTTCTTCGCGCAGGTAAGCGTAAACCGACTTTGTAAAACCGCTTGTCGAAATAAAAAGCCCCTCGGTAAAGTTTTTCCCGTTCGGCTGATTGAGAAAATCCAGGTATTTTTCGATCTGTCCGAGATGGACTTTCGCTCGCTGGTTGCGAATTTGAACCGCCGATCTCACTCCGGGCTTAACGATTTCGATGTCGTATTCTTTGGTATCTTTCGGCGAAATTTGCGCCGACCAGCCCGCGCGCCGCAGCAGAAAAAGAGCCATCCGCTCCGTTTCGGTGGCTCGTTCGACAACTACTTCCCGCCTGCGATCCGAATCTGTTAAAACATCAAGCAATTCAGCCCAGCGCATTCTTTCTTTTGGCATATTTCTGTTGTGAAGAATCGAAAGAGTGAGAAATTATTTCCGTTTATGCCGAAGCTTTTTCTCTTTTTTATTTCTACTTCTATTTCTACTTCTACTTCTATTTCTATTTTTCTCCGAACGCTTCCAAAACTTCCGCGGCGTGCTCGTCAACCTTTACTTTTTTGAAGATTTTGACGATTTCGCCGTTCGCGTCGATCAAAAACGTCGTCCGGTTAATTCCCATATACTTTCTGCCGTAATTCGTTTTCTCGCCGTAAACGCCGTAAGCGTTAACGATTTCTTTTTCCGTATCGGCAAGCAGATCGAACGGCAAAGCGTATTTCGATATAAACTTTTGATGCGATTTTTCGTCGTCGATCGAAACGCCGAAAATCTTAATTCCTTTTTCTTCAAAAGTTTCAAACGAATCGCGCAGGCTGCACGCCTGTTTTGTGCAGCCCGGCGTGTCGTCTTTCGGATAAAAGTACAAAACCACCCGGTTTCCGCGAAAATCCGAAAGCTTTACGCTTTCTCCGTTCTGGTTTTTGGCGGTAAAATCAGGTGCCGCGTCGCCTTCTTTGAGCATATTTCTCCAGGTTCGTGTAAAATTTAACTTTACTGGAATTGTAGCAAATGAAAACGCTTTCCGAAAAACAAGCCCTTTTGAAATTGCGGAACCTGAAAACGGAATTTCGCAGTTTCATACGGGAAAACTACGAGCATAAAGCGAAAAGCTGCCTGACGTGCGAAACGAAAGGCGCGTGCTGCCTCGACGCGCATTTCGTCAATGTCCACGTAACAAAGCTCGAAGCCGTCGCGATCGGCGAAACGCTGGCGAAATTAAATCTTGAAAAGCAAAAGGAAATTTACGCGCGGATTGAAAACACAATCGAAAAATACGATTTAAAATCAAGCGGCGATACGTTTGCGCAAACTTATGCCTGCCCGCTTTTTGAAAAGGAAGTCGGCTGTTTGATTCATTCGGTCAAACCGCTGCCGTGCATTCAACATGCCTGCTACGAAAGAAAGGAAGATTTGCCGCCGGATGAGCTGCAAATCGAAGCTGAAAAACAAATCCAGCGCCTGAACGAACAAACTTATAAAAAATTTCCGCGCTGGCTTCCGCTTCCGGTTTTTTTGAATTTAATACGCCGCGATTAAAGCGCCGGACTTTGTTTTTTTAGTTTTCCGCCGAGAATCGCGAGCGGAATCAGCGGAAGCAGGATCAATATGTGATACCAAAGCGGAACGTTACTTAAAATCATCGAATGGATAAAACTGCCGAAAGCAAGCAGAAAAATTCCCAGTAAAAGCGGCGATTTAAAGCTTTCTCCGGATACCAAAGCCGCAATGAATCCCGTAATAATCGAGAAAACCGCGCTTCGCATCACAGCTATGATCAAAATTGCCGAATCCGCCGTAAAAGGTGTTTTATTGCTAACCGCCGATTCAAGTTCAATTTGATGCCCGCCATACCATTCAGGCGACAGCACCATCCAGATTTGATCGCTGCCGATTAAAAAAACAGTCCAAACTATAAACCCCACAACCGCGCCCAAAATTATTCTTCCCGTATTTCTTCGCATATTTTTCCCCGTAATTTAATTTAAAAGACAAAAAGAACAAGTGAAATTTTCCCGAAACTTCCCTTGCCCTTTTTGTTTTGCCTTTGCCTCAGCAAAAATTTTACGCGACCCGTTTTTTCGCTGCCGCAGTTGGTTTTTCTTCCGGTTTCTGCGCTTGCGTTTTTTCGATTCGCGCCGTTATGCGTTTATCCAAATCTACAATTTGATCCGCCGTCAGGTGATAAATATTCGATTGATTGTGATAAATTCTCGCGCCCGTCACGATATCCGATTGCTTGAAGCCGTTTGCTTCGGCTTTTTTGATCAAATCGTCGATCGTCATTTCGTTTTGCACGAGCGTTAAAGGTTTTCTTTCTTCGATAAACTCGGGAACAGCCGATTTTTCCGGCTTTTCAAACGCGAGTTCGAGCGCCTGCTCGCCGCGCATGTGATCGAGAAAATCTTTAAAACCGATGTTTCCGGTCATTTCAAAGCCGACTTCAAACGCCGGTGAATTTGATTTAACGACCTGAAAAACCCGCGTGATTTCGCCGTCGCGCTCTTGCAGAGAAATTTCCAGCATCACGTCTACGAAATACTCAAGCCCCGAAGTTGTCATCGGCAAAACGCGCCCGATTTCGTTATCTTCTTTCGATTCTTTGCCGCGAGCCGGAATCTGATCGGCGATGACCACGCATTTCCCCGATTCGAAGCAAAGCTTGCGCAGCACCGACTGCAAAATCATCTGATCCGCCGCTAATTCTTCGGCGCTCGGCTGCGCTAAAGGATCGCCGGTTTTCTCGCGCACGGCTTCGAGCATTTCCGAATGCTTGGCGCTGAAATACGCCGCCCAGCTGTCTAATGCATAACAGCCGTAATTTTGTTCCTGACCTTCGCCGTTGATCGCCCATTCGATAAACTCCGGCAATTCGTCGGTTTGTTCGATTTCTAACGCATCGAATTGTTCGCCGACGCCGCGCAGAAGTCGCGCCTTTCGTTCCATATCGAAAATGCAGAGTTTCCCCAAGCCCGCTTCCGACATCGAACGTATAAAATGACTTTTCCCGACGCCCGCGCCGCCGCGAATCGCCATAATCAAACGCTGCTGGCGAGGAATTCGGCTCAATGGATTAATCTTCGGTTTATTTGGATTTTTCATTTTTTACTTTCTCCACTTTTTTACTTCTTTTTACTTCTTTTTTACTTATTTAAAGTTCAACTTTATTTTTTACTGCGTAAATGCCTACCGTCAAAGGCATTCTGTTTCATTGATGCAACAAATTTAACATAAGTTGTTTCACGTTTCAAGAGTGAAACAAAAAAAATCACGAAAAAACTTTCAATATTGGATAGCTTTCGTTGTATATTTTAGGAAAAATCAATCCTCATCAGTTATGAAACAATTAATTTTCACATCTTTTCTAATCGTCACTTTTTGTGTTTTCTCTTTTGCTCAATCGGAAAAGTCAGCTTGTCCGACAATAAATGTAATCGGACCGAGTTCTATAACTTATGTCGATGAACCTGCATTTTTTTCGGTTGAATTGAGCGACGAAGCTAAAAACTACAAAATCGAATACGAATGGAAGGTTGAGCGAGCGGAAATAGCAGGCGGACAAGGAACATCTCAAATTATGATTTTGCCGAAAATGGCGGGTGGAAATATAAAGGCAACAGTTGTAATTAAAGGTTTGCCTAAAAATTGTTCCAACACAGCATCAGAACTTGCCGGAACAGCTCGTCCGATCATCATTGAACCCTTTGAGGAGTATCAAAAACTTCCTCTAGAAGATGAACTTGGAAGATTAGACAATTTCATGTCCAGACTTTCAGAAGACAAAGATTATAAGGGATTTATTTTTATAATTACAGATGAGAGCGAATCTATTGAAACAGTAAAAAAACATATTCAAGTAATGTTAAAACATTTCAAATTCCGCGAATTCCCAAAAGACAGATTGACTTTCGCAATAGAAAAATCAAACCATCGTAAAACATTGCTCTGGATCATTCCAGATGGGGGAAAATTTCCAAGTTGCGAGAATTGCAAAATCATAAAAGCTAACGATTTATAATTTGAAGATTTCATTCAATAAAGAAGCGGCGAATTATAAAAACTCGCCGCTTCTTTATTTTAATTTGCCAATCAATTATTTGACTTC
>JAOAPX010000085.1 GCA_025463125.1 Acidobacteriota bacterium | reverse complement strand
TCACCGATTTCGAAGTGCAGTATTGGAACGGCTCAAGTTGGACGACCGTGCAGAACGGAAAGGTTGCAAACAACAAGGTGCTGACGAAGATAGTTTTCCCGGCTGTGACGACAAACAGAATCAGGGTTGTCATCAGCAGCGGACAATCTGGTTACAGCCGCCTCGTCGAAGTCGAAGCCTGGGGCAACTAATGGTTTGAATACTGTAATTTAACTTAAAAAATTTAATTCAATTTAACAATAAAAAATCCCTGGTTATTATAAACCAGGGATTTTTTATTGTGTATACTACGGCTTTAGGCACAGTTTGATAAAATAGCTTTACAAAAAAATAAAAAAATCGGAATGGAAACGAAATGAACCTTTCGCGCAAAAAAATTATCTGTTTAATGTTAATTGCGGCTTTCTTTTCAGGATGTTCTTCGCTCGATAAAAGCGATAAATCCGACCCGGATTTACCGGGGAATAAGATTGTCTCAAACCTGCAAACATTTGAAGTTTCACCTGCTTCAATCGATTCTTCGGAACCCGCAATTGCTGCCGGAAAAAATGGAAACATATACGCTGTTTGGGTGGAACATCGCGCGAATAAAGAAGCGGACGTAATGTTTCGTCAATACGATTCAAATGCGCAGCCTTTGAGCGAGCCCGTGGGTGTTAATCCGCACGCGGGCGCGGCGACTGCATGGCGCGGCGATCCGCCGACTGTAAAGGCGGGAAACGACGGCGCAATTTATGTCGGCTGGACGGCAAAAGCGGAAAATGCGAAAGGCGCGGCTAATATTCTATATCTCTCGGTGTCGCGCGATAACGGGCGTACTTTCGAATCTCCCGTAAAGGTCAATGACGATACGGAACCTGCTTCACACGGAATGCATTCGCTTGCGGTTGACAGTTCCGGACGCATTTATTTTGCCTGGCTCGACGAACGCTATCTCAATTCGCAAAAAGCTCACGCGGGCGTGTATAACAATTATAACGAATCGCGCGACCAATTCTATTTTGAAAATGCAGCTTTTCAAAAACATCATCAGGTTAGTTCAAAAAGCGAAGCGGAACCGAACGCGGAGCTTTATTTTGCCGTTTCCGGCGATGGCGGCAAAACGTTTTCCGTCAACAAGCGTTTGGCTGAAAATGTGTGCCCGTGTTGTAAAACCTCGCTTTCAGCGGCTTTGGACGGGCGATTGTATCTCGCGTGGCGGCAGGTTTTAGACGGCGAATATCGCCACATCGCGCTCGCTTCTTCAAACGACGGCGGTAAAAGCTTTTCTTCTACGGTAATTGTCAGCGACGATCAATGGCAAATAAACGCCTGCCCGGTTTCGGGCGCGGCTTTATCTTTAAATTCTGAAAACGCTTTGAAAATCGCGTGGTTTACCGCCGGAAAGGCGGGAAAACAGGGAATTTACACGTCTGAATCAAAAGACTTCGGAAAGACCTTTACTCCACGCTCTTTAGTCAGTGAAAACGCTATCGGCGGAACGCCTGCGCTTCTTTCCGGCGAAAAGAAAACTATTACAATTATCTGGACGGAAAACGGAAAACTTTATGCGGCGAAACAGGAAACCGCTGATTCTAACGTTTACGGAACACGGGAACTTGCAACCGGGGAGCTTCCGGTCGCCGCTCAGATCGGCGAGCGTGTTTTCATCGCTTATGTCGAAAATGCAAACGGGAATCGCCGGGTAAAAATGTCGGTTTTGAAATGACTATCTTTTTTTGAAATGACTATCTTTTAATGATTTGGAATATGCTGAATATATTAAGTTGTTTTTTGCCGTAAAAAAAGGAAAAGGGAGTAATAAATATATGAGTACAAATAATAATACTGAACGGGAATTGAGAGGAGAATCGAATGACAAATCAAACGGAACCGATTCTTCATTGCAGTCTTTAGTCGCGCAGGAACAAACGGTCGCCCGCGAAAGTCTGCTTGAAGAATTAGGACGCGAACCTTCGCAGGAAGAGATCGACAGATGGATCAGCGCGCAAACAGAAGGTTATTAAGAATCGGTGAAAAAGATTAACTAATCCAAACCGTAAACTTTCAGCAATCCGCAATTACATGCACGCTAAAATATAACTGAAACCAGATAAGCAATAAGATTCGGATTGTTTATTCCGGTTTTGGCGGTTTTTGCGAGTTTCCGAATAATTAAAGCTAAGCAAGAGCCTTAAAAAGTATTACAGGCAAAAGAAATTTACTCGTAATTACAAACGCTAATGATATATTCTCTAACTTCGGTTAAACAGTATAAGTGGTCAAAATAGTTATCCGCACATCGTTTAAGACGCAAGGGGAATTAATATGAATTTTGAAAAAAATTGCCTGATTGCTGTAGGAAAATCTCACATACTTATAAGATATTTGATGGCGGGTCGAAAAAAGGTCAACGCAATATTATGTGCGATATTGCTTGCCTCCGGGCTGGCTCCGGCACAAACCGGCAATTTCAATCAAACCGGACAAATTCGAACAATTGTCACGGAAACAAAACCTTCTCTCACTAAAGACAGCATGCCGAAGCCGGGCGCGGAACTTTCAGGCGATGCCGCGTCAATCACTGAGTTTTACTTTACTTATTCGGCTTTAGAGAATGGAGTTTATACTGAAAAATGGGTTTCGCTTCCGGGTGATAAAACCTTGGGTCTGCTTTCAAATCAACCGGTTAAAGTTAGCGGCAGTCTGAAGAATAATAAATTGTTAAACGTTAAGGTTTCGCCGCTCAATTCAGTGTCAGAAAAATATCTGACCGCGCCGCCCCCGACAATCGGGCTTTATAAACTTGTCTCAGTGCCTTTAACTATCCAATCTCAATCGGCGCCTGCAAAGTCTGAAAAGCAAATTTCTTCTTCGGGAGTGACGCCGGAAGCAATCCGCAATAATCTTTTCAATGCGCCGGACTCGGTTAATAAGTTTTATTTTGAAGCATCGTACGGGATGTTCGGTTTTACAGGCGTACATCATCCGCAGACAGACGTCGTGCCGGTGACGATACAGGCAGCAGTTTCATCAAATTGTCAGGAGCAGCACGATCAGCTTGTTAACCAATTTACGCCAATCATTCAACAGCGTCTGCGAGAGCAGAGCATCGATACTTCAAACGGTAGCGTTGACCTGGCGGTTGTTGTATTCAATGATATGCCTGGATGCTCTTTGTTTCCTTTTGCTACTCGCGGCGCGCTCGGGCAGCGCGGCGCGCCGCAATGGGTATGGATACCGGAGAGTTGGTTTGTAACCGGACCGTTAATAATTGCGCATGAAATAGGACATGCTCTCGGAGGCAATCATCCATTGGCTCAGCAATGCACGGATCTTAATAACCCGCAAACCTGTGTATATGTCGACGCGGTTGATAGGGATATTATGACGAGCGGCGGAAGATATTACATGATGCCCAATAATTACGAACGTCGTCGCTGGGGCTGGCATCCGCCCGGCGCGTTTGATAATCCTTCGAATGCCTTTTCTCAAATGTTTGATTTGCGCTCGCCCGCGCTTCCGTTTGTTAAAGACGGAGAGACGCGGGGAAGATTTTATTTTAGAAATCTGGGAGGAGCTTATTCCGGATGGGATATCTATCCTGAAGCTCGTCAAAATTGGGGACAATTCGAGAAATACAAGGGGCTGGACGAACCGTTTCGCCTCGGAATCGCGTTGAGAATCGGTCATAGTAACTACGGTGATCCCGAAGCGCTTTCTATAATAATTGATCCGAACGGCACTTCCCATTTAGAAGATGCGCCGCTGCGTGAAAATCAACAGGTTTCGATTGGCGAAACTATCATTAAATGTACAAGGGAACATAATCCGAATTGGGGAACGCGAATGAGAATTCAGGAATGAAACGCTTTTTATTATTGGCTAAAAAGCCTTTAATCGCTGTTTCCGATTTGAAAACGCCCGGCAATTTCAACAAGCTTTTTTATAAAGCTTTTGCGTGAAATTCAGCTTACAATTCGATAATATCCAAAGAATAACACTTTGGATTTTTTATTAATAATTTAGGCAAGCCGGCGAGTAAATCTATAAAATTCAAAATTTTTGTCAGGGCAAAGAGCAAGGTTTGTTTTATGCTGCGCTTCTTTCCGAAAATAGCCGCAACTCCCGAAACGATCAGGAATATAAAAATTGTTTTCGAGGGTAAATTCGGCGGCAGAACCAGGCATAAAGACAGCAGAATGAGCCAGAAGAAAAATATAATAGTGGTTTTTAACCTAAGCCAGCAAAAAGCCAGCCCGAAACCTTCTTTGAATGCGCAGCCGATTGTTTTAGTTACTTCGCCGAGCCGCCCGGCGATGATGTCGCGCTTGAAAATCGAGATAACGCTTTCGAGCGTCTGCATATGATAGCAGCGCGTGTGACACGCCATCCGTAAAGGGATTAATTGAAGCTTCCAGCCGTGTTTAATAAGACGCAAACCGAGTTCGGCTTCTTCTTCGACAGCTAAATGCGGGTTAAAGGAACCGGCTTCGAGAAGCGCTTTTTTACGGTAAAAACAGCAAGGACCGCGCAGCCATTTAACATCGGTTATGCTTTCAAAACGTTCTTCGACATTTAATAAAATTTCTCCCGTTTCGTCAGCGTCGTCGATGCGACCGTTTACTCCGCCGACTTTCGGATTGTTTTGGAAATGCGTTAGCGCGGCGGGCAAAAAATCTGTGTAAATCAATGTGTCGGCGTCGAGGAATAAAATAAAATCGCCCTGCGCGTATTGTGAACCGACGAAGCGACCGGCTGAAGGCGTCAGTTTTCGTTCGGATTTTAATGAAAGAACGCGAATGCCGAAAGATTTTACGATCGAGACGGTTTTATCGGTCGATGCGGAATCGACAAAAATTATTTCCGCGCCGCCGATCTGCTCTCCGGCTTTTATTGCGGCTGAAAGGCATCTGCCGACGCTTTGTTCTTCGTTTCGTCCGATAATGACGATTGAAACCTTATTGCCCATTTTCGTATTTTCGTATTTTCGTAGACTCGTGTTTTCGCGTATCGATCACCGGGTTTTTCCGGCTTTAAGCGCGGACAATTGGTAATTTCTTTTCCATTCCCGCCGCCAATTTTTTACCGGTTCTGTAAATGAATCGGGCAGAGCCGATTTCGAAAAATTCTTGATAACAAAAAACGCTTGATTGACGAATTGAAAAGCGAAAGCCGGAAATGTATTTCGGCTTAAAGTGGCGGAAATTAATTCTGTTTTTCCGTTTGCCCAGTCGAATTTATAAGTTTCGTCTCCGCGCAGAAAATCATAAACAAGATTGCCGCGCTCGATTGCGTTTTTCACCGAGAGACCGATCAAAACAAGCCCGACGCTGTAATTCGCCCAATCCAAATCATAGCCGGAATTGTAATAATAAAATGCGCGCCCGTCATCGAGCCCGTAAACCGAGCTGCGGCATTTTCCTTCGACCCAAATTTCTTCAAATCTGAGAAGCCCGGTTTGAGACAAGGCTTTTATCAGTTCGCTCTGAAATGTATAGAGCCGCGGATGCCCGCAGAGCTCGGAGCCGCCGCTGTTTTTCCAGCGTTTTTCGTGAAGCGCGAAAAATCGTTCGAATGCCTCGGGGGTTTCCGGGGCGGAAGTTACGGAGCGGTATTCGAATCCAGGCATTTTTTCCAGCTGTTTGAGTTTGCGCTTGAAGTTCGAGGCTCGTTTGCTTTGCCGCAAAACCGCTTCCCAACCGTCTTTTAAATCAATCCTCGGGCAAACCGAAGTCGTCGATGCGGAATACTTGAAAATTTCTTTTGAACCGAACGCTCCGGAGTGTTTTAAGTGTTGAGCGATTGCGGAATTTTCTGCAAGATTTTCCAGGTTGATTACATCGAAAGATGTTTCATTTTTCAGAAAATCGAAACACGCTTGCAGAATTTCGGGCATATCCTCGCTTTTGGCTATCAAATCCAAATAATCCGCGCCGCCGATCTCGCCGCCGATAAAGCCCAGACGCCTGATTTTCATTCCGAGAAAACGTTTTTGCTGAAGGCAAAGCGGCAATGCGCCGATTAAACGGTTATCGCGATACGCTTTCAGAATAAACAAAGTTTTGCCGTCGCCGAAAAACTTATACCACGTCAAAAGCCACTCCAGGCATAAAAACGGCGAAGCTTCGCTCGCCGCGAAAAGGTTTCGCCATTCTTCGCGCAGCGATTCTAAAGCGTTTTCTCCTGATAGTTTTTTAATAAAAATCCGGCTCATTTAATATGGTGATTACTGTCTTCGGCTGCGGCTCAAAACGCGATCCCTGCTTTGTATTTACGCAAACGTTTAATGACGGAAAATTTCCATTTCCAGTGCATCAAGCCGAGCAGTCCGGGCTGGAAAACATAAAACGCGGCGTGCTCGCGTTCGCCCGTCGCCCAGAACTTTTTGTTCGGCGTCGCGGGGCTTAAAAAGTCGATTTCGGTAAAATTGTTTCGGACGCAATCGCTTAAAAACTCCCTGAAAAGCAAATTTCCCGGCGAGTAACGGGCATATTCTTCGTCGTAGGACGTCTTCCAGTGAACGGCTCGATTTTTCGTCATGATATTGATGTTCATGGCGATTGTTTTGCCGTCAAGGTTGAGACGGTAAATGCGAAGCCGGTTTTTTTCGGCAAGCTGCCGGGCGAAATCATCGTGCAGCGCGACTGCTTTCCCGTCGTTCGCCGCGGCTGTTCCGCCGCGCCCTTTCCAGCCTTTTTCTTCGAGCTCGAAATATTGCCGCATCAGTTCGGGCGCGTAATCACGCGTTGCGAGGAATTCGATTTCGCCGCGTTCTTTTAAACGGCGCAATCTGCGGTTTAATTCCTGCCGCAGATGTTTTCTCGCGCCTTTAAAGTACTCTTCGATTAATTTTTCTTTGTTTTCGCCTCGCGGCAGCTCTATAAACGGAGCGCCGTCCATTTTCCAAACGCCTGTTTTATAATTTTCGGCTTCAGCCAAAACGAGCAAATCATTAAGCCAGCTGTCTTTTTTTACCAGGCGAAACTCGAGCGCGCCCCAGTTCGACAGTGTTTTTATTTCACTCCAGAGGGCTTTTATAATTTCTTTCTTTTCGGTTTCGTCCGCGCCGTGAATTACATCGAAACGGGGTGAATTCGGATTAAAAACCGCTTGTAATTTGCGCGCCGGAAAACCGTGAAGGCTGCCGGATTTTTTTACGAGCGGCAAAACCGAGCGCAGTTTTCCTTTGCGCCTGACAGTTAGAAGTAATATCTCGGTTTCAAAATTTTTTACGAATGAAGCAAACCACTCGGGTCGAAAAAACGGTTCGTCGCTTGCTCCTTCTTCGCAGAGCGCCGTCCATTCATCGTATAACTCATAGATAATTCGGGCGCCGCCTTTTGTAATTTCCGCGTGAAAAAGAGGATTGCTCGGAGTTTCGTTTACAAAGGGTTTTCCCCTGACGGCAAAATGATTGTTTTCAGACAAAATATCAACTGCACTCATAAGCTTCCTGTTTAAAATTTTACAATCCAGTAATTCTCAAAATCTTTTTTTAACTCGAATTTTGCTTTTTTACTTTTTCCTCTGACGCTGACTTCGACTTCATAAACGCCGTAAAATCCGCGGAAAGGTGAAATATTGGCGTTGATCGTATTCAATTCGAGATCGGTTCGCCATTCTTCGTTTATCAAACGTTCGAGAACCAGATAGTTAGGTTTTTTAAATTCGTTTTCATCAATCAAGCCGATGCCCGGAAGCCATGCTCTCGCGTCATCGAGTCCCCAGGCGACGATTGCTTCGACCTGCGGAACGCTAAAGCTTACGGTGTAAAATTCGCGATAAAACTCGGCTTGTTTTTCCGCCGTCCAAACGCCGGATTTATAAGCGCCTGATATGCCGAGCGGCGTTGCGCGGTCGTCGTATTCGAGCGTTTGCGCGCTGAATTCGGTTATTTGAATCGGCTTGCCGAGAGCGGCGTAGCGTTCGAGTTGTTCGGCGACGTTCGAAGGCTCGTACCATTCGCCGTTGGCATGCGCCTGGATGCCGATTACGTCGAACGGGACATTTTTGCTTTTTAATTCATTTAATAAATTCAGATATTTGTCGCGGTTGTAGTTATGTTTTTCAATCGATCCGAAAACGCCGTATTCGTTAATCATCAAACGCTTTTCCGGCGCAGCCTCGCGCGCCCATAAAAACGCGGACTCGATGTAACCGGTCCCGATTCTTTGAGCGAAAACGTCGGGTTTCGGCGCGAGCGGTTCGTTGACGATTTCCCAGTCGGCAATTCGGTGAGCGTCTCTGGTTACGGCAGACTTAACGCGGCGCTCGAGAACCCGCAAAAGCTCGTTTCTATCCTTGGGCAGCCAGGCTGGAGTTCCGTATTCGTTTGTTCCCCAAAGCACGGGCGCAGCCTGAATTCCGGCTTTTAGATTTTCAGCCAGCGCCGACTCGCGTTCAAACCATGTCCAGTTTTCGACGCCTCTTTGATTTTCAATAAAGTCCCAGTAAGTTCCGATTACGGCGTAATTAAACAAACGGGCGAAATTTTCTTGATAAGCGGCGAGCTTTTCCGCTGCGAGATCGTCGATCTTTAAATAACAGCCGAATTTAAAGTCGTGTGAAATTTGTTTTATTTTCAATCGCGCTTGCCTGACGGTTTTGCCGTTTGCATCCAAAACTTTTATACGCGCCGTTCCTTTGCGATATTTTTCGATGTTTTGTTTTGCCTCGGCGAGCGCGGTTTCGTTTTTTGCTTTTCGAATACTCGTTTCAAATGAAAAATCTCCGGCTTTTGCCGCCGGTTGACACGAGGCGCAAATGCTCAAAGTTAAAACGGGTAAAAGAAAAAACTTAATTCGCGCTAAACAAAATTCATCGCGAGCGAATCGCAATGAATTTGAAAAAGCGGCTGATGATTTCCGGTAAAAGCTCATTTTTTTTTTAACCGAATCGCATCCGGCTAGACGGCGAAACCGTATCATTTAAATCGATTTGACGAAGCTTTGCCATTTGCAGCGCGAGAAAAAAAAGGTAAAGCGGATTTAGAAAAACGTAGCGTTTCCAGAGCCGTTTCGGTTCCTGAACGAAACGAAAAAGCCATTCGAGCCCGCGATTCTGAATCCATTGAGGAGCCTGAGAAACGGTTCCGGCGTGAAAATCAAAAGCCGCGCCGACTGCCAAAAGCGGCATCGAAAGCGATTCGCGATTTTCGTAAACCCATGTTTCTTGTCTCGGGCATCCCAAGCCGACAAGCACGATCGAAGCGCCGCTTTTATTTATTGTTTCGGCGATTTCCGCCTGCTCTTTAGCCGTTACCTGCCGGAAACGCGAAGGTTGTTTTCCGGCGATTTCGAGCGCCGGGAATTGTTTCTTTAAATTGATTTCGAAGCTCTCTAAAACTTCGCGCCTGCTGCCGTAAAGATATATGCTCAAGCCTTCGCTTGCCGCGCGTTCGCATACTTTGAGCGTTAGATTCGGTCCGTAAACACGGTCGGGCAGTTTTATCCGGTAAAGCCGGTTTAACGCCCATCTAACCGGCTGACCGTCAGGGACAACAAGGTCTAATTCGTTTAGACGGTGGCGCTGAACCGAATCCAGAACGCCCGTCATTACGCCGTGAACAGCGAGCGCGCTGACCGCGTAAGGACGATTTTCACGGGCGGCATCGACGATCTTTTCGACAGCCGATTCGTAATCGACCGCGTTGATCCCGACGCCTAAAACGTTTTGTTTACCGAAATCCAGCATGATTTGTTTTGACGTGCCCTTTAAAAACTTATTTAAGCGGCGATGAGCTGATATTTTGTTTCGTCGCGGTATTTTTCCGTCGTCGCGTCAACGATTTCCTCGATAATCGTTTCGAGATCGTATTGATAACTCCATTCCGGGTAATCGGTTTGAAAACGGCTGACGTCGCTGACCCACCAGATGTGATCGCCTTCTCTGGCTTGCTCGCAGAGATTGTAGTAAAGCGGTTTGCCGGCTTTCGCCTCGGCGATTTCTATCGCTTCGAGAACCGAGCAATTGCTGTGGCGGCTGCCGCCGATATTGTAGACGGCGCCGGCTTTCGGATTTTTATAAAAATGCCAGAAAGCGTTTACCAGATCGCTCGAATGAATGTTGTCGCGAACCTGTTTGCCTTTATAGCCGAAAATCTTGTATTGCTTTTCGTAAACCACGCATTTTATTAAATAAGCCAGAAACCCGTGAAGCATCGCGCCCGAATGCGCCGGACCGGTCAGGCATCCGCCGCGAAAAATGCCGGTTTTAATACCGAAATAATGCCCGTATTCCTGCGCCATAACGTCCGCCGCGACTTTGCTCGAACCGAAAATGCTGTGCTTTGAAGCATCGATGCTCATCGATTCGTCGATTCCTTTTTCAAAATACGGGTGCGACGAATCAATTTCCCAGCGCATATCTTTTTCGACGAGCGGCAAATAATTAGGCGTGTCGCCGTAAACTTTATTGGTCGAAGTGAAAATAAACGGCGCGTCGGGGCAAAATTCACGCACCGCTTCGAGTAAAACAAGCGTTCCGGTAGCGTTGATGCTGAAATCGGTTAAAGGTTCTTTTGCCGCCCAATCATGGCTCGGCTGCGCGGCGGTGTGAATTACGACGGAAATGTTTTTGCCGTAGCGGCGAAAAATATCGCGGATCGCGTTTTCGTGGCGAATATCGGCTGAGTAATGCGTGAAGTTTTTCAAATCTCTTTTCAGAGATTGGGTGTTCCAGTTTACCGAACCGTCTTTGCCGAAAAAATATTCACGCATATTGTTATCGATACCGATAACTTCAAACCCCTGTTTGTGAAAGAATCTCGTGGCTTCGCTTCCGATCAAGCCCGAACAACCCGTAACAATGGCTACACTCATATTCTAACTCCCTGTAATCGCTAAAATCGCGGAGGATTATTTTTAACTGCACTATGTAGAGTTATAAAGAAAAGGATTTTCCAGTTTTAATGAGAGATTTCTTGCAGTTTTGCCGGTAAATGACGGCTTTTGTTTTTATTGCCGGATTAATGCGATTAATAATGATGATTAATGATGATTGAAGGAAAAAAATGTTCGCGAAACCGATTAAACAGGCGAAAATTACGGAAAACCTTCCGGCGTCTGATTTATTACCGAAACGCTTTCACTTTTTATGCTTTTCGGATATTTCGCGGGCACAAAATTTTGAATTTACCGCACGGGAATCTTTATTCAGGATTCGCTTTTGAAAACTTCGATTCGAAGACGCAGCTCTTTGCAGTATTCGGCTAAATATACGAGCAGAGCCCGAATAAACACAATCAATCCGATCATTTCCAGCGTTTCTTCAAGCGTCGTCAGGAAAATATATACTACGTTATCTTTGCCGTTAATCTCCGAATGACTTCCTTCGATGAGTTCGAGCCCGACGGCAGCCCCAAGGTAAATTACGGCGGCGACTACAAAAGAAATTCTCGTCTTTTGAGGCAGGCTGCGGAGAAATCTCAAAAAGAAAAATCCGAGAAAGGAAACGAGCGCGAGCGCCGGAACGACCCAGGCAAAATACAAAACGCCGAGCTGACCGCCGCCCAGAATATCGCGCATCGGTTCGATCATTCTTTCGTGAACGGCGATGATTTCATCAAATGCCATAAACAAAAACCCGGCGGAAAGCAGTGCCCAGTGAAAAACGTATTCAGCCGCTTTGCGCCGTTTGAGCACAGCGATCAGCGAAAGCAGGCAAGCCGCGAAAAGCAGCAAAAGCATAGAGAAAAAAGCCGGAACATTCAATTCGAGATCGACATAAAAAAGCTTGACGAGTTTATGAAGAACCATTGAGCCGGAGCCGTTAAAATGATGCGCGAGCTTTAACGCGCTGCTGGTAAAAACAAGCGCGAATGCCAGCGCTCCCAGCCCGCGAACAATTGAAAATGAATTCAGAGCTATTTGATTCGAGGCTGTATGATTCGGGTGAAAATAGATAGAAGCCCGCGAAGAAAACGATTCGTTTTCTCCGGACGTTTTCGCTTTTAGCACATTTCCGTTAACGTGCGGTTTCGGGTTAAACGACAATAATTTTGTTTGATTCATTTTAAGCGGCACTCCTTCTTGAAACGGGCGTAAATAACCTAAATTCCTAATCTTAAGCTCGCAACGCTGTGCGAATAACTGCCCTTAAAACCGCGCGTTGATTCTTCGCAAAGACTTATTCGCCCGAGCAGCAATAAATCCGATCCGGTCCGGTTGATTTTTGTTTCGGTCGTGACGGCGATTTTATAACCGGCTTCGGCAAGCATCTGTTTTGCGCGGAGATTGTATTCGCCGTTCGGGTATGCAAAGGAAACAACGCTTTTTCCCAGCTGCGCTTCAAGCGTTTTTTTGCTTTCATGAATTTCGGTTTCCATTGAAGCTTGAGCTTCAAGCGGCAAAACGACGTGATTTGCCGTATGACCGCCGAAACTTATGCCTTTTTTCGACATTTCCCGGATCGTTTCCCAGCTCAAAAGCCGGTATTCCGGCGGATAGCTTTCAAATTTATCGCCGAGCGAAACTTCTATCTGGAAAATTACGCGCTCGCGCAGATCTTTCGGCAAATAAACTAATGAATCGGTCAGCTTTAAAACGTCTGTTTCGACAGCGAGCTTTGCGGCGATGTTTTTCGAAAGCCCCGCTTGAATCAGCGCTTTATAAACCGGAACGGATTTTTCAATGGCAAGTTTTACGAGCCAGTAAATGCGGTCGTGAGCGAGAAATTTATCGCCGCCGATGAATTCGGTCGGCAGAAAAACCGTCGCCGGAAGCCCGTATTCGTTCAGGATCGGAAAAGCTTCCTCATAAAAATCAAGATAACCGTCGTCGAAAGTGATAACGGCTAAAGGGCGCGAAACTTTTCTTTCCCCGTCTAAAAAGAAACGCGCTGTTTCGAGCGATACGACGTCGAAAGATTTTCGTAAAAGCTCGCAATGCCGCCGAAAAGTCGCAGACGAAACGACAAGCCCGTAAATTGCGTCTTTTTCGGCTTTGGCGATATCGGCGACCACCCGATGATATGCGATTATATTTACCGAACCGGGCTCGGTTTTCGGAAAAACGGTTTTCGATTTTGTAAGGGAAGCGAACGATTTTATCGAACGCTTTATCAAAAGCTTTGTTGTCGTCATATATTCTTTATATTATTTACGGTCAGAAGTTCCGATATTTGAAAATGCAGCTTTTGCGCATACGGGTGAAAATCCATCTGCTCGGAGGCTTTTTTGCGGGCGTTTCGCCCCAAATTTATGCGCGCGGTTTCATCGCCGAGCAGCAGTGAAATATTATCCGCTAAAGCATTTACGTCGCCCGCCGCGTAAAGCAGCCCGTCTTTTCCGTGTTCGATTAATTCGGGAATTCCGCCGACTTTTGTCGAAATAACCGGCAAACCTGCTGCCATAGCTTCGATAACCGACATCGGCATCGCTTCCGCGTAAGTCGGGAGAACGAAAATATCGGCTTTTCGAAAAAAATCTATGCGCTCGCTCATTGAAACGGCGCCCGCGAATTCTATGAATTCGGCGACATTTAACTTTTCGCAATAACTTTTAAGATTTTCAGCGCCGTATCCGAGAAACGAAACTTTTATAAAGAATTTTCGCTCGCGTAAAATCGAAAGGGCTTTGATTAAATCCTTTTCGCCTTTTAATTTTCCGACGGCGCCGACAAACAATAAACGCAAAAAACCCGGACTTTCGCATTCGTTTACTGTTTTCCGGTTAAATTTAAAAACCGATGTGTCGATGGCGTTCGGTATGACAGAGATATTTAAATTGCCGACAACGTTTCGCAGCTGCCGCGCCGATTCTTCCGAAACGGCGATGATTTTATCGCTGAAAGCGATGGCGCGGCGGATATATCCGCGCCCGGCAGAGCTTTGAAAAGGGTAATATTCGTTTATATCCCCGGCGTGAAAATGAGCGATAACAGGTTTGCGCAGAAGTTTTGCAAGAAAAATAAAAAAGGATTCGCGATACAAACTGGCGTTGCTGCCGAGATGAACGTAAATTAAATGCGGGCGTTTCAGAATGCAGTTGAAAATAAAAAGCAAAACCGCCCGGACAGCCAGCAGCGCTTTGCCGACTCCGCCGAAATCTTCGGCTTGAGATTCTATATAAACGAACTCGAATTCATCTTTCAGAGAAGAGTTTAAAATTTCGGAAATGAGCGTCGAAATTCCGCCGCGCGTTTTTGTAAGATGCATTCCGACCATCAAGATTCTGGGCTTACAGGCGAGCGCCGAATCTTTCAACGGTTTTTGAATAATCGTTGACGTAAGATTTTGCCCGGCAAGCCTGAAGTTTGATAGGTATTTGCTCATTTGCCACTCAGAAAACTTTAGAAAAGTAATATTTAATTAATAGTTCTTAATCTTTAGAGAGTTAAAAGCGCAGGTTTTCCAAATAATTAAATGAATGCGAGCAAAGGTTTTCAGGCGCCGGGCTGGAAGCGAAATTCGCTTAATCTTTTCGATAAATAAACGGCTTCGAGCAGCGCCATTAAAAGTAATGAAAATAATTGCGCCGCCGCCGCGCCCGCCGCGCCGTAAATCGGAATCAAAATCCAGCACATAATCACGCACGCAAAAACTCCGAGCGCGTTTGCGAGCAGATCGATATGCTGCGATCCCGTCGCGACCAAACCGCGCGAAACGATCATGACAAGACAAAAGGGAATGACGCAGAGCGCAAGAATATTCAGAGTAGTCGAGGTTTCCGCGTATGAAGCGCCGAAAAAAGAAGTCAAAATTTGCGTTGACAAAAACGGCGAAATAAACGCGGCAAGCGTTGCCGCAAGCAGCGGATAACGAAGCATTTTTGAAAGATAAACGCGCGTTTCAATGAATGACTTTTCAACGTGGCGGGCGAGAACCGGCTGGATAACGCTTGAATAACCGGCTAGTAAAATACTGACCGGAATCAAAAAACGCGACGCGACGCCGTATTTCGCCGATTCGATTTCAGTACTTAAATAACCTAAAAGAATTATCGCCGCCTGCCAGTTAACCGATGCCAGAGTTATCGTTCCGGCAAAAGTAGGCGTTGCTTTTAAGATTTTCACAAATTCCGAAACGTCGAAATTAAACTGCTTGAGCCGATGACGCGCCGCTTGAAGATATGGAAATAATGCTGCGATTCTGACAGCGACGAAAGAAGCGCAAATTACGGAAATATCGAAGCCGAGCCAGATCAGCGCGAAAGGAATAATCGTCCGCAAAAGATTTTCGAAAGTCGAAACAAAAGCTATTAATCCGGTTCGCCCGTGTGCGATGGCAGCCGCTTCGCTGACGCAGATCAATCCGGTCGGTATGACGGCAAAGCTCAAAACTAAAGTCGAAACGCGCACCGACCAGGAATCGCTGACGAAAAAGGCGGCAATCGTCATTGCGGCGGCGCAGACAATCCCGGAAAAAAACAGGATAACCGAAGCGCTCCCGATAAAATTCGAAAGCTTTCGCTCTTCGTTTTCGGCGTTTTCAGATAATTTGGCGGATTCGATTTTCCGGCTGATTTCGTTGACGAGAAACGGCATCAATCCGAGCGAGCAGACGTTATAAAATAAAGCGTAAAGTCCCATTACGATGGTAAACCTGCCCATTTCCTCGACGTCGCGCATTCGCGCCATAAAAATCCACAGAACTACGCTGTTGGCGATGCTGATGCTTCCGGACCAAACCATCCACAAGAGATTTTGCGTAACGCCGGGGCTTGCGCGGGAAGGCATAAATTTTTTATCGACGGCGGCGGCTGTCATGTAATTTTTGAAAACTGAAAAGTATAGCGATTTAATAAAAAAGCCTTCGGCGAATTCTGCCGGCAGCGGCAATTATGCCGATCATAAAAAAAAGCGTGCGAATCGGCGGTCGAACCGAGCCGAGCGAGCCCGGCTCTTTCATTGCCGAAATTACAAAAGCGATAATCCCGGCGGCGGCGCCTAAAGCGATTGCGAAAAGCAGCCGGTCGCGGGCTTTCATTGACCGAACGCATTCGATCAGGGCGAAAAAAATCAAAAGGCAAAATATAATTCCGCCGGGCGCGCCGATTTCCGCTGTAATGTGCGCGAAAACATTGTGAACGGGATTCGGAAACGCCTGGCTGACGAAAATACCGGTTTCATCGTATTTCGTCATGCTCGAACGATACTCGTTTAATCCGACGCCGACGAGCGGATTATCAGTTATCATTCTCACGGCGGTTTCCATCAAAGGCACGCGTATAAGAGCCGAACCGTCGTCGTCCGCCGTCAGTCGCTCGTAAATTCTCGGAGAAAACGGCGCGAGCAAAAGGCAGGAAAAAAACAAAATTCCGCACGTAGAAATTAAGTACGACTTTTTTTCCGCTGTTGAA
This sequence comes from Acidobacteriota bacterium, assembly GCA_025463125.1. Taxonomy (GTDB): domain Bacteria; phylum Acidobacteriota; class Blastocatellia; order Pyrinomonadales; family Pyrinomonadaceae; genus SXVE01. The sequence continues at coordinate 10,456 of JAOAPX010000085.1, read as the reverse complement.
AGCTTATACCAGCCGAATAATATAACCGTAAAAACAGCGACGAGAAGCGAAATCCAGCTGCCGCGCGCAAGCGAAAGAATGACGGCGACGACGCCCGAAACAGCGCCGATCGATAAAATAAACTTCCATCTCGATTCGATGCTTTTCACGCGGCAGATCAGCGGGGCGATAACCAGCGGAATCAGAGCGGAAACGATCCAAGCCATTTCGGTCGGCGTTCTGAGAAAAGCCGGAACGCGCGAAAGCGCCTGACTTTGTGTTCCGAGCAATTCTTCTTCCGTCCCGGTTCCGAAAAAAGCGAGATTCGATGGGAAATCCAAAACGTATTGCGAAAGGGAAACGACGCCCGTAAATAAAAGTCCCGCCGCGACGCCGACAATTAATTGAATCATTCTTTCGCGGCGCGAAAAATGCGATGCGACGGCGAAAGCTATCAAAACCGAGCCTGAAAACGACCAGAGCGAAAACCATCCGAGCATTTCGGAACCGCTGTAAAGAACGGAAACGAGCGCCGAAACGAATAACGCCGAGCAAAGAAAAGAAAATGAAAACGGAAATATTTTTTCGGCGGTTGATTCATCGTCAATAAATTGATCGTAAACCAACAGGATCAAAGCGGTCAGAAGCGTCAAAGAAACATTAAAGCCCGAAGGATCTTCTATCTCGTTTATTTTATAAAAATTCAAATCGCCTTTGAAAAAAAACGAAGCGATGAAAGCAAAGCGAACAATCTTGATAACCGGTAATTCCAAAGCAATGCACGCAGCGAAAGCGACGGCTGAAAACGCAAGAGCTCCGAGCGCTAAAACCTTTGAACCCGAATCGCCGCCAAGCGTTATAACGCTCGCGCCGAGAAGACACGCGCCGAAAAACAGCGCAAAAATTAACAGGTAAAGCTTTGTTGTTTGTTTCATTATCGAAATCATCGAAATCGAAAAATTCATCGCCCGAAAAAAACGACCTGCGACTTTTACATTGCGCCCGTTCCGCGTAAAACCGCGGGAATCGTTTTGAAAAGGATTTTCAGATCGAGACCGAGCGACCATTTATCGATATATTCGAGGTCCTGCAAAATCCACTTGTCAAAACTCGTTTCGCTTCTGCCGGAAATCTGCCAGATGCACGTGATGCCCGGTTTGACGCTGAACCTTCGGTTAAACCAGAGCTTGTTGAATTTTTGAAAATCGCGTTCGGGAAGCGGTCTCGGTCCGACGAGAGATAAATCGCCGAGTAGAATATTAAACAGCTGCGGCAACTCGTCGAGGCTCGTTTTGCGCAGCCATTTTCCGATCGGAGTTATGCGCGGATCGTTTTTTATCTTAAAAACCGGACCGTTCGCTTCGTTTAAGGTTTCCAGGTTTTTTTGCTGCTCGACGGCATCGACGACCATCGTGCGGAATTTAAACATTTTGAATCGCCGTTTGTTTAAACCGACGCGCTCCTGTATGAAAAGAACCGGACCCGGAGAAGTCAGTTTAATAAGCGCGGCGATGACGAACATTAAAGGCGCGAGGATAAACACCAAAACCGACGCGCAAATAAAGTCTGTAGAGTTTTTCAGAAACATCTGCCATTCGGACAAGCGAGTCGTGTAAAGCGATAAGATCGGGGCTTCGCCGATTTCGCCGGGCACGGCGCGCGCCAGCTTCAAATTGAATAAATCCGAATGCAGCCTGACCGTAATTCCTTGTTCTTCCGCCGTTCTGGCGATCGATTCCATCTTGTCGTAAAAGGTTTTGATGGGCAGGCAGATGATCACTTCGTCGATGACGTTTTCGGCTAAAACCTGCGGAATCTGCGATAAATTGCCGATAATCCCGGGCACGTTCAAATCATCGACGAACCCGGCGAAATGATAGCCGATTTCCGGATTTTCCCTGATTAGCTCGACAATTTTCTGTCCGCGAGCGCCCGCGCCGATAACGACGACCGACCGCAGATTTCGCCCGCGCAAGCGGAATTGTTTTAAAAGGCTGCGTTTAAAAAGCCTTATTAAAAAGAGAATCGCAAAGGAAGTGGCGGTGAAGATCAGCAAAAATCTTTTCGGGAAAACGCGCCATTCAGCCAGCAATATAAGCGTTGCGAGAATTAACGTGCAGAAAACAACCGCCCGCAAAACGTCAACGAATTCATCTTTCCAATTTGCCAGCCGTTTTGAACGATACAGCCAGAAAGATGAAAGAATAAACGCCCAGCTGCTTAAAACGCCTGTAAAAAACATCGAGGTTTCGAGCGTCGGTGAAACTGCCGCCTGAACGACATAATCAAATCCTTCGGGTCCGCCCTGATAAAACGCCAGCCATAAAGCAAAGGCGAGACCGGCTAAATCGAGCAGTTTGTAAACGAATACCAGAGAAGCTCTAATCCGCTCTTTCATAGTGAAGTCCTCGTAATCCTTTTTATTTCTTCTGCTTATAAAGTCGAAACAGGCGAGAGATTTCAGTAAAATTTTTAATAAAATGTTGTTATTCGCCTTTTTTGGCAGCTGGAAGCAGGGAAATAGGCTTTCGGACAGGCATAATTTCGGCGGGTTTTGGCTGAAGTATGACGGGAATTGAAGCGAGCACGGGCAAATTCCAGTTTCGTTCGATTTCGCGGGCTGAAACTATTAAATTATATGAGCTTTCGGGCGCGGCAAATTTTTCCATAACGATCGCGCAGGCAAATCCGGCAATCGAGCCGATAAAAATTAAAACCACAAGATTTAAAAGCGGTTTGGGATTTTTCTGTTCGCCGTCGGTTCTCGGCGCATCGACAAGGCTGAAGTTTACGATTTGCTCCTTGTTGAGAATCTGGCTGATTTCGTTTTCGCGAGCCTTCTTTTGATAAAGCAGGTAAGCTTCTTCGTTGACGTTTTTGGCGCGCTCCAAATTTTCCCGCTCGATCGTTTTGCTGTTAAGCTGCGTGCTTTGCTGACGCAATTTGGCAACGAGCGGCGACAATTTCTTCTCGCGCTCTTTTAAGGCGACCAGGGAAGTTTGCAAAGCGTAAAGCTCGGCGACCAGCTTGCGCCGCAAATCGTTGAGCGCGAAGGATTTTTCCTGCGGCGGATTTGCCGTTTCCTCGGCGATTGATTTTTTTAACTGCTGAATCCGTCCTTCGTTTTCGCGAACGAGACGGCTGTTCGGCTGGTATTTTTGCAGCAGCTGCGTTCTTTGCTGTTCGAGCTGGGCGAGCTCTTCTTTCATACGGTCGATCGCCGCCGCGTATTTTGAAACCGCGCCTGTTTGAATCTGTTCGGGCTGGGCGCTGACTTTTTCCTGCAAATCCGCAATCCGGCGCTCGGTTTCGATCATCTCGGTCTGCGTAGAATGCAGCTGCGCCTCTGTGTCGAAAAGCTGTTTCAGCAGAAGCTCTCTCTGAACGCCGGTTTCGGCTCCGGCGATACCGTTTTCAACGTCGAATTTTTTCAAAACATTGGTTGATGAATTTAATTTGCGATTAAACGTGTCGGTCTGGTCGTTAAATACCTGACCGGCTTGTTTTTGCTCGTTGAGATGAACGTGGAGCTCGACGTATTTCTGATATATCTTTTCCAGAGTGTTTTTTGCCCGGATCGGGTCTGTATCGGTGTAATTAATCTTGATAATTCGCGATTTTTTTATCGGAACGACATCCAGATTCCCGGCGACACGATTGACTGTTTTTTCGATTGTAAAATCATCGACGGAAGATTTTCTGTCTGGCGGTTCGGCAGCTTCCTCAGCTTTTGCCGAAATGCCGCCGGGAAATCCGTAAAGCATTAACTTGATTTTCGTCCGCATCCGGCTCGACCACGAATCGTTTTTCGGTGCTTGATTTACGGTTAAATTCAATTCTTTAACCGCGCCTGTCAGAACTTCGCTGCTTTTAATCAATTCAAGCTCGGAGTTGAATTCCTCGTCGCTGACGGCGGTTTTCGACATCTCCGGAAGTTTTTCCGAAGGACTGATCTGCGGATCGACGCGGTCGCGCGAAACCAGTATGCTCATCGTCGCTTCATATTTAGGAGTGATTAGAAGCGTCGCGAACATACCGGAAATCACCACCAATAAAAACACGCTTATTATCAGCAGCTTGCGTCTTAAAACCGTGTGAACGGTTTGTTTCAACAAATTTTTCTCGGCTGGATACCTCATCTCTATCAACTCCGTTCAAACTCGGAACCAAACTTAAAAAAATCTGGGCAATAAACCTCTGAAACTTTCGACCGCTTTGTTAAATTGGGAAATTTTCGATTCGGGAATGAAAATATAATCGCCGTCTTCGAGCAATAAGTCTTTCTGCTCTCCTTTTTGATTTATGATCTGCATCACATTTGCCGTTTGGATCTGCCAATCGCCTTTTCCGTCCGGGCGCGCGTGAACGATCATTTTTCGGTTAGCGTCGGAGGTAAAGCCTCCCGCCAGAAAAATCACCTGAACAAGAGTTTGCCCGTCGCGCAGATCGTAGCGCCCGGGTTTGGCGATCTGCCCGCCGATGTAAACGCGCGGCGCGACAAATTCCAGGACCGAAACGGAAATCAAAGGGTTTAGAAGTATTTCTTCGTAAGCTTTTTCCAGTTGTTTTTTTAGCTCGGAAACCGTTAATCCTTCGACATGTATGTCGTCGATCATTTGCAGACTGATAAATCCGTCGGGGCGAACGACAAGAGACGCCTCGTTTAATTCCGGCTGGTAAACGAACTTAACACTGAGCTTATCGCCCTGATGAATACGGTAATTATTTTCGGGCGCAACGTTTCCGGCTTGCGCGGGAACCTTTATTTGAGCAACCGCCGATGCTGCAAAACAGAAGAGACATAAAAAACAAACTGAAAAAATTAAACGCATAAAACTGTAAATTCATTTGCGCGGTCGATTTTTAGATTTACCGTTAAATCAACCGCTGCTGTAAAAGTACGACAACAAATATTTGTCTACTTATACACAATGAATGTTTTAAGATTTCCAGTGATATTTAAGTTTAGCGAGTTTTCGAGAGAGATTTTTCGGGCGGCAAAGAAAATTACTTTTAAAGCGATATGAAATTGCGGCGATTTTAAAGACGAAAAGACGGGCGTGCTTTCGTGTAAAACGCGCCCGTTAGTTTTATTAAACGGAGAAGAGCATTACGAGAAAATAGGAAATTGTAAAATTTTCGCAGAAGCGGTTTTTTCCGTATCTTCGGTAAGTTGTTCGTTAGCTTGTTTTTGCAACTTGATCCGCGCGGCGGAAATAACTTTCTGCAATTCTTCGAGCATCGCCGAATCGAGCGAAAGGGTTTTCTGCGCGCACCAGCCCAAATCTTCCGTCCATGTCGAAAGTTTTATGACAGCCTGATCGTCGCGCAAAGAAACTTCGACTTTCTTTTCATCTGTTAAAATGGGTGAAAAAACTACTGCTGAATTTGATTGCATAAAATAATTTAAGGAAAATGAAAATCAATTTCAATAAGAATTATGACGAAAAAAATTATCTTCGTCAAGTTTTCCGCAAAAGAAAACGTTGAGAAGATAATTATTGTTTACAAAAAGTTAAAAATATTCACAAGAAGTTAAAAATAAGAATATATTTAACGACTTTTCAGACGGTAAATGCTCGTTGAAAAACAAAAATCACTTTTTAGTTTTCCATTCCGTTAAAAGCGCCTCCAAGGCTGCCGTGTTGGCGGCGGGAGTTGCCGCTTTGCCTTGCTGGATTGCCTTTTCAGCGGTGGCGATGGCTTCGTCTTTCCTGTTCAATTCAGCTAAAAGGCGCGCTTTCAGGCTTAAGTTCGCAAAAGTTTGGCGCGCGGCTATCGAATTATTTACCCACGTGAGAGCTTCTTCGTAGCTGGTTGTAATTTTTGAACTTAAAACGTAATTCGCCGCCGTTAAAGGATCGCCGACCATTTTCGAGCGAAAATTATTGACTAGCCGTTTGTTTAAATCGCCGACATCGATCGTAAAGGGAACTTTTACTTTTTCCCAGATAATCGCGGCATCGCCCGCCGTCTGGCTAATGTTTTCAAATTCGATCGCCATTGTTTCGTGAAATTCGGTTGCCTGCGGTTTTGCCGTCACGCGCAGCGCGTCGTTTTTTTCGTCGTAAGTGAAGCTGCCCCAATCGGAGTTAACTTTGCTGAAAATGATGATCCATTCGTTTTGGCTGGGAATCGTGTGCAAACCGTATTTGCCTGCGGGCAGAGGCTTTCCGTTGATCGTCACGTCGCGCGTCACTTCAAAAGTCGTGTTTTCATTTGCGCCCGTGCGCCAGACTTTGCCGAGCGGCACAAGCCCGCCCCAGACTGGTCTCCCTTTGATATTCGGGCGATGATAAACGACTGAAACAACCGCGTCGCCGATGCCCTGTGTAATTGCCGAGCGCTGGCTTTCGGGCGGAATATTCAGTTGACCGAAGACACCGACAGTGAAAATACATATTAATAACGGTAAAAAATACAGCTTTTTCATAATTATCTCTCCAATTTTTCTTTTGTACGATCTACGAATTTTTTAATCATTCCGGCGACTTCCGCCTGCATTCCCTGGCTGACGCGTTTTTCTCCGGCAAGCGAAGCGAGAAGATGAAAATCACGCGCCGCTTTGCGCCTTAATTCAACCATTTGTGAAAATTGAACAAGCGTTTTTTCGCTGCTTTTCTCGACAAAGTCCGCCGAGTAACGCAAAAAATTCTGCGTTTCACCGTTTTTCGGAATCCATTCGATGCGGTCTTCGGTGTTTTCGGAAAGCTCGACGTTAAACGACTGGCTCATCGCGCCGATAAACGGAATCTCGGCGCGAATCGTCCAGCGAGCCGCTTGATCGCCGATCAGATTGATGCTTTCGACATTCGGCATCAATTCGACGAAATTACGCGCGTCCGAGAAAAAACCGCGTACTTTTTCGAGCGGAGCATTAACTTCGAAACTATCGTTATAACCGGCGCGGATTGTGAACATAATTTTAATAATCGTTAACGGTAAAACAATTAATCGGTCTGAAACTATTTTATCATTAACGATTTGCCGGCGGCGTTTGCTATTTAAAAATTAAAAAGTGCCGTTAAAAAGCAGCGAGTTAAGAAACGGGCGCGTGACCGAGCGGAAAATCCCCCGGAAAAACGGCTCGTCGGCAAATAATACGACGTGACCCGAACCGTTCGGCTCGTCAATTACATAAGCCGTGCCTTTCAGAAGTTTTTCGGTATTTCCTTCCCATACAAAACCGGAAATCGTCAGGGGTTTTTTCGGATCAGCATCGAAAACCAGCGCGTTTGTTCCTTCTTTCGAATAACGGAAAAAATATCCGCTCGAAAGTAAAACCGGCAACTCTTCCGATTCCAAACCGTATGTCAGATAACTCGTGCGATCGACGGTCGCGCGCATAATCGCGCCCGGAACGCCTTCGGGAACGCGCCCGGCGTTTGCCGAAGGCGAAGCGATCGGCGGCAAAATCGGCGGCTGCCAATCGGCTTTATCGTTTCTCAATTCCTGCGGCGGAAGCGCATCATTATTCGCTTGATTTTTGTTTCTCGGCGAAGGCGTCGGAGACGGAGCGGTTTCCGCTGCTTTACGCTTATCGGTTTCGCCCTCGTTCGCTTCTTTTCCGTTTTCATCATCGTCTTCGCTTCCGACGAGCTTCGCCGAAGTCAGCGCAACATCTTTGAGCGTCGCAAAGACCGAAGCGCCGCGAACCGTTACGAGCGTTCCGCCGTTTGCGATCCATGTTTTCAAAGCCGTCACGCCGCCGGCGCCGAGAGCGCTGAAATATCTGCCGGCTGATCCGTCGGGCATTATCAGGACGTTGTATTTGTTCAATGCGCTGCCTTTGACGTTGTTTATCGTTAAAGGCGTGAATTCTATCCCGTAGCGGTCGAGCGTCCACCAGATCGAGCCGTAAGACGTCTGATCGACCGGATCGTCGGCAACCATCGCGATGCGCGGCATTTGCAGCGAATAAACGTTTTCGCTGCCGACGTTCGTGTCGCCTTCTTCGGTGTAGCCGGTGTTAACGGCTTGAACGTTGACGCCGAGCTCGCGAGAAAGTTTTGAGACGGCTTCATGCACGCTTTCATTGTTTCGCGTCACGCGCACGACGAAAGTTCCGCGCCCGTAATTTCTGCCGCCCGCGCTTAACTGTTTGGTCGCGACCGCGACTCTGTAACCGTCTTTTAGAAGCCTGATCGCCATCGCGCCCGCGCTGTCCGTGTCGTACGGAATTATGTATGCGATCTGGGCTCGCCCGGCGACGCTTCCGGTTTTCGCCGTTTGCAGATATTCGGCTGTAACCGGGCTCGAATTAACATTTGCGGCGTCTTCGGTCCAGAAAGCCTCAACGCCGAAAGCGAGCGGCATCGACCACGAGGTGATGTCGTAAAAGCGGTATTCTTCTTTTTGCGAAGATTTTCCGCGCATTTCGTTGCGCTTGAATTTGGCGACTTCCTCGCGCACGAACGCTTCGTTTTGCGGCGTGTCCTGTTCGAGAAGAGATTTAATTAAAATTTTCTGCGGCTGGTTCAAATCGATTATGTATGAACCTGCGGGAAAAGTTCTCGAAGAAGCAGGAGAATTTTTCCGGTCGTAAGCGTGCGCCGAACTCGAATTAAAGCTTGCATTGGCGACTTTTATTTCAATCCTCGCTCTTTGCAGAATCTCCAGAAGTTCAGCCGTTTTAACGCGGTCGTTCGCCGGGGAAATCACGATGCGCTTCATTTTATCGTTTGCCGCTTCGGCAAGCGCGTTGCGGCGGAAATCGTAAAAATCCTGTAATCTCTGCGAGCGGTTTTTCGCAATCGTTTCGAGCGTCGTCAAGGACGCGACGTAATGCTTGGCGATTGCCGAGCGCAAGGTAACGATCGAGCCGTCGTCGCGCGTCCAGCGCAAACCTTTGAAACCGCCGCCGTCGGTTTCGTAAGTCATTCCGATAGCGCCGTTTAGAGACGGGTACGAATCCCAGTAGCCGGGATAAAAAAGATCGAAAATATCGCGAACGTAATAATCCCAGCGGTTTTTATCGAAAGCGCTGGCATTGGCTCTGCCGAAAATATCCATCCATTTATTGGTTACAGGCTGCGGCAGATTCGGGTTGATCGGAAGCGCGGCGGGCGGAAAGAAAAACTGCGAAGGCTGACCGTGATGATCGACGACGACCTGCGGATTCCATTCAAAAAACGCTTTTTGCATATTGTGCGTTTCTTTTTGCGACGAAGCGATATTGTCGCGGTTCAGGTCGAAACGGTAATGATTGTATCTGCCCCAGATCGACCACGGTTCGCGATGTTCGAGCGCGTTGCGATCGGCATTTCCCATCGCGACGGAGTTGTACCATGTAACGAAACGCTCGTGCCCGTCAGGGTTTTCGCCCGTTAAAATCAAAACTACCGTGTTGTTTAATATTTCCAAAGTCTGCGGTTCGTTCGATGCGGCGAGCTGGTAAACGACCTGCATCATCGCTTCAAACGAAGCCGATTCGTTGCCGTGTATCGTATAAGCCATCCACGCGAGCGCCGGATTGTTTTGAATGATTGAAGCCGCCTGATTTGCCGTAGTCGTTCGCGGATCGGTCAGGCGCGCATTGCTCGCTTTTATTTCGTCGAGCCGCGCAATATTTTGCGGCGATGAAATGGCGACGACGTGCTGCATTCGATGTTCGTTGGTTTCGCCGATGTCGAAGATTTTCACGCGGTCGGGCGCGGCTCTGGCTATCGATTCGATAACCTTTTCCATTTGCGCGTACGTGGTGTGATGATCGCCGACATCGAAACGCAGAATGCTCTGCGGGCGCGGAACTTGCTCGCGATATTCGCCGCGCGTGTAGAAATCAAATTTCGGCTCAGTTTGCGAAAAAGCGAATTGGGCAAACAAAGATAGAAAGACAACGAGCAGAAGACTTTTGTTCTTCATTATTTAGAAAGGGTTTTCCCGGCTCCTGGAATTGAAAATTATAAGACTTTAAAAGATATTAAATGTTAAAGTCTTGAAAGCAAAATGGCAATGAAAAATTTAAGACAAAGCCAAACCTGCCCGCAATGCGGCGCTCTGAAAATGAAAAAATGGGACGAACTTTCCGATGAACAAAGGTTTCTCGTCGAAAGATTGCCGCTCAACACGGATTTTACAATCGAACAAAGAAAAAAGCACCGCTTTTGCGAGCGATGCTGGTTTGAAGAAATTAGGGAATTGAATAATCTCAGCTAAGCTTATAATAAAATACAACGGCTGCGAATATTACTGTTATAAAGAAAATTTAAAAGTAATTTAACGATTAGTTATTTTATCTAATGTTTTTGCATCACGACGCATAATAACAACGACTTCGCTTCCGCCGATTAAAGTTTTTCCGACCGTAACGCCAACATACTCATATCCAGCCGCACCGCCTTCATTAATTTCCTTTTGCATAGTCGAGGTTTTTGAGGTGGCAAATAGTTTATATTCAATCCTCTTGGGTTCTGCCTTTGTGTCCTTTTCCATAATAACTACAACTTCATCTCCGCCTATAAAGGTCTCAAAGACA
>JAOAPX010000067.1 GCA_025463125.1 Acidobacteriota bacterium | reverse complement strand
ATTGAATGGAGATATAGTTGAAGGACGAGAGACATCGAAAATTAGAATTAAACCAGAATCTGATGGAATTAAAGTAACTGTAACCGTTAAAATCATCGGCTTGTTTAATCATTGTGTAAACACAGCTTCAGAATTTGTTAATATTACTCCCGCAATTAAAGATTATTTTCCAGACGAATACGGAAAAATTTCGCTTAAAGATGAATTCGCAATATTAGACACACTGATTGTCAGAGTTGCAAATGCACCTCAATATCAAGGTTTTATTAAAATTTCAATCGATAAAAATGAGTCTGTTGCCAGAACCAAAAAGCATATTCGCCAACTAATCAAGTATATTGAATATCGCGGTTTTTCAAAGAAGCGATTTGTTTTTGTAATCAGGAAAACAACCTTTCATACAACCGTTTTAGACCTCATTCCTAAAGACTCAAATTTTCCCAATTGTGAAAATTGCGAAATCTTGAGAGGCGAAGATTTATAGCTTAAAAATTAAAATAAAGAAGCGGCGAATTATAAAAACTCGCCGCTTCTTTATTTTAATTTGCCAATCAATTATTTGACTTCGAATTGATACGGCAGAACCGCCATCGTTTCGCCGCGTTTTAGGTTTTCAAACAAAGGCGCGTAGAAAAACACTTTTCGCAAATCTTCGGGCAGCGCTTTGACGAGCGCGTCCTGCTGAGCTTTTTCCTTTGCGCTGACGGTCGCTTCTTCGTCATTGCTGAAAAGCGAAGCGAGAAACGGCTGCGGAGCCGGAAAAACGACGCGTTTAACGTCTTTATCGGCTGGAAGCTTTGCCAATTCCTTGGCGATTTCGATCGCGCGATTCAAACCGCCGAATTCATCGACCAGACCTTTTTCCTTCGCCTGAGCGCCCGTCCAGACTCGTCCCTGCGCGACTTCGTGAATCTGCTCGACGGTGCGCCCGCGTCCCTGCGCGACTTTCGGAACGAAATTGTCCCAGTAAAAGAAATTCGCGCTGCGCTGAAAGACTTCTCTTTCTTCGTCGGTCCATTTTTTATCTTCGCGGAAAATTCCCGCGTTTTTGCCGCGCGTGATGTATTCGTTGGAAATGCCGAGCCAATCGTAAAAACCGCCGAGCACCGGGCGACCCAAAACAACGCCGATCGAACCGGTCACCGTCGAAGGTTCCGCGACGATTTTATTGGAATTTGCCGCGATGTAATAACCGCCCGAAGCCGCCACGTCTCCCATCGAAGTCACGACCGGCTTTTTCGTTTTCGCGTATTCGAGCGTGTGCCACATCAAGTCGCTGGCGAGAGCCGAGCCGCCGCCCGAATCCACGCGAAGCACAATCGCCTTAATCGTTGAATCGTCCGCGGCGTCCTTGACGGCTTTGACAATCGTGTCCGAGCCGATCGTCTGAGCACCGCCGAACGAGCCGTCCGAGGATTTGCCGGTCGTGATAATGCCCGAAGCGAAAATCACGGCGATTCTCTCGCCGCTGTTCAAGCCGAGCGATTCGGGCGTAACTTCTTTATAGCTGCCCGCGCTCGTCGTTCTTAATTCGTCGGATTCTTTGTATCCGAGCGCGTTTTTAAATTCTTTGTAAACTTCGTCGCGATATTTCGCGCCGTCGATCAGATTTTGCTGCTGCGCCTGAACGGCATTGTAAGGCGCGTTATCGATAATCGCCTTAACGTCTTCCGGTGATTTTTTACGATCTTTGGCAATTGCCGTGATTACGCGCCCGTAATAATCGTCCAAAATTGCATTGACGACTTCGCGCGCTTCGGGCGAGTGATCTGTGCGCGTGAAAGATTCGTTCGCGCTTTTGAATTTACCGACGTGAACGTCTTCCCACTGAACGCCTAATTTATCGAGCGAGCCTTTGTAAAACTGAGATTGCGCGGCGAAACCGTAAATATAAAGATCGCCGGTCGGCGGCAGATAAATTTTATCGGCGGCTGTGGCAATGTAATATTCCTTGTTCGAGCCCATTTCCATATAGGCGTAAACCGGTTTGCCCGACGATTTAAATTCCGCGATCGCATCGCGAAGCTCGTCGGCTTTTCCCCAGCCGATGCCCGGAAAATTTATGTCGAGCAAAACGCCGCCGATGCGCGTATCGACCTTTGCTTTGCGGAGCTGCGTCAAAGTTCCTGCAAAAGAAGTTTTCGGCTCGATTCCGAAGATTCTGGCTGTCGGGTCTTCCGCCGAGAAATCCGGCAAATCTCCTGAAATTTTCAACACCAAAACGCTGTTTTCCGCGATATTCGGCTTGCCGAACGATTCAGCCAACAGGGCGATTCCGATAATCGCCACTAAAAAAACGGCGAGAACTATTCCGCCGACGATGAGAAGCACTTTTGCTGTTTTTGACATTGCCATGATTTTTTTTATTACCGCTAAAACTAAAATCCTACATTATTTTACGTTCGAAAAAGGAAAAGGTTTAGTTTTGAAAATTTTGTCGGTAAAGAATTTTTCTCAAGTGAAAATGCTTCGAAGAATATCGAAGCATACAAAAATTTGTAAGGACGGGTTTTGAGCCTGCCCTTATTTTATTTTCGCATTTGAAATCATTTCGCTTTATCGAGATTAAAAGAGCGAACCTTGATTTTCCAGCTTTTCGACGTCAATCGTCGTGTGCCCGAACAATGTTTTCAGTTTATTGACGCTTTCCGGCGCGTGTCCTTCGTAATAATTGCTGAAATAAATATAAATGTCTTTTGCTTTTATATTTTCAATTTCGCCTTTCCAGATTTGCAGATTAACGTCGCCCTGCCGGTAAACTTTATCGAAACGAACCAAATCGCGTTCGCCCATAAAGCGAATGTAAGAAAACTCGTTTTCGGTTTTTTCGATCGCTTCGAACATTTTTTCGCGCGAAATCCAGTTGCCTTCGACCAGACAAAGCGCGACGTTATTTTTTTTGAGTTCTTCGTAAGTCCATTCGACCATCCAGTCGCGCTGGCGAAATTCGACGGCGAAACGAATATCCTGCGGCAGCCACGTCAAAAAGTTTTTCAGCGCCAGGGCGTTTTCCTTGCTCGCTTCAAAATGCGGCGGAAGCTGGATCAGAACGGCAGCGAGCTTCTCTTTCAGCGTTAAAATCCTTTCGCAGAATTCCGTCACGACCGGAAAAGAAGATTCGCGCAAAAGATGCTCGTGAGTGATTTCCTGCGGCATTTTTAATGAAAACGTAAAATGCCCGGGCGTTTTTTTATACCAGTTTTCAACGGTCGAAACCGGCGGAATCGCGTAAAAAGTCGAATCCACTTCGATCGTGTCAAAGATTTCGGCGTAAAGCGCGAGCATCTCATTCGGCTTTGTCCCGCGCGGGTAAAAAACCGTCTCATCGCCCGCCTTTGTTACCCAATCGGCGTAATTCCAGCCCTGGCAGCCGATTTGAATGCCCCGGTTTTCGAGTTCGGATCCGTTATTTTTATTTTTATCGCTTTGTTTATCTGAGCTCATTCGTCGCTTGAATCTTAAGGTTAATATTTTCTTTTGTTTATTTTTTCACTTTTCTTCACTTTCTTAACTTTTTTTCACTTTTTTTACTTTATCGAGATATTATTTTACCACTTCGCAGACGATCAGATTAACAATTCCGAAAGCTTTTTGCCGAACTTCGAGTATTTTCAAGCCCGCTTTTTCGGCTAATTCTGCGGTTTCGCGATTGAAATGGTCTTCGATTAAAGCGACCGTAAAAATATTTATAAAATCAAACGCGCTTCCGAGGAGATTTTTCGGGCGGACGTGTTCGAGCAAAACGATTCTTCCGCCGCTCGCGACTACTCTTTTAAGCTCTTCGAAAGCATTTTCCGGGTTCGGAATCGAACAAAAAACCAAAGTCGCAAAAGCCGCATCAAAAGAGTTTCCGGCAAACGGCAAAGCTTCGGCATCAAACTGCGCGATATCGATTGAAGCGGTTTTCGATTTGGCGAGTTCGATCATTTTACCGGAGATTTCTCCGGCTAAGGCGTGCCGGCAGTTCGGGTAAAATGGAAAATTGGCTCCGGTTCCCGCGCCGATTTCCAGGATTCGAGCGTTTTTCGGCAGCATTGATAAAGTTTCTCTGCGCCAACCGTTTAAAAATCGCCGCTCGAACGGCTTTAATACGCGGTCGTAGTTTTTAGCCAGTTTGTCGTAGATCACGTTCGGATTCTAGCGCAGAAACGCGGATATTTTAAGATAAAAGGACACGAAAATCGCAAAGGCACGCTTAAAAGCCGAAGATTTTTTTTTCTGCAAATTTTTAACGCTGCATCGATGCCTTTTCTGTTTGCCGGCTTTATCTCGAAGACTTTTGCGCGGACAGTTAAATTTTTCTTGCAAATTTTGGTATATTCAAACACTTATGGCGAAAAAAGGTTCAGTTTTAATTTGTGACGACGAAGAAATAATGCGCGATGTGCTGGAAACGATTCTAACCGGCGCCGGGTACAAAGTCGATTTGGCGAAAACCGGCGAAGAAGCTTTGGAAGCGTTCGCGCAAAAATCTTTTGACGTCGTATTAATGGACGTTTCGATGCCCGGAATGGGCGGTTTGACTGCGCTCGAAGAACTTATAAGAATGGACGCCGAGGCGGTCGTCTTGATGATTACCGCATACGCGACTTTCGATACGGCGATTTCAGCCTGGGAAAAAGGCGCGACCGGAATCGTTCGCAAGCCTTTTCAAAACGAGCAAATCATTGCCTTGGTAAACAAAGGCGTTAAAAAACGCCGCAAAGAAGAAGAGCGCCAAACTTTGCGCCAGGCGATGACGCGTTCGGTCAAGCGCGACGCGATAATCGGTCGTTCCGATAAAATGGAAAACGTTTTCCGTCTGGTTGAAAGAGTCGCGCCCGCCCGTTCGACCGTTTTGATAACCGGCGAATCCGGAACCGGTAAAGAACTCGTCGCCAAAGCGATTCACGAGGCGAGCCCGCGCGCCGAAATGCCTTTTGTCGCCGTTAATTGCTCGAACATCCCGTCGGATCTGCTCGAATCGGAACTTTTCGGGCACACGAAAGGCGCCTTTACCGGCGCGATCGCCGCCAAAAAAGGACTTTTTGAAGTTGCCGACGGCGGCTCGATTTTCCTCGACGAAATCGGCGATCTTCGCCCGGAAACTCAGGTTCGCCTGCTTCGCGTTATACAGGAACGCGAATTTACGCCGATCGGCGAAACGAGCCCGACGAAAGTTGACGTTCGAATCATCGCCGCGACCAACGTCGATTTGAAAGACGCCGTCAAAACCGGCGTTTTTCGCGAAGATTTGTATTATCGCTTGTCGGTCGTGCCGATCGAACTGCCAACTCTGCGCGAAAGAAACGAGGACGTCCTGCCGCTCACACAGCATTTTATCCGCAAATACAACGCGGAAAACGGTCGCGATGTGTCTGAAAACTTATCGCCGGAAGTTCTTTCTTTGCTCGAAAATTATTATTATCCGGGTAATGTCCGCGAACTCGAAAACATTATCGAACGCGCCGTGGTAATCGCCCCGACCGATGAAATCACAATCGAATGCTTGCGCCCGGAAGTGCGAAACCCGGAGCTCTTGGGACAGATAATGAAAGACAGCGAAGGCTCTTCCGCCGATATCGATTTATCACGCGGCGTAAACTTCTACGACGAAGTCCGCCGTTTCGAAATCGACCTGATCCGCCGCGCGCTCGACCAAACCGGCGGACACCAATCCCGCGCCGCGCGCCTTTTAGGCTTAAATGCCACAACGCTTAACTCAAAAATTAAAACCTACAATATTCCTGCGCGTTTATAAAATCCAATTAAACAGTAAAGAAAAATTCAAAATTTTGAACAATAATTCAAACTAATAGATAAAAATATTTTTTTTTTGTTAAGATTAATTATTCTAACTGTTACATTTCCTCAAACTAAATTGTAGCAATGAAGTTGTAGAATAAAATTGCATTCATAACAATGATTGTATTTTTAACAATTCAGTAATTTCATATTTCCCTGTATAAAAGACTGTTTGATTTAAATAAAATCTTGTTGGTTTTTCCACATTATTGCTATAAATATCTCTTTCCATATAGAGAAGTTTTTTAATTTCAGCTATCGATACAAATTAATTGAGTAGTTTTTCCAAATCAGTTTGATTATCAAATAAATTAAAAAATATAGATAAAATTAATTAAAGTTACTAAAAGAAAGATACAAGGAGTATTCAATGAAAAAGGTTTTATTAACTATTTTGACGCTTTTTTTGTCAGCAACGATGAATTTTGCTCAAGATACAACCGGTAGAATTATCGGATCAGTTTCCGCACCGGACGGAGTAATTCCGGGTGCAACAATTGTTGTAAAAGATAATCAAACGGGACGTGAACAAACCGTCACGGCGAGTAGTGACGGTAGTTTTACTGTGCCGCAACTCGAATTTGGTACCTACACAGTAACAATTACTGCTACGGGCTATAAAATTTTTGTCGTCAATGAAGTAAAAATTGACGCTGGACGCGAATTTCCGTTGAACGCACAATTAGAAGTTGGTCAGATTACTGAACAGGTTACTATTACTGCCGGAGCCGAACAAATCAACGCAACTAACGCTGAATTAAGTAACACTATTTCATCGCAACAGCTTCGGGAGCTTCCGTTAAACGGGCGCAGTGCATTAGGGCTTATTAGATTGCAAGCAGGCGCGAATTCCACCACCAGTTCTATCAATGGACAAAGATCTTCATCAACAACTATTACTCGTGATGGTCTCAATGTTCAAGACAATTTCATTCGTACCGGTGCTTTTGTTCCAGATAGCCCAACTGTTGACGATGTAAGCGAAATTACGGTTACTACGCAAAATGCCGGTGTCGAGCAAGGCGGCGGTTCGAGTATGGTTCAACTTATTACACCACGCGGCGGACAAGATTTTCACGGAGCATTATATATATTTAATCGCAACTCCGAATTTGCTGCTAATTCGTTCTTCAATAATTCACGCATACCAGTAGCGACACCAAAAGCTTTCCTGAACCGTAATGAATTTGGCGGAACCATCAGCGGTCCAATGCCTATTCCGAATTTTGGTGAAGGCGGACCGGTATTCTTGAGAAATAAAGCATTTTTCTTTTTCAATTATGAAGGCTTGCGTCTAGCGCAACAAACTGCTGCTGTTGCGACAACATTGCTTCCGCAGGCGAGAAACGGTGATTTTACTTATACACCTGTAGCTACGGCTTCGAATCCCAATCCGACTCCGATAACCGTGAATGTTTTAACCGGAGCCGGATTTAATCTTACGGGAGCTAATCAAACATCATTTAATAATGCAGGCGGTGTGTTAACCGTAGATCCGATTATCCAATCCCGTCTACTTAATAACCTTCCGACTACAGCAAACGGCATCATCACGGGAACTAATTACCTTCAGGATGTTAATTTTAATCGCTCAAACGGTGGACGTAGAAATGCTTATTCGTCACGCTTTGACTTTAATGTTAATGATCGAAATTCCTTTAATTTTGTTTATAAATACAACTTTGATGACAATCAAAGAGCGGACATAGCCGGCAGCGCATTTTCTACTACTCCTTTTGTTACCCAGGGAGGTCCGACAAAGTTCTTTGTTGGCGCTTATCGTACGACAATCGGCAACAATTTTTCAAATGAAGTTCGCGCCGGTTTTCAAGATTCAAGACCCTTCTTTAATGAAAGTAATATTCCGACCGACTACATAATTGTAGGAACTCCATTTACCAATCCTGAAGGTTCGTTCCGCGCCCAGGGACGTAGTACGTTTTATCGGAACATTCAGGATAATGCCGTTTATACAATAGGGAATCACTCTTTACGTTTCGGCGGACAGGTTGAGTTTTATGATGTCACATCGTCAAATTTAGTCGGAACAACTCCGACCCTGAGTATTTCAAGTACTGCAAATCCCAGCACTCCGGGTCTATTAACAGCTTTACTGCCCGGAATCAATGCGACCGATTTAGCGCGTGCCAATGCTTTGCGTTATACATTGGGCGGTATTATCGGCGGCGCTAATCAACAAGCGAACTTTATCAGCACATCACAAGGCTATGGTTTTGGACCTTCCATTGATCGTTACAACTTTGAAATTTATTCGGGTTATATATCAGACCAATGGCGTGTTAGACCAAATCTAACGCTTAATCTCGGTTTACGTTACGAATTTTATACGCCGCTCAGCACACCGAATCCTAAATACCTGGAGCCGGTGATAGCCAATGCTGACGATATTATAGGAAGTCTCTCGAATCCGAATGCCGTATTTAATATAGTCGGTCAGAATTCGGGTAATCCTGGTGAATATTTCAAAGCTGATAAAGATAACTTCGCACCAAGCGTAAGTTTTGCCTATTCACCAAATTTTGACAAAGGTTTTTTTGCCGGGTTGTTAGGCGGCGGTACTGTCCTTCGTGGCGGATTCCGCGTTAACTATATTAATGATGAATATATCAAGGCGGCATCCACACTCGTTGCTAGTAATCCAGGCTTAGGTTCTGTTCTCAGCGTTGCAAGAAACAGTGCGGGTTTGACAACCTTAAGATCCACTTTAACCCCGCGCCCGGGATTTGAAAGTATACCGACCTTTACAACACCGACACCTAGATCTCTTCCGATTCTTCTTTCGACAAGCAATGCCGAAGGCGGAAATACACGAACGGCTTTCGGTGTAGACCCGAACTACCAGGTTCAGCGAAATTACGAATATAATATCGGTATTCAGCGAAATATTGGATTTAATACGGTTCTAGAAGTTCGATATGTCGGGGGCAGAAGCGATACCGCTGCTCGATCTAACGACTTTAATCAGGTTGACATCCAAAGCAACGGATTTTTAGCGGACTTCCAACGGGCGCAAAACAATTGTCGCTTACAAGGAGCTTCCATAAATCCGACTGCGCCGAATCCTTTATTTGTCTGTACCAGCGCAGCCTTCAATGCAGCAATTACCGGAAGTCAACAACTACCCGTATTTAATCAATTAGGTGGTCAAGGAAATTTAACAAACACGGCTAATTTAGGTTTTATACGTAATGGAACGGTGGCTTCGCTGGCAAGAGAATATATAAGACTTCGCCAACAAGGTACAGTAGCATTTCAGCCAACTTCTAATGCTTATGCGGTTGAAATTTTAGTAAATGGTGGTAAATATCGTTACGACGCTTTGCAAGCCGAGATTCGTCGCCGCTTTCAAAATGGAGTATCATACCAGGTTAATTATACCTTCCAGAAAACGTTGACCGATGTTTTGAGTGATGTTGGTCCCGATCAAAACCGTCAGGGAACATTTTTGGACAATAACAACCCTGGACTTAATTATGGACGGGCTGATTATGATAGAACACACACTGTTAATGCCAACTTTGTTTTGGAGCTTCCATTTGGTAGTGGAAAACGTTTCTTAAACCAAGGCGGTATAACAAATCTAATTTTTGGTGGTTTCCAATTCTCTTCAATCATAAGCTTAAGTTCAGGACCCCCGCTTGGAATTATTGACCCGCGTGCCACATTTAACACTCGTGGTTTCGCCGGACAATCGGCTAGAACTACCTTAACGACGAAGGAAATTAAGAAGCTAACCGGAAACTTTAATACTCCAAACGGAATCTTTTTTATTAATCCGAGCGTTTTGTTTGCTACAGCTACGGCTCCCGGACGCCCGACGCTCACAGGCATTGATCTTAATCAACCGCTTCCGGCAGGTTATACTCTGGCAAGCGTCCGTGCGACAAGTACGATTGACCAAGCGCCTTTTGCAGGACAGGTTTTCTTCTTCAACAACGCAGGAGAAACAGGAAATTTACCGATTAACTTTATTAATGGTATGCCATACCTTAATTGGAATGCCAGTTTAAGTAAAAACATTCGTTTTACAGAATCTGCCAGATTACAGTTGCGAATGGATGCATTCAATGTTTTGAACAAACAGGTTCCGTTTTTCGGAGCGGATCTGGATATTAACAGCAATTTCTTCGGGCGTGTAACAAGCACTTACAACGGATCCCGTGTTTTGCAATTCGGTGCACGCTTTGATTTTTAAAGTTTAATTTAACTTTTAATTTAAGCCTGTTGATGTAAAAGTCAGCAGGCTTTTTTAGTTAAATAACATTTTTATTATATTTGACATTGAAAAAAGCACTTTAAGAAATCCTTTTTTGTATATTTTATGAATATTTGTTTGGATTTTAACGAATTTAACCTCCATGAAAACTTGGGCGATTTAATAAAAAAAACTACGTATCGAACGTGATAAGCCTTTGAAGTCAATAAATTCTTTATAATGACAAACCAATGTTCCTCTTACGCTATAAAGTATGTAATTTATAGCCTGGAAACATTTCATTTTTTTGTATATTTTCCGAATTTTTGTTTTTTTTTTGGTTAAAAGTAATTATCTAAAAACTTAAACACGATGATAATTATTTTTAAATCAATTAAATCAACTATTTAATTGATTACGTATTTTTTCAAAAGTAAGAGGCATAGTGTTTGCTTATAGTTTGATAGATTTCTTTTATTTCAAACCTACAATTCATATATTCCAGGTTCGAAACATCCTTATCGAGTTTGTCTTGGCTTTTTCGTTATAATATTTCGTTTTCTTAATGACTATTATATCTTGGAGGAAACAGTAAATGAGAAAGTACTTTAATGCTTTGGTAGTCCTGACGATTTTAGTCTTCAGCCAACTAGCCAATGCACAAACAACCGGTTCAATTTCCGGCACGGTTATTGACCTAAACGGAGCGGTTGTGCCAAACGCAACTATTACC
>JAOAPX010000065.1 GCA_025463125.1 Acidobacteriota bacterium | reverse complement strand
TTTAAAATTTCCAGCTCAAAACGAATAGCCTTAACTTTAGGAAAATCTTCGGTATAACTGATAAGAAGCGATTCAAGTTCGGATTCGAGCTCGGTTTTGCGCAGAATTACCTCCGCGAACGCGGGCGTAGATTTCATTGTTTGAGCTGAATCAATGAAAACAGTTTTTTTCGACAAAGATTGCCCGCTATTAATTCCAGAGATTGTTAAAATTGCGATGAAAACAAAAAATAAACGCTGCATAATTATGTTTTTCGGATTTTATTTAGCATTAAACGAACCCGGATCGATTTTTTGATTAAATCGAAAATCGGAAAATTCAAAATTCCACTCGATTTCGTCTGTAACTTTTCCGTTTAAAAGCAAATTTATTTTGTAGGAATGCGGCATAGCAACATTATTTACTTTTTTATAATTTGAAAAATTTTCAGTTAACTGGTGAACTGTTTCAACCTGAAAAGATGACTCCAATGGATTTCGACTAAACGGCGCCGGAATAACTCTGCGATATTCAGTACGGACATGCTGAAAATTTTCTTCATCGAAATAAAGCTTAATAACTGACTGAGAACCGCCCTTAATCAAATATTTAACAACATATGCATTTCGTCCATTAACCTTTTTCTTACCGTCGTTTTCAAGCTTTGCACCTTGGGACTGCCAATCAAATAAGCTCCAAGCCGTAGAGAGGGTACCGCCGAATAAGCCTTCATTAACGATATATCTATTATTAATCAAATAATACCCGAGAGCTGAATGCTGTCCGGGTTTTATAAATCCAGCATTTGTACTTGTACCGTCAAAAATGAGTTCATCAAATGGGTAATTAATGGCATTGAACTTCATACCGTAGTAAAGTTTTTCTGCTTCCGATAAAAAAACCGCACTTCCTGAGCCTTGTCCGAAATTATAAGTGGCTGAACGCACCACATTAAATTCCGATTTACCGACAGCCATTAAATTTTTAATTTTTTCGCGGTTTTCCTTAGAGCCGATTGAATCAAGATGCTTCAAAACGATCTCTTCTGCTTTCATTTTCTGAGCGTTTGCCGATGTAATAAAAGAAAATAAGGCGAAGAGAAGTAAGAGTGGAATAAGTTTAAAGGTGTTAAAGGTCATTTTAATCTCCAATTTATATAATTAGCCAAAATTCGCAGTTTCAGATGATGCGGGACGGTAAGAACTATCACCGATTTCAGCAGGAAAAAGCATTGCATGAGGCAATTTCTAAATCTTTGTCGGATTCGGTTAATCCGTCTCCGAAAGTTTCTCTTTCGGTTAAGGTTTGAAAATAAGTTGTAATGTTATCGAGAATTTCCTGCGCTGAATGTGAATGATAAAGCGTTTGGCGAAATTGCGCTCCGCCGACCAAACCTTTCGTAAATTGTCCGGCGAGCTGCTTCATTTTACCCAGGGCAACGATTTCCGGCATTTCTTCGCGGAGCATTTCGAAAAATTCGAGCAAAACAACTTTCTTTTCCTGTAAATCCGGCTGATAAGGTTCGCGCCCTTGCAGAGCGTCGTGAAACTGACGGAAAATCCATGGATTTTGCATTGCGCCGCGCCCGATTAATATACCATCGCAGCCGGTTTCCTGCCAGCGTTTCATGCCGTATTCAATCGTCGTAATATCGCCGTTGCCGGATACGGGAATAGAAACAGCTTTTTTTATCTCGCGCACCCAATCCCAATTCGCCAATCCTTTATAGCCCTGATCGCGCGTTCGTCCGTGCAGCTGGATATGCTCGACGCCGCATTGTTCAGCCATTTTCGCGATGTCGACGCAATTAATCGTCGAATCGGTGAAACCTGTCCGCAGCTTTAAGGTCAATGGAATCGAGATTGTTTTTTTGATTTCCTTTAAAATCGTTTCGAGGCGCGAAGGATCCTTCAGAAGACCGGAACCGCCGCCGTTTTTAACGACTTTCGGCGCCGGGCAGCCGCAGTTTACGTCCAGAATGTCAGCGCCTATTTCTTCAGCCATTTCCGCGCCCATCGCCATTCGTTCGGGCTGCCCGCCAAAAATCTGTACGGCATAAGGGCGTTCTTCCTCGTCAAAGCGCATCTGACGCTTTGATTTCGGATTATGGCGCGTTAAACCTTCAACGGAAATAAATTCCGACACAACCAGACCGACGCCGCCGCGCCGCTTGATTAAACGGCGAAAAGTATAGTCGGTAACGCCAGCCATCGGCGAAAGAATCAAAGGCGGATTAATTTCGATATTACGTATTTTGAAGGGTTTCATTGTGCAGGCTTAAGCCGTATAGTGACATTCTTAATAATCGCCACAGATATTTAATACAAATTATAAGTTTAGCGATTAAAGATTTTTTATCAAGCTAAAGTTT
The DNA here is from genome assembly GCA_025463125.1 of Acidobacteriota bacterium. Taxonomy (GTDB): domain Bacteria; phylum Acidobacteriota; class Blastocatellia; order Pyrinomonadales; family Pyrinomonadaceae; genus SXVE01. Next base: position 19,850 of record JAOAPX010000065.1, on the reverse strand, counting down.
ACCGGCAATTAAGATTCAACTGCCGCCGGAAAAGTTTTCCGGTGTTATTTTTTTCTACACTATAAATAGAAAAATGGCATTTTGTCGCGCTAACAAAATGCCGAAAACTGAAGATTAATAAGAAGTTTAATTAAATACGCCGGTAATTTTAACCATCGCTTTTGTAAGTTCGAGGCGCGTTAAAGAACGATTTGCATTAAATCTATTGCCGTCCAGTGTTAAAAATCCTCTTTGCAGAGCGACAGCTACATAGCCGCGCATTTGAACGGGAATTTCAGATGCGTCGACAACGTTTACCGGAAGCGCCGCGCTCGAAACGAGACCTTCCAGCTCAGCGGCTTTTACAAAAGCAACTGCCGCAACAAGCTTTGTAGCGGCGTCATTGGGGCGAAACTCGCCGCCGCTGGCAGCATCAAATATCAATTTGCCCGAAGGATTTGCCTGCACGCTTTCTACGGCACCGCGCCTGGTCAAATCTTTAACGTCTGTAAACATCGGGTTAGCCGCGACGAATTGCGGAACGCGTCCGCCGCGAACCAGAGATTCGGCAAACTCACTTCTTAAAACCGTCCATTCCGGTCTGAATTTTTTGCCTTCGGGCAGCATCAGGTAACAACTCAGGCTTTCAAATACAGCCATTTGATCAGTTGCGGAAAGATTTTGAATATCTTTGAAATCTTCATACTGAACGGTTGTTGCAGAAATTGAAGCCAAAAAGCTCTGCGTTGTTCCGATCCCCAAAGAATTTCTGACAGAAACCTGCCAGATTTCGCTTAAAGGATTGTTTATTGTAACTTTTTCACTTTTCCCGGTCAGTCCGGGCAGATTTAATTTATTCGAATCTCCGCGCAAAACGCCGCCCTGCGAGTAAACGGCTAAACCTAAATCATTCGGGCTCGTTAAACTTCCCCAGGTGATGTTTACGTTTGCCTGGACAACATTTGCGGGAATTTGTACGTTTGTGTTTGAAATTGTGTTAGGCTCGACCGTTCCGCTGAAGCTGTCGATAACGGAAGTGGAAAATCTGACAGCATTTCTATCCAAAACCGAGCGAAACACACCGGTTCTACGCCATGGAAAAGCCGCTTCGAGAACAGCCGCATAAGTATTCAGCATTCCCGCGCCGACTTCGTGGCTGAAGTAATTCGGCAGAGGCGTTGCCGAGCGCTGTAAAATATCTTTGATCTGAGCGGGTTTCAAATTCGGGTTAGCCTCAAGCATCAGGGCAATTGCGCCCGCGACTTGCGGCGCGGAAAAGGAAGTTCCGCTCGCGGTTGTGTAAAACGGAAGTTCGCCGGGAGTTAATCTTTGCGTGTCGGTGCCGACCGCGACTCCGAGAGTGCCGGTTTGCGTCGCCGCGCTTCTTAAGCTGACGACATTGACGCCCGGAGCTACAAGCGATGTTTTCTGCAGCGGATTACCTAAAACGCCGCGCGAAGAAAAACTCGCCAATTTTCCTTTTTCGTCGGTTGCGCCGACGCCGACGACCCACGGAGCGATCGAATAAGGATTCAGCGTTCCGTTGCCGGAGCCGGAATTACCGGCTGAAAACACAATATTTACGCCTTTGTCGGTTAAAAGCCTGGTTGCGATATTTACCGGGTCGTTAAAATCAAAAACCGTGCTGGCTGAAAAGCTGCAATTGACGACGCGAACGTTGTAGGAAGCGCCGTGTTCAAGCAAATAATCAAATCCCGCCAATACGAACGATAAGTTCAGATCGCCCGCGCTAAGACCTAAAATATTAGATCCGGGAGCGACACCGTTGTATTTTCCGCCTGAAGAAGAGCCGCTTCCGGCAATGACCCCGGCGACGAAAGTTCCGTGTCCGCTGACCGGGTCCGTATTTACAAGGTTTTCAATCGGTTTAGGATGGAGAAAGCCGAGCGGCGAGCTATGTGAATCAGCTAAACGAACGTTTTGCACGACCTTTCCGGCTAGATCGTTATGGAGGGCATTTACGCCCGTGTCCAGGACAGCAACCGTCACATTTCGCCCCGACACCGGCATCCCGCCGTTTTTTACCTGTAAATCCCTGTCAGCCTGAACTCTCTGGATTTGAGTGGTTTTAAAGTACGGATCGGATGTCGAATCCAAAGTCCGGTTTCCGTAAATCGAGCGTACCTGCGGCAGTTGTGAAACGGCGATTAAATTCGCGCGCGTTGTCGAAACGGAAATCATCGGCAGAACTTTATAAAGCGTTCCGCCCAAAATTCCGATTTGCTGAAGTTTTTCGATGTCGCTTTGCGACGGATATTGATGAAAAACGATTATTGCATTGATATTGCTGTCGTCAGTCGCTTCGTTGAGCGCGACCGCCAGTTCCGGAGAAATGCTTTGCAGACCGATTTTTACGCTTGACGTGCCGTTTCCGTTATCGGCGCCGGTCAGTGTAATGCCGTCGGCTCCGGTAAACGTTATTCCGTCGGCGCCCGTCAATGTAATGCCGTCGGCTCCGGTTAAGGTAATGCCTTCAGCGCCGGTAAAAGTAACGCCGTTCGGATGAGTAATCGTAAAAGTCGAGCCATCTGTCCGGACTCCGACCAGCGAATCCGCTCCAGTAAATGTAATGCCGTCCGCTCCTGTGAGCGTAATGCCGTCAGCGCCCGTAAAAGTAACGCCGTTATTAACGCCGCGCGTAAAACCGTCGGCTCCGGTTAAAGTAATTCCGTCGGCTCCTGTAAAAGTGATGCCGCTCGGTTTTTGGACTCTGAATGAGTCGGCGCGATATTGCTTGCCGTCGGCTCCGGTAAATGTGATACCGTCGGCGCCCGTCAATGTAATGCCGTCGGCTCCGGTTAAGGTAATGCCGTCAGCGCCCGTAAAAGTGATACCGTTCGGTCCTACATAAGTCGAACTGTCCGCTCCGGTTAAAGTAATGCCGTCCGCTCCCGTTAAAGTAATGCCGTCAGCGCCGGTCAGCGTGATGCCGTTCGCTTTATAACTATTTAAAATGCCGTCGGCACCGGTCAGCGTAATGCCGTCGGCGCCGGTAAACGTGATACCATCCGCTCCTGTGAGCGTAATACCGCTTGATTTAACAAATGAAATGCCAGCTTGAGCCACATTGCTCATTAAACTGAAAATTAATAATAAACCAAGGGCTTTTTTCATATTCATATAGCGAATAATTGTATTAATTAACTACAAGTAAAACGGAAAAGTGAATCGGTATCGAACATTTATAGGGGACGGGTTATTTAAAGAATACTAAATTCCAACCCCGCCCCGCAAGTCCTGCAATTATTGTTCCTGACTTTCAATCGATTTGTTCAATTGGAGCTGGAATACCGCGCCTTTCTCCAGTCGAAGATTATTCTTGTCCGATGAAAGCGTAGTCGAGCCGCTGCCCGAAGCGTTAGCCGATTGCGTGATCCGAATTCCGTTTACGATATTGCCGACTGACTGAGATGCGCCGCCGACCGTCTGTCCAGCCGTGTTAACGACTCCTCCGACAGTATTGGTTGCCGTGCTCAAAGTGCTTCCGACGACATTGGTTGCTCCGCCGAGCAATCCGCCTCCGCCGCCAAGTAAACCGCCGCTTGCGGATCCGCTTCTTGAAACGCTGCCCGAAGAGCTGGAAGACCCCGAAAGATCCGAATCGAATAAGCTGCCCGCGCTCGCCTGCGAAGCTATCTGCGAAACCGAAACTATAGATGCCGTAAACGGCGCGCTCAGGTTTTTGCCTTCGATTTGTTCAAAAACCACGCCGATTTTCGACATCGGCGAATTTTTTGATTTTTCCTGAATTTCCGTGACCGTTCCGATCAAACGCGTGCCTTTCGGAATGATTACCGAACCTTCCTGTTTAATGGCTTTGGTCGTTTTCAAAACAACTTTATCGCCGATGTCGGTTTTCTTTACGTCGAGGGTGCTTTGCAATTGACCTTCGAGACTTGATCCTGATTCGAGTAAAACTTTTTTTCCGGTGCCGTCCTGAACAACGGAGCCTTTGTTATTATTTGCCGACTTCCCGTTTGCCGCGACCTGTTTGCGCTTTGTCGGTTCGGGCGAATCGACGGAATCGGGATTATTTTTTTGTTTTTGCGCAAAAGCGAAAACGCTCAGTAATAAAATTAAATTAATGCCTAAAATGATTTTTGTCATTTTTTTCAAGGTTTTTTCTCCTTCAATTGTCGGTTAGTTCTTATTTATATTATGTTAGAAAGAGAATATATTTAGAAAGATAATATATTCTTTGTCGAGTTTCATATTATAAAAGCCGGGTTGAGAAAAACTTGAGATTCGAGCCTCCAATTCATTTTTTTTTACCAAACCTTGTAAATAACTCAAGTATTACTCAAGTCTTAACTGATATTTTTTTCAGTGTTATGACGATGACTTTTTCACTTCACGAAAATTTTGATTTCAACGGTGTGGATATTTACAATGAAGTCGCTTCCACTTCGTTTAACAAACGCCAATCTTTTACCGAGGAGATGCATCTTTTTACCGAAAAGATGCAGATTCCGAAGTTTAAGAACCATCTTGATCGTCCGCGTCTGATGGAAGTGCTGGAAAAATCTTCGGCTCAATTCGGAGCGACGTTAATAAACGGTCGCGCCGGAACCGGCAAGACCGCTCTCGCCGCGCAGTTTGCGCGTAAATACAAATGCGTGGCGTGGCTTTCGGCTGATTCCGCCGATTCAGACTGGAACATTTTCTCGGCTTATTTTTCCGCCGCTTTGGAAAATAAAAGTAAAAGGCGGAAAATTCAAAAAGTCACACTTAATGAATCGACGCCGAACGACACGGAAATTTCCAATCTGGTCGAAAATTTTCTTGAACATTTCTGCGCATCGGCAACTGATAAACCGAGCCTGATCGTGCTCGACGACGCTCATTATATTTTTGACTCGGAATGGTTCGGCGCATTTTTCAACAGTTTGCTTTATTCGCTGTCGCCGGAATCGCATCTGCTCATCCTTTCGCGCGGCGCGCCTCCGCTTCCTTTATGGCGGCTGCGTTCTAAACAGGTTTTGGGCGTGGTGGACGAAAAAATTCTGGCTTTCGACATGGATGAAACGCGAAAACTTTTTCGCAAATACGGACACCCGCCGGAAACAGCTTCTCAGGCTCATGCGAAATCCTTCGGCAGAATTTCGCGGCTTAAAGCCCTGGCTGAAACAGCCTGAGCTTTTTGCTCGCAAATTCCTTTCGGCTATGACATAATTTGATGAACCCGAACCGATTACCGTCAAATTAATTGAAATGTCAAGACCGAATTTTTTTCTGCGGACAAAGCTTTTGCAGCCGCGAGCCGTTAGCGATTTTTTACCGCGACCGCGTTTAACGGAAAAACTCAAATCAAATCTCAATTCGCCCGTCACAATGGTCGCTGCTGACGCCGGTTGCGGAAAAACCACGCTGATTGCCGATTTTATTCGCAGTCAAAACCGCCGGACAGTTTGGTACCAACTCGATTACACAGACGCCGACCCGTTTGTTTTTCTCGGTTATATTTCACACGGAATCAAAAACTTCGCTCCGGCTTTCGGCGAAACCATTCTTCCGTATCTCTCGGAAGCGACCGACGAGTTGATCCGCTTTCCGGAACGCGCCGTGGATTTGCTTCTCAATGAAATACTGGAAAATATCGAGCAGCCGTTCATTTTAGTATTAGACGATTATCATCATATCGGGCGCGATACGGTCGTGCATAAACTCGTCGACAGGCTTTTGCAGTATTCGTCCGACATGTTCCATTTGATCATTACGACCAGGGATTTGCCGCCGCTCGCTATTATGCGCCGGCGCTCGCAATCCGCCGCGCTCGTGATTACGCGCGACGAACTGCTTTTTAACGATTCGGAAGTTCGTGAACTTTTCCGGCAAACGCTGAACGTCGAACTCGGAGACAAAGAAATCGCCGAATACCGCGAGCGAACTCACGGCTGGATTACGGCTCTACAGCTTGTCCGGCAGGTTGCCGAACAGGAAATTTACGCCAATTCGGAAAAGCCTCTGATTGACCTCGGGAAAATTTTGCAGCAATCGGAAAAAGATATTTTCGATTATTTCGCCGAAGAAGTTTTTCAGCGCGAAACTTCGGAAACGCAGGATTTGCTGATGCATCTTTCCCTGCTTGAATCTTTGCCGCTGAATGTGTGCAGCCGCCTTTTCCCGGATCGCCGCTGCTCTGCCGTTTTACCTGAGCTTTTTCAAAAAAACGTATTTTTGTCGGTCGTCGGCGAAAAACACGAAAGCGAAGAATACCGTCTTCACCCGCTTTTTCGCGATTTTCTGCAAAGACGTCTGCGCTCGGAAATCGGTCGCGAGCAAATTGCCGCCGAAAGAAATCGTATCGCAGAATTTTTTCTCGAAAGCAATCAATGGGAGAAAGCTCTGCCATTCCTGCTCGAAGCCGAAAACTTCGACAAAGCGGCGGCAACAATCGCGGCGAAAGGCGGAGAATGGATTGCCGGCGGCGCTATTACGTCTTTAGAAATCATCGCCGATAAAATCCCGCTCGAATTTCTGGAAAAACATCCCCGTGCGCTTTTGTATCTGGCGGACATCGCGCGGCTGCAAGGCGACGGCGAACGCTCATCGAACTTGCTGCACCGCGTCGTCAAGCTGCTTGAGAACACGAGCGACAATGTCGGCGAAGCCGAAGCCCTGCATTCATTAGCCAGCCTCGCGCGACGCAAAAACAATTGCGCGACGGCTTTCGAATACCTGGAAAAAGCCGAAAAACTTGTTGATAAAAATTCGGAAACTTATTTGAAATGCGCGAACACGCGCGGACTTTGCTTGATCGCGCAAGGCTCCTGGACGCAGGCTGAACAGCAGTTTCGTCTCGCGCTCGAGCTTGCCGAAAAACAATCAAACGAGCATTACATACGCCTTATCACGCATAACCTGGCGCTTCCGGCTGGATTCCGCGGCGATTTCGGCGAGGCTTTGCGCTGGTTCAAACGCATTTTCCGCGGTGAAAAAAGCGCGCGTCCGCTGCCGCAGGAAGCGATCGGGCACTTAAACGTCGCCCGCCTGCATCTTTACCGCGGCGAATTCGACGAAACCGAAAAACATCTGGAACGCGCTTTGGAAATTTGCCAGTTGTATAATTTGAAATCTCTGCGCGGCGAGATTTTCGAAGCCTACAGCAATCTTTACCGTGATAAATCCGATTTTCCGCACACGCTCGAATTTTACGAAAGAGCTCGCAAAGCTTATGAAGACGCCGATATTAACCCGTATGACCGCGAGCTCGAAGATGAACGCGCCAAATTTCTGATGATGCGCGGCGACGCGGCAAAAGCGCGCGGAATCTGGGAAAACCTGCTCGAAATAAGAAAAAACAAAGGAAACGAGATCGGTTACAACAACGTCAGGCTCAATTTATGCCGCGTTCGCCTCGCACAGGGCGAAACCGACAATTTAATCGAAGAGCTGCAGGAAATAACGGCTTTTTTCTACGATCAGAATTTATTTTTCGATGAAGCCGGAGCATCCCTCACGCTTGCCGAAGCCTTTTACGCGCTCGGAAACAGAAAGGAAATGACGCGCGCGCTGCAGCGCACTCTGGATTTGACCGCGCGTTTCGATTACGAGCATTGGCTGCGTTCCGAGATCAGAAAAAATCCGAAAATGTTCGCCGATGAAGATATATTTGAAAAACTGCCGCCGGATTTACGCGAAAATGCTGTTCAAGGCACAAAAGACGAAAGCGAATCGGCGAAAAAAGAACCGGCGGTTTCCGATCAATCGATAGTTTCGGCTCACGCGCCCGAAGCCGTCACCGATTTAACCTTAAACACGCTCGGTTTTGTAGAAATATTTCGCGATAAATCGAAACCGTTCGCGTCCGACGCGTGGACGACGCGGCGCGCGCGCGATATTTTCTGCTACATCGCGACCAGCAAACACAAGCGCGTCGATAAAGACGTTTTAATCGACACTTTCTGGAGCGACGAGGACCTGGCGACGATCGAAAAGAATTTTCACCCGACGATTTCTCACATTCGCAAAGCCTTAAACAGCCGGCAATCTTTTAAACAGAATTTTCTCGTTTTTCGCGACGGAGCTTATCAATTAAACCCCGAACTTTCTTATTCGATCGACACGGAAGATTTTGAAAACGCCGTCGCCGAAGCCGAGAAATCCAAGCGCGAAAAAGATTCCGAAGCATTTCGTACAAATCTCGAAAAGGCGAATGATTTATATCGAGGCGAATTTATGGCTGGCGTTTACGACGATTGGGCGGATGAGCGCAGGCATTATTACGCCGAACAGCATTCCCGCGTATTAAACGCGCTCGCAAAACTCGCTTTCACGGAAAAAAGCTGGTCGAGCGCGCTTAAATTTTCCGGCGAAATCCTGCAAAAAGATCCGTTCAGAGAAGACGCTCATCGCCTGATAATGAAAATATTTGCAGCCCAGGGCAAACGTGCTAAGGTAAAAGAGCAATTTGAAACGCTTCAGGAACTCTTGAAAAAAGAGCTCGGTGTCGCCCCGGCGCCGGAAACTCAAAAAACTTTTCAGGAATTACTCAAATAAAATATAAAAAGATAAACCTGTTTTTTAGGCTTTGGAGAAACATTAATGATTAAAAAATTTCCGCTTGTAAAATCGGCTTACTCCTTTATCGTTCTTTTTTTGCTGAGCTTCGCCGTTTTTACAACGCAGAATTACGCGCAGGTTTTTGAAGACCGCAGAAGCGCGGGCGGCGCTTTCGATACCGTCGGCGTATCACAATTATCCTGGACGCACAATGTCGGGAGCGGACCGAATCGCGCGCTTTTTGTCGGCATCTCGACAACGACTCAGGCGTCCGCCGCTCCGTCATGCACGCCTTCGCCGTGTCCGATGACTTTGCCGACTTCTCCTTTATCAGGAACAAGTTTTACGATTTTATCCGTAACAAACAACGGGACTGAGATGCAGCCCGTTATTTCAAGCATCGACGTCAATCGCCAGGTGGCAATTTATCAAATGGTTTCCCCGTCGGCAGGAGCAAATAATATCGTGGTCACGTTTTCTCCCGGCATCGTAACGCACGCGTCCGGCAACTCGGTTTCATTTACCGGCGTCAGCCAAACCGCGCCGTTTATTAATGCAGCCGCCGCTTCCGGAACCGACTCCGCTCCAATTCTTTTTATAAGCGGAACAGGCGCGGCGGCGGGCGATATCGTTTTCGACGCTCTTTCATCGACGCCTAACGCCGGATATTTCGCCGGAGGCGCCGGACAGACGGTTTGCGCCGACCCGGCTGATGAAACGACATGCACGCGCGGCAGAAGATTCTTCTTTAACGCCTACGATGTCGGCGCAAGCAGCACGGAGCCCGCAAGCCCTTTGGGAACGACCATGAGCTGGATGATGACGACCGGGCAGCCCTGGGCTTTAGCCGCTACGATCGTCAAAGCCGCGCCGCCGCCGACCGCCGCGAATGCTTCGATCAGCGGTCGGGTCTTAACTTCCGCGGGCAGGAGCATTTCAAAAGCACGCGTAACTTTAACCGTCAGCAGCGGAGAAATATTCGCCGCAACCACAAACGCTTTCGGATTTTATCGCTTTGAAAACGTTCCGGTCGGTAAAACCGCGACAATCGAAGTCAGGTCGAAACTGTGGCAAATCGCTCCCCGCGTTTTAACCGTAAACGAGAATTTGGAAAATTTGAATTTAATCGGGCAAGATTAATAAAAACATCGGTTTTTTTCAAAAAAAGGCGGCATTTATACCGCCTTTTTTCATTTCAAAATTATTCTCAAGTTTGCCTCAAGTCTTGAATTTTCACTCTCAAGTATTTCTCAAACCTTTTTATATATTCTGACTTCAAGTTCTAAATTAACAATTTTTTCAGAAACTGAAACAGGAGTAAAAGCGGTGAGAAACAATCAATTTATTCGCAGATTTTTAAGTTTATCATTTGCGCTCGTTTTATTGAGCGTTCTGGTATTAAACGGGCGAGCTGCTGAGCTTAGTTCGAAATTGCATTCGCAGCTGGCGACGCTGTCCGAGGAAGCCGGTCTCGGAATGGTTATCGTGGCATTTAATACCAATAACGGCTTGCAGGAATCGCATTTAAACGTTTTAAGAAGCGTCGGCATTACGGGCGGACAAACTTTTCCGAACCTGGGAATGGTCGCTCAGCCGATGACGGTCGCGCAGGTTCGCGCTCTGGCGTCGAATTCGGCGGTACGCTCGATCTGGTCTGACGATCCGCTTCGATATTATATGAACAACGCGCGCGTTCTCGGCGGCGTTGACAAACTGCAAACCGACCGTGATTTTACGCTGCGCAACGGCGGAATGCCGGTTTCGGGCGCAGGCGATTTTTCAGTTCTGGTTATCGATTCGGGCGTCGACGCGACGCATCAGGACTTGCAGTACGGAACAAAAGTAATTCAGAACATACACCCGGTTCTGGCTGCCGGTACAGTTAACGGATTTACTCCAAACGTAACGGTTGAAAACGTGCCGAACACGGATCAAACGGTCGGACACGGAACACACTGCGCAGGCATAGTCGGCGGAACCGGCGCTCGCTCGGGCGGAAATTATCCGGGCGTCGCACCGGGCGTAAAAATCATCGGCGGCGGTCTCGGCGCTGGAATCTCGGTTTTGAACGCGATCGGCGTTTGGGAATGGGCGCTGGTAAATCAATACCGCTACAATATCCGCGTCACCACGAATTCTTACGGTCCGCTCGGCGGCGGTGAATACAATCCGAACCACCCGTTTATGATCGCCAGCTTCAAATTATATGAACGAAACGTCACATCGGTTTTCGCCGGCGGCAACGACGGGGCGACAAAAGACACTTTAAGCCCGTATGCGCAGGCTCCCTGGGTGATCGGCGTCGCAGCCGGAACGAAAGACGGTCGCGTTGCGGATTTTTCGTCGCGCGGAACTCCGAAAAGCGAACGTTTAAGCGACAACAATCCTTCAAATGACAATGACGCGCCGACGATCACCGCGCCGGGCAACGGGCGCGCTTTCGAAAGCAGCAAGGCTCGATTCGGCTTAACGACCGATATTATCTCGGTTCGCGCAACTTCGAACTTAACCGCTAACGGAACGACCGCAGACACGGAACTGCCGGCTTCCGCAGTTCCTTTTTACACACAAATTTCCGGCACGTCGATGGCGACTCCTTATGTCGCGGGCGTAATCGCTTTAATGCTCGATGCCGACCCGACGTTAAATCCGGACGAAATCAAACAGATCATCACAGAAACCGCATCGAGAATGCCCGGTTATGAAGATTACGAAGCGGGCGCGGGTTATATCAACGCTTACGCGGCTGTCGATAAGGTTTACAATCGTTCGAGAAATTACAGAGCCAACTGGCAGGATACAACTTACAACGCGCAATTCGGCGAAGATCGTTTACCGCAGCAGGCTTTTCATATCGATTTTAATCCGGCGGTCTCCGGCGCCGCTTCAACCAATGCTAAAACATTCAACGTTGAACCGGGCGTAAACGTTCTTGACGTTCTCGCCGAAGTCGATACGGCTGCCGAAGAAGGAACCGGAAACCTGGTCGGGATGAGAATCACTTCGCCGAGCGGAGTTAATTATTCGACCGCTATTGATTATCCTGTAATCGGCTCAAGCAAACGTCAGGTTGTCGTGCAAAGTCCGGAAGCGGGCATTTGGACGGTTGAGATTCGCGGCGCTCGCGGCTTAACGGCGGCTCCGCAGGCTTCATCGCCCACGCAGGCGGCTTTGCCCGGACCGGTTGACGGCATCGTTAATCAAATTAAATACGTTCTTCCGACTATAGCCGACATTGACGGTCATGCTCAGAAAGAGCAAATCGAAGCGGCAATCAAGAGCCGCGTGATCGACACGTTCGCCGACGGAACATTTCGTCCCGATTCAATCGTTACGCGCGAAGATTTCGCCCGCTCGCTGCTGGCAAACACGGATCTTCGACAGGTCGCGGGCGCGACTCCGAAATTCGGCGATGTTTCCGGCGACCTTGCGTCAATTGCCGAAGCCGTCACGGCAAACGGTTCGACGCTTCGCGGCTACAACTTTGCTTCGAAAGGATTGATGTCCTTTACCGGCACGACTTTCAATCCGGCGGGAAATATCAGCCGTATTGATTTAGCCGTTGCGCTGGTTCGCGCTCTCGGCGACGACAACGCGGCAAAAGCTTTGGCAAATACCAATGTAACGGTAAACGGGCAGGTCATTTCCGACAACGCTCAAATTCCCGCCGCTTTGCGCGGATATGTTCAGGTGGCTATCAACAAAGGCTTGCTCGAAACATACGAAGCACAGGTTATTCAAACCGCTCCCGGACAGTTCACGGTTCTGCCTGGACCGAGAGTTGAGCCGAACGCAACGGTTACGCGCGCTACTTTAGCCGCCAAACTTAACAAATATCGCCAGTTGTTCGCGATCGGCGGTTAAAAGGTTCCCCGGTAAAAAGGCGAAAAGGTAATCCTCGCCTTTTACTTTGATTTACACAATTTCGCCGAGTTTGGGGGAATTCGGCGAATGCACGAGCGGAAGTGTCAGAAGGGTTCACTTCCGCCCTTTTTATTTTTAAAGCGACCGAGCTTTTTCCGTTTCAATTTGTTAATTAAATTCGTTGATTAAATTGCTCAAGCTTTAAATTCGAGGAAATAAAGCTTTGAGTTTATTGAAAAACCAGCTGAAAAAATCTCCGAGCCAACGCTCAAGCCCGCGTTGGCTTTTCAAGTTATTGAATCGCCAAATCATTCATATTAAAACGCTTTCGCTTGTTCTCAAGTTAACCTCAAGTCTAAAAAAACCGTTATCAAGTCTTTCTCAAGAACAAGCGATTAAAGTTAGACCATCAGATTTACTCGAAACACTTTTTCCAGGAGATAGACAAATGAGAGGCATTGAAACGAAGAAAGATACATTGGTTAAACTAACAGCCAGCTTTTTAGTTTGGGCAATTATTTTAACCGCACTGGTTTTCCCTTACGGCACGACGAGCGTATCGGCAAGCACTCAGGCGACAAACGACCCGATTGCGCAAATGTATAAACGCACCGCGCCGAATTTTGATTTAAATTTAACGAACAGTCTGGCGAACTTGCGCCAGATGACGGCTGAACAGACAGCCGCGTTAAACAATTTGAAAACGGCTGCAAACGCGCCGAATATGACGGTTCGCTGGAACAGTTTCGGCGGGTCGCCCGACACAATGTATGATTTTGCGAGCGAACCGTTTACAGGAACGCCGGAAGAAGCCGGTCGCGCTTTCTTAAATCAGAACGCAGCGCTTTTCGGTATTTCCGATTTAAATAACGTTCGAGTTTTCAGCCAGAAAGAAGCTCTCGGCGGAACTCTTATTCGCTTTCAGCAAACTTTCAACGGCATTCCGGTTGCCGACGGCGGTATCGGTTTGGTCTTAAACGCCAATAATCAGGTTATTATGGCTTCGGGACCGTTTTTCCGCGATGTTAACGTCAACACACAACCGAGCTTAAGCGCCGATCAGGCTCGCCAGGCGGCTGATGCCGATCTGCAGAAGTTTCAGGCAAATATTCCTGACGCGGTAATGAATCTTCTTAAAACAGGTTTGGATCACCTGAAAGAACAAGCAGCGCCGATCAACAATCTCGAACCGCAGCTCGGCGTTTATCCGACGGCTGACGGTTATCGTCTTATCTGGAAAGTCGCGAAATTTTCAACCAATCCGTTCGGTCTTTATATGATCTCGGTTGACGCGCACACCGGCGAAGTTATCGCTCGCAAAGACTTTGTCAATTATCAAACACAAGGCGCGCTGCCTTTTACGGCTGACATCTATCCTAAATATCCGACCATCACGGACGAGCTGAAAAACAAAGGTATCATCAGCGATTGCAACGGAACGCCCTGCGGACAGGAACGCGTCACGCTTCGCAAATTCGATCCGCAAAACGTCACCACCGGTTTGAACGGCACGCTGACCGGAACCAACACGGTCGTTAACAACGTTCTGGCAACAAAACAGCCGTTTGCGCAGGCTGCTCTCGGAACATGGCACTTCCGCACCGACGATCCGACGAAATTCGAAGCTCGCACAAATGAAATCGATCAATTTGCAGAGCCTGCCGAACACCAGGACGAAATCAACGCTTTCTTTTTCACGACTTACCTGCTCGAATACGTTGATTATCTGCACATCGGCGGCGATAAAGGAACATTCGGTTCGCAGGGCAGCTTCCCTGACAACTATCCGAACAAAACAACGCCGCTTCCGGCAACCGTTCATATCCCGAACGTTTTAACTCCGCTTTCAGGAGGCAGCTATCCGCCGCCGACCGACCCGGAATTTGCGCAAAAAGTTCTCGGACTCGACAATGCTTTCGCATTGAACCTGACCAGCATCATCGAAGGCGTCACGGCTACCAAATCGCCGGTTGTCGTTAACCCGACTTCCTACGGTCACGGCTTTTTATTCAATGATCTGGCGCTTGAAGGAACAGTTCCCTACCACGAAGGAATGCACGCCATTACTTCGCCGATCGCCGGTCTCGAAGGCACGGAAGGCGGCGCGCTCAATGAAGGTCAAGCCGATATGTGGGCGTTCACCATTACCGACAACCCGAGCCTCGGCGATTACGTCGTCAACGCTTTCAAACTGCGCCAGCGCTATCGTGATATCGGACGCGACCCGGATTCGATCGCGTACATTCGCAGCGCCAAATCAACTTTAAAATATTCGGACATCGGCACGTGGAGCGCCGCGGCGGAATTTGAAGAACATTACGACGGCGAAATCTATATGTCGACAATGTGGGATATTCGCGAAATGTTTAATCGCATGTATCCGCAAAACTCGACCTACAAACGTCCGCAGGCGAAAGACGGCAAAGCCGAAAAGAAAATTACGAAAGGCACGGAAATTTTCGAAAGAAACTTCTTGGGCTCGATGTATATTCTCGGCACGACATCGCCGGACACGATGGTCAAAGCGCGCGACGCAATGATCGTTGCCGACCAGATGCTTTATTCAACCGATACAACCGACCCGGACGCTCCGGGAAAACATCGCGCAATGATCGAGCAAATCTTTGCCGCGCACGAAATGGGCGTTAACGCTCTCGAAGTTTCAGGCGGTAAAGCAACCATCTCAACTCGGGTTACGCCATTTGCAGGCGAACAAGCCGCGCCGGCAGTGCCGACAAATGTTCAGGTCGCACCGGCAACCGCGAAAAGCCTGCAAGTTAGCTGGACGGGTTCGGAAGGCGTTTTAGCTTACCAGATTCTAAAGCGCAAAGTCGGTTTTGAAAATCGTCGCCAGCCGAACGGCAAACGCGAATTCGCCGACGGCGACGACTCGACGACCGGTTTCCGCCATGTAGGTTTCGTCAACGGCAATCAAACCAGCTTCGAAGATAAAGGTAAGATTCAGGAAGTTTTCTCGCCGGCTGGCATTTCGAACCTTTTTGACCACGAATATGCTGTTCGCGCAATCGGTGTCAACCCGACCGGACAGGTAGGATTCTCAAACTTAACCGGCGGCGCGCGCCCGACAACGGTTCAGCAGGATTTGACCGCACAGGTTGATTCGGCAATCTCGAACATCAGCTTTAACAACGGAGTGATGGCGTTCGACAATAAATTGACCAATGCCCGCGGCGCTTTAAGCACGGACAAAACAATCTATGCGCCGATCCAATTCCAGATCACGAGCATTTCAAATCCGACCGTAACGGTTAAAAATGCCGATGTAAACGGAAACACGTTCGTCTACAATCAATCGCTGGCTCTCGGGGCGACATCGAATGCCAAACGGCTTGAATTTAACGATCCGGCGGCTCAGATGTTTACCTTCGACGCGAAGATTATCGGTAACGCTTTTGCCGGATCGGTCGGCGGAACCGGAACACAAAGTCCTGACGGCACGGACAATCCGCCGCCGCCGGTCGTTTATTCGATCTTCAGCGAACAGAGAACTGGCGCGCTCGTTGCCGGTGAACCGACTTCAATCGGCGGAGCAAGCGCGACCTGGGGCGACCCGCTCTTCAAAGGTATAACCTGGGACGATGTGGAAATCACGACGAAATCCGACGCTTTTGTCCTTGACGCCACTTTAAGCGCAACGACCGTCGATCTCGATTTCGAACTGAGAACGGTTGACGGACAAGTTCTTGCAAGCTCGGCTTCGGCTACGGCTAACGAACGCGTTTCGTCCGCTGTTAAACCGAACACGAAATACATTCTGCGCGTTCTCGGATGGGCAAGCGGTCCGACGGCTTACACAATCGTCAGCAACCAGCTTTTACCGCAAGGTTCGCCGAACGAAAACGCCGGAACCACGTCGCCCGGAGGCAGCTCGAGCAGCGCAGCGGCACCGACAAGCGTGATTAAATCAATCCGCTTTACGGTTAACCCGCTGACCAAGAGCGTTACGGCTAAGATTCTTAATTAATCAAAGAAGATTAGCTCAGGCACTAAAATAAAAAGGCGAAGCCGTTTAGGCTTTGCCTTTTTATTTTGTCCTTGTAAATTGCGAAAGAATTAAAAACAATCGAATTTAGATGTCCGGAATCCAAAACGTCTGGCTGCGGTTTTCTACTTTTTTCAACCCCGAATCTTCCAATTCGCTTTCATTTACTCCTAAATAAGTAAAATGCGGATGATCGGAAACGACCGTTTGAAACCAGCTGTTTGCCGCTAAAATCTCACGCACGCGGGCGTTTCGAAATTCGGCGACATCAAACGCTAAAAGCGATAGATGCTGCGAGGCTCCGGGCGGCGCGACCGAGTAAACGATTGATTTCGATAAATCTTTGCTGAAAAAAACTCCTTTTTCTTCGAGTTTAAAAACTTCCGGAACCTGTTCGAGCGGAGAAAGGGCGCGCAGTTTTTCGGCTTCGACAAAAGTCAATTTCCCTTCTTTCGTCCAATGTTCAAGCGCCGGCTCGACGCGGCTCGCCCAGAGATTGATCGTGTGCGCGAAATTTCGCCGCGCCGAATCGGCTCCGCGCGGCGTGATCGTTAAATTTTCCGCTTCGGCTTCGCGGATCGATTCGGTTAAAGCTTTCATTGCCGCCTTTTGTAATTCGAGTTCGAAGCCGCCGATGTTTTCCTTTGCGATTTGCAGACCAGCCTGAAATTCCGCAACTTCGTCTTCATTCGAAAAAATTACGGCTGGCGGGATTTTCACCTTTTCGCTTGCGACGAAAATCGCGCCGTATTCTTCCAAAATGCGTTTTTCGACGGGGTTTGCCGAATCGTAAAAGTTTTTAAGACTTGTATTTCGCGCTTTTAATTTTTGCTCTAAAACTTTGTAAAATTTCATTTTCGCTTCGCCTTTATTCGCAGGCGATTTCAATTATATCTATTTCCCTGGCGATTTTTTTGACGCTTTCGATATGCGGATACATTACCGTATCGCGCTCGATAAAAGGCACTTTCGCTCTGATCAGATCATAGACCGGCTGCGTTTTTCTGCCCAGCTTTTTGTCAGCGCCCATTCGTTTTTTACGAAAATCAATTCCCTGGGCGGCGGCGAAAAGCTCGAGCGCGATAATTTGTTCGAGGTTTTCGGCAATTTGCCGCAACTTTAAAGCGGAAGTAGCGCCCATCGAAACGTGATCTTCGACGTTTGCCGAGGTCGGAATCGTATCGACCGAAGCCGGGTGAGACAAAATTTTGTTTTCCGTACAAAGCGCCGCCGCCGTGTATTGCACGATCATAAAACCGGAATTGAGTCCGCCTTCTTCGGTTAAAAACGCGGGCAAAACGTGGGCGTTCGAAGCTTCGTCGGTCAGACGCATCAAGCGGCGCTCGCTGATATTTCCGAGTTCGGAAAGCGCGATCGCCATATAATCGAAAGCGAGCGCGAGCGGTTCGCCGTGAAAATTCCCGCCGGAAACGACGTCGATGTTTTCGCAGTTTTCATCGCAGAAAATCAAAGGATTGTCCGTCACCGAATTTAATTCAAGCTTTAAAAGCCATTCGGCGTAAGCGACGGCGTCGCGGCAGGCGCCGTGAACCTGCGGCATACAGCGCAAAGTATAAGCGTCCTGCACGTTAGTCGCGTCGAATTCGCGCGTGAACTCGCTTCCGCTCAAAATACTTCGCAAATTTTCCGCGCACTGCATTTGCCTCGGATGCGGGCGCAGCGCGTGAATCCGCGCGTCAAACGCCATCATCGTCCCGTTTAAAGCTTCCAGGCTCAGGCAACCCGCAATGTCGGCTAAATTCGCGAGGCGAATCGCTTTCCAAGTTTCGAGCAAACCGACGGCGGTCATAATCGTCGTCCCGTTTGTCAGCGCGAGTCCTTCTTTCGCGGCGAGAACGATAGGCTTTAGTCCGGCTTCGGCTAAAGCTTCGCGTCCGGAAAGGCGTTTACCGTTGTAAACGGCTTCGCCCTCGCCGATCAGCGGCAGAGACATATGCGCGAGCGGCGCGAGATCGCCCGAAGCGCCGAGACTTCCCTTTTCGGGAATAACCGGATGGACGCCTTTGTTTACAAATTCAAGTAAAAGCTCTAAAGTTTCCAGCCTGATACCGGAAAACCCGCGCGCTAAAGTATTGGCGCGGATCAGCATAATCGCCCGCGTCGTCGGTATGTCAAAAGGGTTTCCGACGCCGACGGCGTGGCTGACGACGATGTTTCTTTGTAATAATTCAACTTCTTCGAGCGAGATAATCTTGTCTTTGAACGCGCCGAAACCGGTCGTGATGCCGTAAGCGATCTCGCCGCGTTCGAGCAATTTCTGAACGGCGTTTGCCGAACGCTTTACCTGCAATTTCGCTTTCTCCGACAAAACAACGCGCGGCTCGTTCGCATTTCCGTATGCGATTGCGACGACTTGCTCGAATGTGAGGTTTTCACCGTCTAAAATAATTTCTTGCATTGGAAAATCAATTAAAATCCATCTATATAAAATAAAAACTTAACTTGCCGGCGCGAAGAGCGCAGGCGTTGCGCTCGCGCTCTTCGAAAGAACCTTCACCATTATAAACGCATATTTACCGGATCGGACTGATCCCGCATAAATAAAATTGCCCTTTTACTTTCCGCCGCGCGATGCAGTTTTTACAGGCGGCTGAAGATTCGTTTCAAACAATTTGAAAATTCGCTTATATTCGTCAGCCCAGCTTGTCGGCTGTTCGAAACCGTGATCTTCAACCGGATAACCCGCGAGTTCCCAGTTTTCTTTGCGCAATTCAATCAATTTTTGCGCGAGCCGAACGCTGTCCTGGTAATGAACGTTAACGTCGACCATTCCGTGACAGATCAGCAAAGCGCCTTTTAAGCCCGCCGCGTGATAAATCGGCGAGCTTCGTTTATAAGCTTCGAGATCGTTTTGCGGCATATTTAAAATGTTAGACGTATAGCCGTGATTGTAATGAGCCCAATCGGTGACAGGTCGCAGAGCGGCGCCGGCGGCGAAAACGTCCGGCGTTGTAAACATCGCCATCAATGTAATAAATCCCCCGTAAGAGCCGCCGTAAATGCCGAGTCTTTTCGCGTCGACGCCGTGCTCGTTAATTAGATATTGAGCCGCGTCAACGTGGTCGGTTAAATCCTTGCCGCCCATATGACGGTAAATTCCCGTGCGCCAATCGCGCCCGTAACCGGCTGAACCGCGATAATCGACGTCCAGCACGGCGTAACCTTTTTCCATCAATAAATGATGAAACATATATTCGCGGTAATAATTGCTCCACCAGTTATGAACGTTTTGCAAATAACCGGCACCGTGAACGAACATCACCGCCGGTCCGCCTTTTTTGAAGTTTTTCGGTTTGTAGAGACGCGCATAGACGGTCGCTCCGTCACGCGCTTTGAACGAAACGATCGGCGGCTCGATCCAGTTGTGCGAGCGCCATTCGTCGGTCGGCGAAACGGTAATTTGCTTAATTTCAGTTTCGCTCGCGCCGGTTTTGTTGGGCGCTATGTAAAGCTCTGGCGG
>JAOAPX010000118.1 GCA_025463125.1 Acidobacteriota bacterium | reverse complement strand
TGCAGTGGACCTGGAACGATTTAATGGCGAGCCCGACCGTTTCCGGCGCGCTCGAAAGCGGAATCGCAGCCGATTTTCAATTAATGGCTGCCGGTTACAATTCAAACCCGGCGAAGCTTGCAGGTTATATTAAACGCGGCGGCGAAAACTGGATGACGCTGATTCCGCGCGAGACAAAAATCTATCTGCAAATCTACGATTCAATGAATCGCTTTCTTCCGACCGCGCCGCGATCTAAATAGAGCGTAAATTGCCGTTTAACTTTTAATTTCTTTTACCAATACTTTTACGAACCGGGTTTATCTTCTTCGTCGTCGTCATCTTCGCCTGGAAGATAAACCTGGTAGCCGCTCGCGTCGTCGTAATAATAGTTTCGGTTTTTCTGGTCTTCGCTCCACGAATCTTCTTTCACGTCTTTCTCGGCGCGCGAATCGGGTTTTTCTTCAGAAAACGAATCATTCTTTTTGTTTTTATCAGGCATAATTCATTTAAAATTATAACAGTTCGCGTCCGTCCAAACATATCAAAAAATTTCAGAATATCTGAAGAAAAGGCAAACTAATTCAAAGTAATTTTGACGTTGTTTGAAAAATACTTACAATAACTGTTTGATGAGAAATGAAATTTGAAAATAAAACCGTCAAATCTCAATTCCTTTTTTCTCTTCTAAAAACATACTTATGCGAATATTAATCACGGGCGGCGCGGGTTTTCTCGGGTCACATCTTTGCGAGAGGCTTCTGGCGGAAGGCAATGAAGTCATCTGTCTCGACAATTTTTATACAGGGCGAAAAGAAAACATACGGCATCTGCTCGACGATAAAAACTTTGAGCTGGTTCGCCACGACGTAATCGAGCCGATACTGCTCGAAGTTGACCAGATTTACAATATGGCGTGTCCGGCGTCGCCGGTTCATTACCAGTACAATCCGGTCAAAACAGTTAAAACCAGCGTGATGGGCGCGATTAATATGCTCGGGCTGGCAAAGCGCGTAAAAGCGCGGATCTTGCAGGCTTCGACCTCCGAAGTTTACGGCGATCCGAATATTCATCCGCAAACCGAAGATTACTGGGGAAACGTCAATCCGATCGGACTGCGCAGCTGTTACGACGAAGGCAAGCGTCTGGCTGAAACCCTGATGATGGATTATCACCGGCAAAACAAGGTCGATACGAGAATCGTTCGCATTTTCAATACATACGGTCCGCGAATGCTGGAAAATGACGGTCGCGTGGTTTCAAACTTTATCGTTCAGGCACTGCGCGGCGATGAACTGACGGTTTACGGCAGCGGAGAACAAACGCGTTCGTTCTGTTATGTCGACGATTTGGTCGAAGGAATTATTCGTCTGATGAACGCCGAAGCCGAAGATATTCATTTACCCGTAAACATCGGCAATCCGGGTGAATTTACGATGAACGAGCTGGCGAACGAAGTGGCGAAAGCGGTCGGGAAGGAAATAAAGATCACGCATCTCGAGCTTCCGCAGGACGACCCGAAACAGCGCCAGCCGAATATTGAAAGAGCAAATAATTTATTAAACTGGCAGCCGACGATTCCGCTTGCCGAAGGCTTGAAAAAAACCGTCGCGTATTTCGCGAAACGAGTCGGAACTTTGAAAAACGCGAGCGCGAAAACATAATTAAAAGAACGGGAATAAACGCAAAAGTTTTAAAAGCCTTTAAATTAAATAGCGTTTAAAAAAGAGAATTAGAAAAGAATCCGAACCAGAAGAAACAAATGAAAATATTAATTACAGGCGGCGCGGGCTTTGTTGGAAGCCATCTCGCCGATAAACTGATCGGTGAAGGGCACGAAATTACCGTGATAGACGATTTATCAACCGGTCGATATTCAAATGTCGAGCATCTCGAAGGCAAAGAAAATTTTCGCCTGATAATCGACACGGTTTTGAATGAGAAGCTGATGGAAGAACTGATCCGCGAAACGGACAGAGTTTTTCATATGGCGAGCGCGGTCGGCGTAAAACTGATCATGGAACACCCGGTAAAAACCATCGAAACGATTTTTCGCGGCACGGATGTCGTTTTGGGTTTCTGCTCGCGCTACCGCAAACGCGTTCTCGTGCCGAGCACATCGGAAGTTTACGGCAAAGGCGCTTCGGTTCCGTTTCGTGAAGACGACGATTTGCTGACCGGTTCGACCGACAAACACCGATGGGCTTACGCGTGCGCGAAAACGCTCGATGAATTCCTGGCTTTGGCGCACTGGAAAGAAACGCGCCTGCCGGTCGTCGTCGTCAGATTATTCAACACGGTCGGACCGCGCCAAACCGGACAATACGGAATGGTCGTGCCGAATTTCGTCAGATCAGCCATCAAGAACGAACCGCTCGTCGTTCACGGCGACGGAACGCAGTCGCGCTGTTTCGGGCACGTTTCCGACGTCGTCGAAGGCTTAACAAGGGTTATGGAATCGACCGAATGCTTCGGACAAGTCGTAAACCTCGGCAACGACGAAGAAGTTTCCATTAAACAATTAGCCGAAAAAGCCATCGAGATGACCGGCAGCGAAAGCGAGATTCGTTATATTCCTTATACGGAAGCTTACGGCGAAGGCTTCGAAGATATGCAGCGGCGCGTTCCGAGTCTTGATAAAGCCCGCCGATTGATCGGTTACCAGCCAACCCGGAAGCTCGAAGACATCATCAATGATGTTGCGGAACAATTCCGGGAAGAATTGAAAACTGAAACCGCCAACGCGTAAATTTTATAAAAACAAGCGTTTAGCCGTTGGTAATTACATCTAATTGCCGGCGGCTTATTTTTTTTAGTTTCTTTAATTAAACACCTATGAAAAAACACATCCTGTTTATCGCGATTTTCGTTATTTCCTCGATTTCCGTATTCGCTCAGACGGGCGGGTTAAAAGGAAAAATTCGCACGGCGAAAGGCGACAGCATCAGCGGCGTAACGGTTACCGCGCGGCAGAAAGATAAAGATGTAAAAACCGTAAAATCCGACGGCAAAGGAAACTTCACGATAGAAGGATTGGAATCCGGTCTTTACAACCTGGTTTTCGACGGTAAAGGCTACAGTGCGAGCATTCTTTACAACGTCGAAGTCAAGAAAAATAAAATGCGCGATCTGCCGGATCGCTTGATTTTAGCGGTCGATCAGGGAACATTGGTGCAGGTTCGAGGAAGCGTTTTCAACCAGGACGGGCGAAGCGTGACCGGAGCCGAAGTTACGCTGGAAAAAATAAATTCCGACGGCTCGACTCGCAAAATCGGCGGCGTTTATACGAATGTCAGCGGCGAATTTACGTTTCGACAGCCCGAAGGCGGAGCCAAACTGCGTTTGACCGCAAAACTCAAAGACGCCTCGACAAGCAAAGAAATCGAAGTCGACAGCGCTGGAATCTATCGCCTCGCTCTGACGTTAAATATAGAAAAGCAATAAAGTATGTGACAGGCAACGGCTGATACGAACCGTAAAGGAAGTGAATAGTAAAAATAACGTTTAAAGATTTTATCCATCTCTTGTTTCCCGTCAGCCGTTATCTCTCACTATTCACATTTCTTTTTCTCAATTAACCGTTTCTGAAATTTCCTCGGCAGTTTGCACTCCTGTAATTGATCCCGCATCAGTGATAATCAATGGAAACTCGTCTACGACGCGAGCGTTGGCAATCGTTTGAACCCAATAAGTTCCGGGCGTTGAAAAAACGACGTTGACGAAAAAGCTGACGTTATCGGAAAAGCCCCCGGGCGCCAGTTCGATTCCGGTCGGCTGCGACGTAACGATCAGATTGTTTTTGTCCGGCGATAAAATACGAACCTCGGTTTGATGCGTCCCGCTACCGCGCCAGTGGTTGACGACGGCGAACTTAATCAATGAAACCGGGAGTTTTTCAACCATTATGTTTTGAAAAACTCCCATCAGGGAAATCTTATTTCCCATTTCCAGCCGAACGTCGTCGCAAAGAAGCGTGTAGACGAGTTGTAAATTTTCAGTTGTCATAATCTAAATATAAAAATCCAAAAGCCGTAAAACTCAGAAAAGCTGAAATTGCCGCAAACTACAAAGATACAATAAAAGCCGCCTTTTAGCTGTTTGCTGTTTGCTGTTTTTGCTGTTTGCTTTTTCGCTTATTTCCTCTGTTTCCTCTGTTTACTTTAAGCCGCGCCGTGTTCTTTAAACCATTCCTGGACGCGTTTCCATGCGTCCGCGGATGATTCGCGATTGTAGCTCGGGCGATAATCGGCGAGAAAACCGTGGTCGGCATTCGGAAAGACGACGATTTCAGACTCGGATTTCGCCTTTTTCAATTCTTCCTGCATTTGCTGCACGGTATTAAGAGGAATTCCCGTGTCCAGCCCGCCGTAAAGCCCTAAAACCGGAGCTTTTAAGTCTTTAACGACGTCGATCGGAAATTTCGGCTGGTTCGGGTTTCTCGGCGAACGCTCGTTCGGAACCAAACCGCCGTACCAGGCGGCGCCCGCATCGACGTTTTTATTGTGCGCCGCGTAAAGCCATGTAATTCGCCCGCCCCAGCAAAAACCCGTTACCGATAATTTTTTCGTGTTGCCGCTGTTTTTCTTCGCCCAGTCAGCCGTCGCGTCCAAATCCGACATAACCTGCGCGTCCGGCACTTTAGCGACGACATTCCTGATTATTTCCTGAATATTTTTCATCTGCGTCACGTCGCCCTGCCGCGCGTAAAGCGAAGGAGCAATCGCCATATAACCCAATTTGGCGAAGCGGCGACACACGTCCTGAATCCATTCGTGAACGCCGAAAATTTCGTGAACGACGAGAACGACCGGAAATTTTTTGTTCTTCGCCTCCGGCATCGCGCGATAAGCCGGAATTTCGCCGCCCGACACCGGAATTTTAACTTCACCGGCAACCAGTCCTTTAACATCGGTCGTAATCTTCGTTTGCGCGGCAATCGGCTGCACGGCTAAAGCAAAAGTGCCAGCCAGAATTGAAGTTACAAAAAATTCGCGCCGGTCAAGGCGCGGCGCGTCAGGTATCAGGCTGATAATATCTTCTTTCATATTTTCTCCTTTTTTGATTTGAGTTAAATTTTTACTTTTCCTTTGCGGCAGGTCAAGAGTATAATCATTAAAAATGATGTCAGATGCCGGAAATCGAAGGTTAGAGACGGTGGCGTTTTCCAGTTAGTGTTCGGCATTTAACAGCCAGGCTTTAATATATGTTGCTGTACGTTTTAATTTGTCTTTCGCTGTCTCTGGTCGGAGTTGCCGGCTTGCAGTTTTTCTATTTGATTTACCTCGAAAGAGTTGACCGCGAACGCCACAAGCGAATTCACGAATTAGAACATCACTGCCAGTATCTTTCCAAACGCCTGAAAGAATCCGAGGCGCAAATTTCCGAGCAAAGCGAAATGATCGAAGCTTTTTACGAAGACTTTGAAGAAGAGGAAATTTGGGCTGACGTGATTGATGAAAGGTGATTTTTACAATCAAAAGTAATTTTATAGACTTACAGCAAGCGATTCCCGCGTCTCCAGGGCATTCTTCCGCGTAAAAGATTTGTGAAGCTGGTTGTCGGAGTAAAAAGGCTTCGCGACAACTTAATTAAAAATTTGTTTTTTGTCTTTTTCTCAACCCAGTTTTTCAGAAAATACTTGTCAACCGCATCTTCTGCAATTACAACCGCCGTGCCGACGACCGGAGTTACAATCAGATCAGCCCAAGCCATCGTGCTGTGCCCGTTTTTTTGTTTTAATCCGACATTGCCGAGCGAAGCTTCGCTGACCGGACCCAATTCAAACTGCGTGCTCCAAACCGCAGACCAAGCCATCGCCTTGAACCTGCTTTCCCAGTATTTTTTCGATTTACCGAACTCCTGTTTTTTCGCCGAATCGCTGTTGTTAATAAAAATTCTTCCCGTAACGCCGCCCTGCGCCGGGTGAGCAATGTAGTTTGTAAAAAAGCTGTCGCCGTCTTCCCACCCGCGCAGTTTTCTGATCGATCGCGCCCAATCGCTAAAAAACGGTCCTCTCAGCTCTTTTGTGGTTTTCTCCTGCGTCATTCTAAAACCGTGCTGAATGCCGAGAAAAACACCCGATTGAACCAAAGCGGGCTTCCAGTGAAATTTTTCTTTTACTTCGACTTCACTTTCATCTTCTTCATTAATTTCTTTTTCATTAAAACTTTTATAAACACCCGGCAAAACAGCCGGTTTATTGAAATCTCCGATCATTTTACTCAAAGATTTTCCACTTTCCGGCTGTTTGTATTCTATTTTGCTTTCCAACTGCGTTTTTTCCTGTTCGAGTTTGAGAATTCGTTCGAGTTGGAGATTCGGCTCCGCGGTGCTTTGGAATTGCCCGCCCTCTTCCGCAGCCGGAGTCCCGGATTCGATAAAATTATTTTCGGGCAAATTTGTGTATTCTAACGTTTGAACGTCAGTCATTTCGGCTTTACGGTCAGTTTCCTGCGCCCGGACGCAAATTTGCCCGGATAAAATTGCCAATACAATAAATAAAATTTTCATTAAAGATCCCGCCTTGAATTTATTGAGTTTATAAAGCTTTCTCGTTATTTAAATTCGACGACCGTCGCTCCAGATCCGCTTGAAAACTCCGGCGCGTTTTTGAAAGATTTAACGAATTCGGTTTCGCTCAGAATCTTTCTCACAGCTTCGCGCTGAACTCCGATGCCTTTGCCGTGGATTATTCTGACCAGCCGAAAACCTTTTTTGTAAGCTTCTTCGAGATAAGCCGCCACGACTGTTTTTATGTCGCGCGGAGCAAAGGCGTGTAAGTCGATCGAATCCGTAATTTCTATTTCAAACGGTTCCGGAAACGGACTTTCGGCATCGTAATTTTCGCTCGTCATAAATTTTTCTAAATGAAAAACCGGCAATAAAGTTAATAATTTCAAAAATTATTATGCCGGCAATCACCAAACTATTGATTTAAGTATTTTTTGTAAAAAATTACAATAATTTTATTACAAACGGGGATTCTATACGTTTCCGCTATCTTTAATTTTTACCGAACCGGCTTCGATTCGTACTGCGCCATATCTTCGGGCGGAGTCAGGCGCATTCTGTTTTTATCCTTAAAAACAACGAATCGTTTTTCCTGTATTTCACCGTTATTGTTTCGCAATTGAACGGAAAAAGATTTGTTGTCGCCCGTACCCTCTACTTTCAACGGCAAAAGTCCCCAGAGAACGCCGCTGCCCGACCGGTAAACGGAGTAATGATTTTGATCGTATTTGTCGTAACCGAGCACGATGATACCGTCGAAATCGGGCTCGACGCCGTCAATCGCTTTGACGATATTCGTGCGCGTTAAAATAATCCAGCTGCCGGGCGTTGCCGATTTTGTCGTATCTTTCGAAGCGCCTTTTTCGCTCGTATCGTTGTCGAGACGATACCATGTGACGAATTTTTTGTCGTTTTCCTGAAAGAAAATAATATCGTTCGGAACCTGCAGCTCGACCTGCCTGCCGAAAAGCCAGCCTGCCGGCGCGGGCGAAATCGAAGGATCAAGCCGCACCTGATACCAGACGTCATATTTTTCGTCTAATTTTTCCGGTTCTCCTATCTCTTTCGCCGCTTCGATCTCTTCGTTTTTCAAAGTTTTGGCTTGTTTTTGTTCGCCTTTCGCCGAATCATCCACTTCCGCTGCGTTTTGTTCTTTCGGCACGAATTTCCAATCCATTACTTCAAAAGTCGAACCGTTGGCGAGTTTGAACAAAAGATTCTCGCTTTTCATATCCGGCGCAAGCCGCAGATTTGAAGCCGCGCGAAGCTGTCCGGCAGCCTGCGGCGGCAAATCCTTGAATTCAGCGGCGAGCGCTTTCGATTTTTCGAGCAAATTACTCGTAATGACGTTTTGCGCTTCGATCCAGCCTTCCGTGTTGTCTTCATCACTGGCGCGAACGCGGAGCCAGAGAATTTTTTCGAATTCGATCTGTTCTAAAACTTCGAGTTTATCGCCGCGTTTCACTTCCAAAAGATCGGCGGCGACGACGGCGTAAGAGCTGCGAATCTGCGCCGTGTTGGCGATAACGGTCGCAGTCTCGCTAAGACCGACGAGACTCGAAACATTATTGAGCGCTTCATCAAATACGCCGCAGCCGGTTTGCGTCAATCCGATAAAGCAAAATGCCGCCAGCAATAAAAATTTAACCTTCAACTTTTTTATATTCATCTTGAGTTTTCCGAGAGCTTGCGCCAGTTATTATATCCCAACTTGTCCAATAAATCCTTTTGCCGGTTATTCGGTTTTGCTTTAACTTTTAATTTTGTCTGAAAGTTTTCTTCTGCGGATTCGATGCCGAACGCTTCCAATTCTGTTTGCCAATTGATATTTTCAGCGCCCTTTATATACTTTTCCACGACGGGGCGAAGTTCTTCGCTGGATTCTAAAATACTCAAAATAGCGGAATTACCGTCGCGGCGAGGATTCGACGCGCGGTGCTCCGAGTAGATGCGTCGAAAAACGCCGGAAAGCGAATTTTTCCCTTTTGACCGGCGCAAAAGAGCAACGTCAGCCAGAAAAGCGACGAGCATTCCGCGCGCGTAAATTTGCGTGTTCGCTCCGTTCCAGCGATTTTTTGACGCTTCGATGAGAGAAGTTTTCCGGCTTTGCAAACTATCGACGCTGTGCGCCCGCGATAATGTATCGAGAAAATCTTCAAACCGCAAACGATTAACCGCGACGCCGGTTTTCAGCGATTGGTAAAGCGCGAAGCCTTCGTAAAACCAATCGTAATTTCCGCTTAAATTCAAATCGTTCGGCATCCATAGATGAATGATTTCGTGGCGAAGCTGTTCGTGAAGCCTTTGCAGCGATTGAGTTTTAAAAGCCATATCGGCTGAGAAAATCGTTATATTCGCTCCGCGCGTTTCCGCTTCCCAGCGCCCGAATCTGGCGTCAGACGGAAGTTTTCCGAGGTAAATTTGCGCGTTTTTGTTCGGAACCGCGCCGAAAAGACGCGCGTAAAACTCATAAATTTCGCGCGCCATTTGAAAAGCTTCGGAATCGGAAAACTGGCGCTCGCCCGTGATCATAAAATACAATTTGGAATTGCCCGTTGAAATTTCCCGCTGTCGCCAGTTTTTGCCGATATAAAAAATCGCTTTTTCGATGTCATCTACCTCAAACGAATTTTCACCCGCCGGTTTTTCCGCAGAAGCGATTTTCCAATCGGCGGGCAAGTCAAAAGTAATTTTTGCCCGTACCTTTTCTCCGTTTCGCGCTTTAAATTGCGGCAAAAGATCGTCGAGCATTAAAATTCCCTGCTCGCCGGAAATCGAAGAAACGCGCGCAAGAGCTGAAATATTTGCCGCCGCGTCTTCCGGTTTTGTTTTGTAATTCCAGAACTTGAAGCGTTTTTCCGTTAAATATTCGCCGTCGATAAGTTTTTTGTGCTCGATCTTTCGCTTGTTTTCGTCCGATAAATCAACGTCGGAAATTCTCGCGCCTAAATTTTCGATTCCGGCGTAAGACGTCAAAAACGAAAAATTTCTTTCGTTCTGCAAAGAACCGGCATCCAAAATCGCGCCCTGAACATCAATCAAATTCGGAGACACAATCTTTATTTTCGCCTCAATCGTCTGAGCCTGCGACTTATAGGAAAATTGCGTAATCAGCGCGAGAACGAGCGCGGAGAAGAAAATCAACTTGTTTTCTTTTGACATCAAATTAATATCGGAACTAAAATAATAGTTTGTTCGTAATCGTTTAGGCTCTTCTGCTATTAAAGGATAAAAAATTTTATGAGTCTTATCAAAATCATCATTTATACAGTAGCTTTTTTACTGAGCCTTTTATTCTTTGGACGTTTTTTTTTCTAAATCCAAACGGCTTTTAGTAATGCCCGGCGTCGGCTGTTTTTTTTGCGAAAACAGCTTGTTTTCAGCCTGCAATACGTACAACTTTTTCAGGAATTATGCGGTCGCGTCTGACCGCTATTTTATTTTTACCCCTTAAATTTACGGATTCAAAAGCGGTTTTGTTTCAGAATCCGGCTTATCTTTAAACATACGGCTTTATCAGGTTACAACTTTTTATGAGTGAATTACGAAAAATTAAACGCGCGCTGATCAGCGTGTCAGACAAAACAGGCATTGTAGAATTTGCCGAATCACTAGTGAAATTCGGCGTTGAAATCATTTCAACCGGCGGCACGGCGAAAATTCTGCGCGAACGGCAAATCAAAGTTACGGAAGTTTCCGAAGTTACGGAATTCCCGGAAATGATGGATGGGCGCGTAAAAACTTTGCATCCGAAAGTGCACGGAGCTTTTCTCGCTTTGCGCGATAACGAAGAGCATCAAAACGCGATGCGAACGCACGGAATCGAACCGATCGATCTGGTCGTCGTAAATCTTTACCCGTTTGAAGAAACCGTCGCTAAAGAAGACGTTTCGCTTGAAGAAGCGGTTGAAAACATAGACATCGGCGGACCCGCGATGATTCGTTCGGCGTCGAAAAACTGGCGCGACGTCGCCGTCGTGACCGACGCGCGGCTTTACGAAAATATTATCGGCGAATTAAACGAAACCGGCGGAAGCTTAAGCCTCGAAACGCGTCAGCGCCTGGCGACTCTCGCCTATACAAGAACGGCGAGCTACGATCTGGCGATTTCTTCGTATCTTGCGAAACAGCTTTCAAACGAAGATTTGGAATTTCTCGAACCGTTAAATCCGCTCGGAAACCTTGTATTTATCGAATCGGTCGATCTCGATGAAGAGGAATCGGAGGCTTCAGACGTTGAAAACGAAGAGCTTTCGGAATACGTATCGATCGAACTCGCAAAGATTACCGATTTGCGCTACGGCGAAAATCCGCATCAAAAAGCCGCTTTATACGAATCAGACGAAAGCGGCGGCATCGCCAAAGCCGAACAGCTGCACGGCAAGGAAATGTCTTTTAACAATTACGTCGATGCCGAAGCCGCATGGAATCTCGTGCAGGATTTCGACAATCTGGCGGTCGCGATCATCAAGCATACAAATCCTTCGGGCGTCGGCGTCGGCGCAACCAACGAAGAAGCTTACCGCCGCGCTTTATCGACCGATCCGGTTTCCGCTTTCGGCGGCATCGTCGCCTTTAACCGGACGGTTGACGCGACCGTCGCCGAATCGGTAAATGAAGTGTTTACGGAAGTCGTCATCGCGCCTGATTTTGACGAAGCGGCGCTCGAAATCTTTAAAACGAAAAAGAATCTGCGCGTTTTGCGAGCCGCGAAAAGCGAAGACGAAGAGCAATTTGAATACAAACAAATTTCCGGCGGTTTTCTCGTTCAATCGAAAGATATATACAAAGTCAGCGAAAGCGATTTAAAAATCGTCACCAAGAGACAACCGACCGAAGATGAGCTTCGCGCGATGCTGCTCGCGTGGAAAGTCTGCAAACACGTAAAATCAAACGCGATCGTGTTTGCCAATGATTCGCAAACCGTCGGCGTCGGCGCGGGACAAATGAACCGTGTCGATTCGGTTAGAATCGCGGCGATGCGCGCCGAGCGCTTCAGCTTGCCGCTCGCAAATTCCGCCGTCGCTTCCGACGCGTTTTTCCCGTTTCGAGACAATGTCGATGAAGCCGCTCGTTTCGGAGTTTCGGCGATAATACAGCCGGGCGGCTCGATGCGCGACGAAGAATCGATACAGGCTGCCGACGAGCACAATCTGACGATGGCGTTTACCGGATTTCGTCATTTCAAACATTAATCGGCGGAAATTATCGGCGGATTTTATGTCAAACAATTTGCGGTTAGTCGTGTTTCGATAAGAACAACTTTATTTTCTAACGGCTAATCAAAAATTGTTTGACATATTTACCGCTTTTCACCTAAACTATCTTTAGTCAATCTTAAGAAGGAACGCTCGGACGGTTTAAATATAAATCTTTCGGGCTTTTGTATTTTAAATTCTTTATTAGCGAGCGAAAGTCTGCACCTCGAGATTTTTCCCGTCAGTCGAAATGAATATCGTTCCGCTCGCGCCCGTCGCGTAAATTTTTGCGCCCGAAGCTGTCCAGCGTTCGATAACCTCACGGTGCGGATGCCCGAACTGAGAATGTCTGCCGACGGAAACTATTGCGTATTCGGCATTTACGGCTTTGACGAATTCTTCGGTCGAAGAAGTGCGGCTGCCGTGATGAGCGACTTTAACTACATCGGCTTTTAAGAACAGCGGATTTTTTACAAGCTCGGACTCGGTTTCTTTTTCGATGTCCCCGGTAAAAAGAAACTTTTTATTGCCGTAATTCAAACGCAAAACAATCGAATGATTGTTTTCGGAAATTTTCCGCGCGGTTTCGTCCGGATCTGGAAAAAGTATTTCTATTTTCGCTTCATCGAAAATTAACACGTCTCCGCGTTTCAATTTTACGATTTCCGTTTCGCGCCTCTGCAAAACTTTATTTAATTCAGCGAAATTCGCATTGTTCACCGGCGTTCTGCCGAAAAAAGCTGCCCGAACGCGAAAGTTTTTCGCAACATCTATCAAACCTTGAACGTGATCGGCGTCCGCGTGAGTCGCTAAAATATAATCAATTTGCGAAAAGCCTCGTTCCCAGAGATATTGCGAAACGACGGATTCACCAATGGTTTGCGTATCTCGCTCAAAAAATTCGGTTTCGGCATTTTCTTTTTCGACGCGAATCGCGCCGAAATCAATTTTTCCGCCGCCGTCAATCAGAAGCGTTTCGCCGTTCGGAAAACGAATCAAAGCCGAATCGCCCTGCCCGACGTCGAGAAATTCCGCGTGCAGTTTACCGTCGGCTTTCGGCGCGCTGAACGGGTGAAAAATTATAATGCCGGTGAAGAATGCGAGAAAAATAAAACTCGCACGAGCTGCCAATTTGAAAGTTTGAGCTGTAAATTTTGACGATAATTCGAACGGCTTCCAGGCGTTTAGCGCGAAAGTTAAAATTAAAACAGGCACAAAATAAAGAAAATAAATGATTTTCATTCCGCCCGGATAAACCGGGACGCGAAACGAAGCCCAATCGTTTTCGACGAAAACGGCGGGCACCGAAAGCAAAAGCCGGTTGAGAATTTCCGTCAGTTTTATAAAAGGAAACGCTAAAACGTCGCTGATTTGAGCTGTAAAAATTGCGAAAACCGCCGCAAAGCTCTCAAGAGCGATAAAAAATCCGACCCACAAATTCAGCAGAACCGACGCGGCGGAAACGCGGTGAAAATAAAGTATTAAAACCGGCAAAAGCCAAATCTGCACGATAAAAGAAATGATAATTCCTTCGAAAAGATAAGAGCCGATTCCCTGTCAGCCTTTTGCTTCCAGCCATTTCAAATAAGGGGATTTGAAAAGTTTTGCCGACCAGATTTGCTGTTTGCTTTGAATTTCCCAGGCGGATTCGCGCCAGTAAAGCGTTTCGCAGAATCTTTTCAGCCACACGGGAACGCGCGGCGGAAACGGCGTTTCGGCGGAAGGCGTCCAATTGCCGATTTTGCGCAAATTTTCGATTAAAGGAAATCCGGCTGCGATGATCGCCAGGACGCTTGCGAAAGTCAGTTGAAAAGACGCCGTAAAAAGATCGCCCGGTCGCCAGACGAGCATTGCGAGCGCGCACAAGCCGAGAGAATTCAGCAGCGTTCCGCCGCGAAAAACAACCTGCGAAAATAATAAGACTGTGAACGTCACGCATGCCCTGATCACAGGAATTTCCGCTCCGACGGCAAAACCGTAAATCCACAAAAACGCGCTTGCCAGAACGAACTGCGACAATCTTTTATTCGTAAAAAAGCGTACGAGAAGCAGCGTTAAGCCGCCGATAAAAGTTATATGTAAACCGGAAATTACGAGAACGTGAAATGTTCCGCCTTCGCGAAAAACGTTTGATGTCGGTTTATCGAGAAAATATTTATTGCCGAGCAATGAAGCGATCAAAATTCCGGCGGTCGAAACCGTGAATTTATCTCTAAACTCGATTATTAAATTCTGCCTTTGCTCGTAAATCCACGCGAGCGGCGAGAAAAGCTTTTCATCAGCGAGTTTTTCAATCAGCAAAGGGCTGTTGATATTTGCGGCGACGTCGATTCCCTGCTCTTCGAGTATTTTCAGGCGCGAAACCACGCCCGGATTCATAAAGCTTTCTTCCCGGCGCGGATTGCCGGCGACGCGGATTCGCGATCCGTATTGTAAATTCATCTGCGCGTACAGGTCTTTGATTTCTTCGGTTTCCGCGGCGGCGAAAAATTTCACTTTGCCCGTGACATCCAGTTCAGAATCTTTATAAAACGCTTTTTCCGCTTTTAATACGAAAGATAATCCGTTTACCGAAAGCTCCGGTTTTCCCTGCAACACGCCTTCGATTTTTACAAGCTCGCCGGATTTAATGCGTTTTTCATCGTAAAGCTTTCGCAATCGATTGGCGGCAACAGGCTGATTTTCAATTTGAAAAACAAAAGCGCCGCAAAAAACAAAAGCGGCGAAAACGAATACTGTCACAAATTTACGTTTGATAAAAACGAGCGTTAAAATCGCGCAGAACAAACAAAATCCGCCGGAAATTTTCAGGTCGAACGCAAGAAAATACGCGAGCAGAATGCCCGCAGAAAAACAAACAGCCAGCCATAAAAGCGGATAAAGAGAAAAATTGCGAGGTTTTCCGGCGTGAGAGCTCGACATGTTTTTTATGTCTTCTTTTATTTTAGAGAGATTTTTTTATGTCTTTTTTTATTTTAGAGAGATATTGATACTTTATTATTCGAATTTTATCAAACTTTTTTGTAAAGGCTCGCGCAGATTTCATATCATTCGCATCTGACCGGAACCGTCAGATGCTGAAAATCCGCCAGAATCCGCTCGTCAAAGACGAGGTGTGAAACGAAAAACGCCGAGCAATGACAAAAACCAGATCCGACAGTTTCTTTTGATGGAAATATTACTGTCACCGATGTCGCGGACGAAGATGATTGGATAGTCGAGCTTGAAAGTTAATTTAAAGAGTTGTCAGTGGAGTTTCAAAGGCGTGTCAACGACAAAAAATTAATGTTTTCTGACGGGTAAAATGCTTATAATATTATTTGTGTCGGAAACGACCACTTTTGAGATACTTTATCAATCCTTTGAATGTTGAAAGAATCTGTATGAAATTAGTTTTACTAAAAACAGTTATTGTCCTCAGTTTTCTTATCGGCTTTTTCACAAATTCCATATTAGGACAATGTTCCAATTCAAGTACGAACTATCAACCAAAGGTATTTGAAGCCATATCCAATAAAGAAACTAAAGACGAAATTATCAAAAGGTATAAGCAGTTTATCGGCTATTACTGTAATCACGATTTCATCAATCTCTATCAAATGCTTTCGTCAAATTACTTGAAAAGCACAAGAAAAGTTTCAGGTGAAGAATTTAGCGAACAAGAGTGGATTAAATTTCAGCTAGAATTTTATGCGGATGAGAAAACTAGGCTTATATCATTCGCTCCAAAAGAAGTTCTCGAATGGAAAGATGCAGATGAAAAAATAGTTTACTGGCAGATTAACGGCTGTTTGACCGAAATTATCAATGGAAAGGAGAGAAAGGTTAAGGCGGCAACAAATGTCAGCAAACAAAATGATGGTATTTATTTTTCTGCAATTTCTCCGTTTCGTATTTCATTGGATGGAAGAACTCAAAAATGTAGCTTCAAATAGATAGATGTATCAAAAACGCCGCTTTATGGAGTATCATAAACGACGATTTCTGATAATTAAAAAGTGATATGAACAAAAAGTTTTCCACTGTTTTATGACAATCCGCGTTTTCAGTCTTTTTTTATACAATAAGCAGGTTGTATGGCTTGTATCAATATAAGAAATTGGTTGAAGGAATTTACGTATTTGTTGCAGCAAAAAGCTTTACGCATTTCCCTCGGATTATCGCAGCGGAAATGTGCAAAATGCTAAAAGTGCCCGTATTACAAAGATTTGAGCGATTTTATTTTGTGGAAAAGCAATAGTTTTCCACAACTTCTGTGGAAAACTTTCAGGTTAAAAACTGTTCATTTCTTCCATATCCTGCAGATCGTCGTAAGCCTTTTGCAGGATTGGTCGAGCGCGCGAACCGCCGTCCATTTCGCCTATATAGCCTTCGCGAACCATCGCGTCTAAAATTGCAGCCGCGCGACCGTAACCGATACGCAGATGACGCTGTAAAAGCGATGTCGAGGCTCTTTTCGCCGAAGCCACGCTTTTGACGGCATCCCAGAAAAGCGGGTCTTTTCTTCCAGGAAGTTCCCCGGAATCATCCATTTCCTCATCTGTTTTTGTAATTGTCGTATCGTATTCAGGGTTGCCCTGCGCTTTTATGTGTTCGACGATTTGATAAATTTCTTTTTCGTCGACAAATGCGCCGTGAACGCGTACAAGCTGCGACGTCGCGGGCGGCAAAAACAGCATATCGCCTTTGCCCAGAAGACTTTCAGCGCCGTTTCCGTCGATAATCGTGCGCGAATCTACTTTTGATGAAACTCGGAAGGAAATTCTAGCCGGAAAATTCGCTTTAATCAAGCCCGTAATAACATCGACCGAAGGTCTCTGCGTCGCTAAGACAAGATGAATGCCGACGGCGCGCGCCATCTGCGCAAGCCGCGTGATCGATTCTTCGACTTCTTTGCCGGAAACCATCATCAAATCCGCAAGCTCGTCGATAATAATGACGATGTAAGGAAGAGTTTTCCAGGGCTCGCCGTTATCGTCGAAATGCTCGGCGGCGTTTCGGCGTTTTACTTCCGTGTTAAAGCCGTCGATGTTGCGAACGCCCCAGCCGGCTAAATCCTTGTAGCGTTTTTCCATCTCGGAAACCGCCCATTTCAGCGAAATCGCGGCGCGTTTCGGGTCTGTAATGATTGGCGTCGCAAGATGCGGAATATCGGCGTAAAGCCCGAGTTCGAGACGTTTCGGGTCGACCATGATGAATTTTACTTCATCGGGTTTCGCTTTATATAAAATTGAAACGACGAGCGAATTAACGCCGACGGATTTCCCTGCGCCGGTAGCGCCGGCAATCAAAAGATGCGGCATTTTGGCGAGATCGGCGACGTAATTCAAACCGTCGATCGTTTTGCCGAGCGCGATCGATAACAGAGAATTCGATTCCTTGAATTTTTTCGATTCGATAACTTCGCGTAACTGGATCGTTTCACGTTTTCTATTCGGCACTTCGATGCCTACAAAAGCTTTGCCCGGAATGCGGTCGATGCGAATCGATTCGGCTTTCAGCGCAAGACACAGATCATCGACCAACCCGGTCACGCGCGAATATTTCACGCCCGGATCGGGTTTAAACTCATAAGTCGTCACGACCGGTCCCTGACAGATATGCACGACGCGCCCGGTTACATTAAATTCCTTTGTTTTCTCTGTAAGTTCCTGCGCGACGGATAAAAGGTCTTCGTCTTTTTGTTCGACACGCGGCTGCGGCGGCGTTAAAAATTCCGATGGCGGGAGAATGTAATCTTCATAAGTCTGCGGTTTCCTGGGCAATTCCGGAACTTTTTCGACGACAGCTTCCTGCTGCGCCGGAGCCGACTCGGTTAAATCGCCGGTATGCTGAACCGGCGTAATCGGAATCTGCCCTGAAGCGGCTGCGCCGACATTAAACGGCACGTCGGAATTGTCATTAAACCTCTCGGGTTCTACAGCGAAATCTTCCGAAGCGGAAATTGTCGGCATTATTTCTTCTTCCGGAAACGGCTCAACAAAATTATCTATTTCGTCGCCGGGCTGATTTATCAGCGGTTCGTCTTTAAGAGAAAGGCTGGGTTCGGCGGTTTTCGTTTTCCCGTTCAATTTCGCTCTGAGCGTTTCGCCGAGTGAAATTGTCGGAGAAGCTTTAGAAGGTTTATTGTCGAGTTTTGATTGGCGGCTCTCGGCACGCTCGCGATTCTCTTCCTGGCGCTGACGTCGGCTGACGCGCCATTTGCCGAACCGTTCTTCAAACCGCAGACGCAAATTTTCCAACGGCATTTCGAGTTTGTCGAAAAAGCCGAAAAACGAAAAATTCGTCAAAAGCAGAATAGAAGCCGTCAAAAACGTGAACAACAAAATTCCGGCGCCGATCGGGCTTAGAAGATAAACGAAAAACTTCGAAAAAAGAGCGCCGACAAGACCGCCGCGCCATTCGAGCAAACTAATCAAACTCGAAGCTGAAATGACAAAAAGCGCAAACCCGATAAGGCGACTGACGCGAGGCAGCAAACTTTCCGAATAAAAAACGCGCCAGGCGATCAAAGCGAGCAATGCCGGAAAAATATAAGCGGAAATACCGATAACTTGAAAAAGCAGATCGGCGACAACGGCGCCCGTCACGCCGATCCAGTTCTGCGTTTTCAGCGAGCTGCTCGTATTCAGAGACCAATCGGTCGGGCTATGTGTAACCAGACACAAAAAAACAAGTACGGCTAATGCCAACAGAATCACGGCGACGATTTCGTTTACGCGCGAATGATTTTTTGTTGAGGTTTGTTTTTTTTCGATTTCCGTTGCCATATCTAAACCGCAGATTTGTTTCCTTTAATTAATGAAAGTTAAATATTTGGTTCTTTTTTTACCGATCGATCGTTGCCGAAGTGTAGCCGCTTTTCTTAAAAAGCAGAAACTCTTTGATAAATTCGTCGATTGCGCCGTCTAAAACCGCTTCGACGTCCGTCACTTCATACTTCGTTCTAGTATCTTTCACCAAACGGTACGGATGCAAAACGTAATTGCGAATTTGTGAGCCGAATGAAATATCCTGCTTGGTAGCTTCGAGCTCGGCGCTGTCGCCGCGACGTTTTTCGAGTTCGAGCTCGTAAAGCTTCGAGCGCAGAACCTGCATCGCGACGGCGCGATTTTGTATCTGCGAGCGCTGATTTTGACAGGTGACGACGGTGTTTGTCGGCAGATGCGTAATGCGAACGGCGCTGTCCGTTACGTTTACGTGCTGACCGCCCGCGCCCGAAGATCGATACGTGTCAACGCGCAAATCTTTATCGTTTATTTCAATCTCGATGTTTTCGTCGATTTCCGGCGAAACGAACATCGAAGCGAAAGAAGTTTCGCG
The DNA here is from genome assembly GCA_025463125.1 of Acidobacteriota bacterium. Taxonomy (GTDB): domain Bacteria; phylum Acidobacteriota; class Blastocatellia; order Pyrinomonadales; family Pyrinomonadaceae; genus SXVE01. The sequence goes on along the minus strand of JAOAPX010000118.1, from coordinate 596 downwards.
GCTTCCGCCGGAATTAAACGGCGAAATTCTAACCAGGCGGTGAACGCCGGCTTCAGTAGATAAAAGCCCGTAAGCGTATTCGCCTTCGACGCGAAAAGTCGCCGATTTCAGTCCCGCTTCGCTTCCCGATTGCTCGTCCAGGATTTCAACCTTAAAGCCTTTTCTTTCCGCCCAACGCAGATACATTCTAAAAAGCATCTGCGCCCAATCCTGCGCGTCCGTTCCGCCCGCGCCCGCCTGAATCGAGCAAATCGCGTTATTGGCGTCGGTTTCGCCGGAAAGCAGGCTTTGCGTTTCGGCTTCGCCGACTTCACTTTCCAGTTTCGCGATCAATTCCTGCAATTCTTTCGCGGAATTAGCGTCGGATTCGGCAAATTCAAAAAGCACTTCGGCGTCGGAAACGCCGGTTTCAAAATTTTCCTGCTGCCGCAGAGCTTTTTCAAGACGACTTCTCAGCTGAACGGTTTTTTGCGCCCGTTCCGAATCGTTCCAAAAATCGGGCTCGGAAATCCGGGCTTCTAGTTTTTCAAGCTCGGCGCGTTTCTTCGGCGCGTCAAAGAAACCTCCCAAGTTGGATAACTTTCTCTTTTATTTCT
>JAOAPX010000050.1 GCA_025463125.1 Acidobacteriota bacterium | reverse complement strand
GACCATGTGAACGAAATTATATTGCCGGAATTAAACGTCGTCAGAGGTTTTTCCGTTTTGTTTTCAACGGAAAGATTCCAGATATTATCGATTCCGCTGTTATTTATATAAGTTAAAAATTTACCGTCAGCCGTCCATTCAAGCGGGAAATGCAGCCCGAATTCGATCTCTTTTGCCGGTTTACCCGTTTGATTTTCACTTAAAGGAACGATCTTGACGGTCGAATCGAAATTCGCCTTTTCCTGATCGTAATGAAAGCTCTGGTAAGCCAGAAGCTTTCCGTCGGGCGATACGCGCGGAAGAAGCGCTGAAGATTCTGTTTCCGGCACGAGCGGTTCGGCTTCGCCGCCGTCGATCGAAACTTTCATTAAAGACGCTTTGCCGTGATCGCTGCTGTGGCGAGTAAATAAAACGGTTTTCCCGCCGGGCATAACATCTATCTGCGAATCGATGCCGTTTTGAACCTTCGTCAGCTGCAAAGGATTTTTGCCGTCGGCATCCATTCGCCAGAGGTTAAAAAATCCGTTTCGATTCGAAGAAAACACAACGTGTTTCCCGTCGGGCGTGACAACCGGTTCATAATTAAATTTTGCGCCCGCAGTTAATTGTTTTTCCGCGTTTCCGTCTTCATTCATCGAAAAAACATTTACTTCTTCGCCGGTTTTCTTTGCGTAATAAAGCTTTCCGTCCGCCGAATGAGAAACGCCGAGATGAGCCGACAGAGTTTTGCTTTCGCCGCTCAATTGTTTCATTTCTTTCGTTTCAGGCAAAAGCGACCAGAAACTCGAAATCGTATCGACTTTTGTCGTCACAATCGAATTCGTATCGGCGGCGACGCTGAGACTGCCGTAATCGCTCGTGTCGGTCGTTACCTGTTTCAGCTCGCCGTTCGGGAAATTCATTCGCCAGATTTGCAGATTTTCGCTCATGCTCGGCTTGCCGAGAAAAAGAATCGCCGAACCGTCCTTAAACCAGTGAAAAGATTCCGCGACCTGCCAGTTTTTTTCGCCGAGCAGGTTAAATTTCTTATCTGTAAAATTTATCGCGGCAAGCTGCACTTTTTTCGGCGAATCGAGCGCGCTTTTATAAACTCCCAGTAAAAGCCTTTCGCCGTCGGGCGACCAGCTCATACCGGTAAAGCGATCAACGCCGATTTCCTTTGTGTGTATAAACGGCTTCAAATCCGCCCCGTCGCCGCTCGCCGTAAAAATCGTATCGCCGCCTTCAGTCGGATTATGACGCAAAAAAGCGAACGTTTTCCCGTCGGGCGAAAACGTCACCGAAGAATCTATATCGGTTACAAGCTTTTTCGCTTCGCCGCCGAGCGCCGAAACCTTGTAAAGCGTTCCGATATTCCTGTTACCCGCAACATAGTAAAGATAATCGCCATCGGGCGAAAAGGTCGGCTGCATTAATTTTTCGTCAGACGGCGCGACGACTTCGACCGAGCTTCCGGTCGCGACTTGCCGTATTACGAGGCTTTGCCGCCCGTTTTGAATATTGACGAACGAAACAAGCTTTCCGTCAGGCGAAATCGTCGCGAGATGCGCGTTTCCGTTATCGGTCAGGCGCGAAACCTGTATCGATTCAAATCTCGGCGCATCGCCGGCGAAAAGATTCGGCAGCAGATACATTCCGGTTAAAACGATAATCGCCGAAAGAGCCAGCAACCCGATTGGCAAAACAAAGGAAAATCTGCGTTTTTTAATTGGCTCGGATATTTCTGACTTACGCCATTTCGCGCTTTGCTCGCCCGTCGCGTGTTCAGCCGAAATCGTATGATGAATCAAGGTCGGATTTTCGCTTGTATCGTGTCTCGCGATCGGCGAAGTTTTGGCGAATCGCGGCAGATTATGTTCAGCCGAATCGTATTCGATCTGCGCGCGCAGCTCTTTCAGATCAAAGGAGAGTTCCTTGATGTTCGCGTACCGCTCGGAAGGCGTTTTCCGCAAAGCTTTGTCGATAATCAAATGCAGAGGTTCGGGGACATTTTTTATTTTCTTCGGTTCGATATGAATCAGCGCCGCCAGCGAATCGCTGACCGTTTCGCCTTCAAACGGGTTTTCGCCGCTCAGCATTTCGTATAAAACGACGCCGAGACTCCAAATATCGGTTCGCTCGTCCGTCTCTTTGCCGCGCGCCTGTTCGGGCGACATATAACGAACGCTGCCCATAACCATTCCCGGCTGAGTTTTAACCAATTGAATCGTTTGATCTTCCGTTCCCGGATTTTTTGATAAGAAAATCGGCTTGGCAAGCCCGAAATCGAGGATTTTAACGATTCCGTCTCTTCGAATCATTATGTTTTCCGGTTTTATGTCGCGGTGAACGATTTGCGCTTCGTGAGCGATCGACAGGGCGTCGGCGACCTGTTCGGCGATTCTGATCGATTCGTAAAGCGAAAGCTCGCCTTTTTCGATTTTTTCGCGGAGAGTGACGCCGCTGATGTATTCGGTCGCGATAAAAAGCTGTCCGTCTTCTTCGCCGATTTCGTGAATCGTGATAATGCTCGGATGATTCAGCGATGAGGCGGCTTTTGCCTCGGATTTAAAGCGCTGAACCCGTTCGGATTCGCAGCAGAATTCCGGCAGAAGAACTTTCAAAGCGACGTTTCGGTCGAGCTGTTCGTCGTGAGCGAGATAAACTTCGCCCATTCCGCCTGCACCGACTTTCTTTTGAATCTGGTATCGTCCGAGTTTTTTGCCTGAAAGCATAATTCATCCGTTAAAAATTTTAGCTTTTCATCAACTTAAACGTATCAGGCAGTCTAAAAGTTTATTAAATAGCGAGAAAAAATTGGAGAATTTAATGCTGAAAATAATAATTTTAAAGCTTTGCGGCAAAAAACGTCGAAAAAGGCGGGTCTGCTTTGTAAAAAAATGCGATGTGCTTTGTAAGTTGTTTTAGTTGGGATATTCTTTCGGAAACCACAGAATATTGTTGCTTTGCTCGTCTGATTTAGATTGTTGTTTTCGCAGAATCGCCGTTCGTAAAAGCTGCGGAGCCGTTTCCCCGTCGCGCCCGAAAGTCGCCGCGCCGAAATTAAGTTTTATAAAAACCTTTTCATTTTCGTCTATTTCGAAAGGTTTCGTCAGAAAAGCACGCTTGATTCGCTCGACAATTTCTTCGGTAATCTTTTCGTTTGCCGTCGGCAGGACAACCAGAAATTCATCGCCCGCCGAACGAGCTAAAAAGTCCATCTGGCGTAATTGATTTTTGATTTTTTGCCCGGTATCGGTTAAAAAACGATCGCCGGTCGCGTGTCCGAATCTTTGATTGAATTCCGAAAATTCGCTTATATCGACGCTTAAAACCGAGAGCGGTCGCTCGAGCTGAAAGCGCGTCGATTCGGCAATTTGAGTTTCCAGAACAAGATAAAACGCGCGTTCGTTCGGCAGCGCGGTCAGCGAATCGGTCAGCGCATTCGATAAACTTCGTTCAAGCGCGATTGAGCCGGCGAAAAGCGGCGCGACTCTTTCGCCGACCGCTTCGATTAATTCCAGAGATTTTTTATCGTAAGCTTTGCTTTTCGAGCTGAATAGCTGCAAAACGCCCGTAATTTCACCGCGGCGCAGAAGCGGCGCGGAAATCGACGTTTGAAAATCCTTGATAAAGTCTTTTGCGTAAATTGTTTTATCGTTTATAAGACCTTCGTCGGTAAAAGCTTTTCCGGACAGAAAGGTTTTTCCCGCCGCGCCTTTTTCCGCGTTTATTTCCAGATTTGTAAAATCCCGGGCGTTTGCGCCGTATGCGAATTCGATTTTCAAAAACTCTTTATTATCATCAGCCGCGAAAAACAAACACGCGTCAAACGGAACTATTTCGTTTATGCGGCTCGAAACAAGCCTCAGCATATCGGCGGGTTTTAAAGACGCGCCGAAAAACCGGTTGGCTTCTTCGAGCGCGAGCAGCCGGTTTTGAATTTCCGTGTCAGCTTCCGATTCGCTTAAAATTTCGTCCGCCCGATCTTCGATTTCAATTTTTCTGCTCCGAAAATACTCGAAAAAGCAAAAAGCCAGGTACAAACCTGCGATTACGAGAAAAACGATTGTTTTCGTTCGGTAATCAAAATCCGCGTAACTGAGAAAAAAAGTCGCGGCGAGCGCAAAAAGCGAGACAATAACCAGGAGAAAATCGAACGCGCCGGGTTTTCTCCGGTTTTGCCGGGCAAAATCATTTTGTTTCGCTTGAATCATACTAAAGGAAGCGTCGAAGATACGGATAAATAAGGGGCGAAAGAGAATTTTCCGCACTTTTGAAGATAACTTTTAGCCGTGCCGTAAGTCAATGCTTAATTATAAAAATTGAATTTAATGTTTTTTTGCCGCTAAACACCATAAATTTGTACAATTTATTTGAAAAAAAGTTGCTGATTTTGTCCTTTTAGCTCTTTCTTGAGTTGACTAAAGGTATTTAGAAATCTATATTGTCCAATGTTCCAAAATTAAATAGATTGGAGCAAGGCTGTGTTTATTCACAGTCTAGATAAAATAATAAGAATAATCTTTGAAGAAGACAGGAGACTTTTACTAAAATGAAAAAAATTATTGCTCTTTCAGGAGTTTTAGTTTTAGGAACGTTAGGTTTGGCTTGCGGCGATACAGCTACAAACAACACCAACACTAATGCTAACAGAGCTAACGCAAATACGAATACAAATGCTAACACAGCAGTTGTTACCAACACCAATACTGCGGTTGTTACCAATACCAATACAAATGCTACCGGCAACACAAACGCTACCGGCAACACAAATGCTACCGGCAACACAAATGCTACCGGTGCTAATGCTAACAGAACGGCTAATACCAACACTGCCGGCAACACAAACAGACCGTAGTTTGTTTCTGTATTAAGAAGAATAAAAAAAGCGCGTTGTTCACAGCGTGCTTTTTTTATTTGCCTTAAATCGATTTTATATGCGGAAAAACCGGTTTTTAACGTCTCGAGCCGTCTCGGGGCTGCAAGCATTTAAATCAATTGTTTTTTTAATTCCTCGATTGTCGTAACCGGCTTTTGACAAACATAATTCTCGCAGACATACGCCGTCGCTTTTCCGTCAATTGTTTTTCTATCCTTTAAGAGAGGAATCAGTTCGGCGTTTTCCTCAGCGTTTTCAGCCGCGACTACTACTTTATCCGGCAAAAACACTTTCCAGATTTCTTTTTCCAGTTCATTTCCCTTTTCGCCTAAAACGACGATTTCCTTAATCGGGTTTAAGTAAAATTCGAGCGCCGAGAGCATTCGACCGAAAGCTTGCGGATACTGTTTTATTTGAGACGAGATGAGGCTTAAAATCGTCGCGGCTTTTCGTTCGTATTCTTCCTCACCGGTTAATTTCGCGAGTTTCAGCAAAACATCCGTCGCGGCGGAATTCCCGGAAGGCGCGGCGTTATCGAAAAACTCTTTGCCGCGCGCGATCAATTCTTCGTGTTTATTGCCCGTAAAGAAAAAGCCTCCGCCGTTTTTGTCCCAGAATTCTTCGATCATCAGATCAGTCAGGCGTTTAGCTTCAAAAAGATATTTCGCTTCGCCCGAAACCTGAAAAAGCTCAATTAAGCCGTCGGCAAAGTTTGCGTAATCTTCGAGATAAGCATTGAGTTTTCCGCGCCCGTCCTTGTAGGCGCGCAGCAAATAACCGTCTTTTTGCAGATTTTCCATTATAAAATCGGCGTTTTTCTTTGCCGTCTCCAAATATTCCTCGCTTTCCAAAATTGCCGAAGCTTCGGCAAAAGTCCTGAGCATCAAACCGTTCCAAGCCGTTAAAACTTTCTCGTCGCGAAACGGTTTGACGCGAGTTTCCCGCGCATTAAAAAGCGCTTTTCTGCCGCGCTCCAGGACTGCCGATAATTTATCCGGTTCCATTTTTAATTGCCGCGCGGAAATTTGCAGCGAAGTTCTGACGTTTAAGATATTTTTTTCTTCGAAATTTCCGTGTTCGGTCACGTCGTAGAAAAAATTAAAAACGCGCGCGTCTTTTTCGCCGAGAATCTCGATGATTTCATCCGGCGTCCAGACGAAAAATTTTCCTTCGACGCCTTCCGAATCGGCGTCCTGCGCCGTGTAAAATCCGCCTTTTTCGTCTGTCATTTCGCGCCGCACGTATTCGAGCGTGTCGATCGCGACGCGTTTGTAAAACTCATCTTTCGTCACCTGAAAAAGATGCAGATATATTTTAGCGAGCTGCGCGTTATCGTAAAGCATTTTCTCGAAATGCGGGACGAGCCAGGCGGCATCGACCGTATATCGATGAAAACCGCCGCCGAGCCGGTCGTGTATTCCGCCGTAAGCCATTTCCTTACAGGTTTTCTCGACCATTTCGAGCGCGCTTTCATTTCCGGTTCGCTTGTAGTATCCGAGCAGAAATTCAAGCGACATCGGCACCGGAAACTTCGGCGCGCCGCCGAAACCGCCGTTAGCCCGGTCAAAACTTTTCTCAAAACTGCGAAAAGCCGCGTCGAGCAACTGCGGATTTAATTCCTCGTCGGAAGCGACGGCGGTACCGGCGCGCCTGATTTCCTTTAAAATATCTTTTGCCGAATTCAAAATTTCATCGCGCTGATTTTCGTAAGCATCGGCAATGCTTTGCAGAATCTGCGGAAAACTCGGCATATTGTGGCGCGTAACGGGCGGAAAATAAGTTCCGCCGAAAAACGGCAGTTTTTCCGGCGTGAGAAAAACATTGAGCGGATAACCGCCGTGCCCGGTCAACATCTGTACAAACGTCATATAAATCTGATCGACGTCGGGGCGTTCTTCCAGATCGACTTTGATGTTGACGAAACGCTCGTTCATAATCCGCGCCGTTTCCTCATTTTCAAACGATTCGTGTTCCATTACGTGGCACCAATGACACGCCGAATAACCGATGCTGATCAAAATCGGTTTATCTTCGCGTTTCGCTTTTTCAAAAGCCGCGTCGCCCCACGCGTACCAATCGACCGGATTATGAGCGTGCTGCAGCAGGTATGGGCTTGTTTCATTTATCAAATGATTCGTGAATTTGCTCTGTTTTTCCGTACTTTTTTCCATAATCTTTATTGTTTCACGCCGGGATTCGCCGATGCAAAATTTTTACTGATTTTCAATTTTTGCTTTCAGCCGCTGCCGCCCGACCATTCTCTTTTGCCGTACATTTATAAAATTACAAAAATTCGAAACTTTGATAGTCCAGCCGCGATTTGATATATTATCTGCGTAATTCACAAGCTTTTATGACGCCGCGTTCCATTGCGAAACTTCAGCCTTTGAAAACGCGCCCGAATCTTTTCGGCGGCGACTAATTATTTCTTACTCAGATTTTTCATCGTTTATCGGCGGATTTATTACCGCTTTTTGTGCAATCAACAAGAAATTATCGAAAATATTGAGGAGAATAATTTATGATACCGACCACAGACCTGCAAAAACCCTTTATCAAAACCGAACTGCCCGGACCGAAAGGACGCGAAATCATCGCCGCCGACGCGAAATACGTGACGCCCAGCTATCCGCGTCCCGATTATAAACTCGTTGCCGAAAAAGGTTACGGCGTCTGGATCGAAGACGTTGACGAAAACGTCTTTTTAGACTGCAACGCGGGCGTCGCCGTCTGCTCGACCGGGCATTGTCACCCGGAAATCGTCGAAGCGATCACGAAACAAACACAGACGCTGATTCATATGTGCGGAACCGATTATTATTACCGCCATATGCCCGCGCTCGGCAAAAAACTCGACGAAATCGTTCCCATCAAATCGCCGACCAAAACGCATTTCGCCAATTCCGGCGCCGAAGCCGTCGAAACCGCTTTAAAACTGGCGATGTATCACACGCGCCGCCAAAAATTCATTTCGTTTTTCGGATCGTTTCACGGCAGAACTCTCGGCGCGCTGTCTTTAACTTCTTCAAAAAAAGCGCAGCGCTCAGGCTTTATGCGCCAGCCGCTCGACGTTGTGCACGTTCCCTTTCCGAATAAATTCCGGCATTTTGTTTCCGAAATGCCGACCGACGAAGAAACCGTCACCAGAGATTGTCTTAACTGGATTGAAAATAAAATCTTTAAAACCACAACTCCGCCCGAAGAAGTCGCCGGAATCGTCGTCGAAGCCGTTCAGGGCGAAGGCGGTTATGTTCCCGCGCCGAAAGCTTTTCTCGAAGCGATTCGCCGCATCTGCGACGAACACGGCATTATGATGATCGTTGACGAAGTTCAGTCCGGTATGGGACGCACCGGAAAAATGTTCGCCATCGAGCATTCGGGCGTTGAACCCGACATTATGTGTCTCGCCAAAGGCATCGGTTCCGGTCTGCCGATCGGCGCGTGCGTCGCCAAAGCGGAAATTATGGACTGGCATAAAGGAGCGCACGCCTCCACCTTCGGCGGAAATCCGGTCTGCATCGCGTCGGCGCTGAAAACGATCGAACTGCTCGAAAACGGATTGACCGAAAACGCGCAGATTGTCGGCGATTATTTAAAGGCAGGCTTAAACAAATTAAAAGACAAATACGAATGCATCGGCGATGTTCGCGGGCTTGGAATGATGCTCGGCGTCGAATTTGTCGAAAATAAACAAACTCTAAAGCCCGCGCCCGAGCTGCGCGATAAAATCGAAATGGCGTGTTTTAATCGCGGATTGATAATTTTAGGCTGCGGGACTTCCACAATCCGCTGGTCGCCGCCGCT
>JAOAPX010000044.1 GCA_025463125.1 Acidobacteriota bacterium | reverse complement strand
TGTAAAGCTTTTTGTCTCAAAATTGCTTAAGCTTGTCTCATAAGTAAGCCGAAAAACCGACTTTAGACACAAAGCCCAAAAACGGTCTTTATTTTTGAGTTTTGACACATTTGATTTGGACTTGTTTTTCGAGAGCTGCTAACAAGAAAAGAAAAATTGATTTGCCCGCATTTTAGTTTTGAGACAAAATAGAACTGAACGTATAGCCAAAATGCGGGTTTGATTGAAAAGCAAATTTAGTAAAGAACGTTTTTGGAACACTTTTCAAAACGTGTCATAAACGGGCGTTCTTGAGAGTAATTATTTTGCTTTTTCATAGCAAGTCCAATCGTCTGTGAAAAACTCTCTTTGAATATAAATCCTTTCGCACTCAGGACAGAGCTTTTAACGCTTGAGGTAAATATAAATATTTCATGAAGGTTTTCATTATCTAGTATTACTTTCAATATATAAAAGTCCGTTCATTTCCCTACATTATTGAGGCAAATTTATCGTAGTAGCATAGTAAGAATTTGAACGGTATTTTATTTTCGTTCAAAACGATAGAATCCAATAAATAAAATTATTGACTAAATTTATAATTTGGCGATAATAGCTTGCATTATCAATTCGGATTAATTAAATCATCAACTTTCCCGGTAAAGCCTTTTCACATTCTAAAAATTGATTTAATTATTCAATCAATTAAGGAAAAACAAATAATGATTATTCAAACTCGAATTACAGGTCGAACTGTATCGAAGACCTTTTATCTTCTGACATTTTTTATTTTAGGTTCGATAGTTTTGAGTGCTGATATAAAGACCGTCAAAGCGCAGGGTACCGGAACGGGTATCCTCCGAATTTGTAAAAACGCTGAAGGTCCCGGATTGGATAACAGAGTTTTCCAATTCAGAATCGGCGGCATCGTGCGTGAAGCGCCGGTCGGCGGTTGTACCGGTCCGATTGAGCTTCCTGCCGGGCTTGTCACGGTTGAAGAATTGCTCGAAGGTCGCACGCTTCCAGCCGGCACATTCACAAGTCGTTTCCGTTTGCTGAGCGTGGAATCTTCGGTTGCGGGTTCGCTTCAGTCGGTAAATCTTCCGCTGAGAGCAGCGGTAATAAAAGTTCGCGAAGGCGACGCTGCAAATCAAACGGTTGTTACCTTTACCAATACTTTTGCAGTTTTTTCTGTGATTGAAATCTGTAATAACGCGGCGTTACCCGCTTTAGCCGATAACGAGGATTCGGCAGCGAAATCGCCAGGCGAAACGGGCTTCTCCGACTTCACGGTCGATGTCATCCAAAACACTGTCTTTAGAGTTCCGTTCGGAGGATGCAGCGGTCTAATCCAGGTTAATGTTCCGGTCTTTACAGTTCCTTTTATAGGTCGGGGCGATGTTATCGTAACCCAATTGGCTCAGCCCGGATTTACGTTAGAATCAGTTTCAGCAACATCAGCAACAGTAACTCCTAATAACGTGTTTAATGAATTTGTACGGGGAATTGGCGTAAGCAACACAAACCCGGCTTGTATAAACGAAAGACGAGATTTGAACACAAATGCCGTTATGACCGGGTTTGCATTGCCGGCAAGCTGCTTTTTCGTAAATCCGGGCGGCGGTTACGCGAGCGTGGATATTATGGAGGGCGGGACTGCTTCAATGACAAAAATCAACTTTATCACCCGCGCAAACGTCGGTCGCAGAACCGCTTTTGATTACGACGGCGACGGACGAGCCGATGTTTCGGTGTTCCGTCCTTCGACTAATCGCTGGTATGAACTGCTGAGCTCCAATCTGCGGGTTGCCGAACAAACCTTCGGTTTGAGCGGCGATATTATTGCGCCGGCTGATTTCGACGGCGACGGGAAAACCGATATCGCTATATTCCGACCTTCTTCGGGAGATTGGTGGTATCTCTCGAGCGTTGATAACGTTCAAAAATCAGTTAAATGGGGACAAGCCGGAGACGTTCCGCTTCCAGGCGATTTCGACGGTGACGGAAGAGCTGATTTCATCGTTTATCGCCCGTCAAATAACAGCTGGTATCGATTGAGCCGAGTCGGGCAGACTTCGATAACCCGGTTTGGAACAGCCGAAGATAAACCGGTGATGGGAGATTTCGACGGCGACGGCAAAAGCGATTTGGCTATCTTTCGTCCTTCGACCGGTGACTGGTGGTATCTGGCTAGCTCTGATGGAAGTACCAGGACACTTCATTTCGGCATAGAAACTGATACGCCCGTTCCGGCTGATTACGACGGAGACGGACGAACCGACTTTGCCGTTTACAGGGAATCGGAAAGAACATGGTACATCTATAACAGAAGTACCAACTCGCATTCGACAACTCAATTTGGACTCGCAGGCGACGAACCCGTACCGGCAGATTACGACGGAGACGGGCGAGCAGATATTGCCGTTTACAGACGGTCTGAAGGTAATTGGTACATTTTGCGTTCAAGCCAGGGATTTACAGTGCTGAAATTAGGAATTTCGACCGATATTCCTACTCCCGGTGCTTTTATTCCTTAAACCGTAGAATTAACAGAAATAAAAAGCCGTGAATATTGAAGTTCACGGCTTTTATCTTGTTTTAACTTTCTCTAATTTTTCTTTTCTTTTCTTAGCAGCATTTTCGCGCGCTTCAGCCGCTTCCCGCTTCATTTTCTCTTTCAATTATTTGCGGTACTTTTAACCAATATGTCACCAAATTTTACTTGAATGTGAAATCTTTATATTTTTCTTTGTCTAATTTGTTAAAACGTAATGGTCAAGTCTTTCAGCACACAAAGCTGTGTCTCCTGCTTCGATTTTTCATTTTTAACTTCTTTTCAAATTCCAGCCTGCTTTTGCAGACTAAAACCGAATATCTTCCGATGCGTTTGCGGTACACGTCAGCATAGCGAAAATTTTCCGTTCGAGATTCTTCGATCGAAGCAACAATCCCGTCTTCAATAAATTCGGCTTTTCCTCAATAAGTTCGGCTTTACATCCGGAAAAGAAGCTCTCAGCTTGCTCGTTCTCACAACAAATGTCTTTTGCCGGCATCGATTGCCGAAATCCGTAAATATATAGAAAACGTCGAAACTCGATTGCCGCATAGCGGTCACTGATAAAAAATTGAAAAAATTTAATAAAAAGCAGAGTCGAAAATTTCCGGCGATCGGCTTGACCGGTCACGCCAGTTCTTTCGAAAGACTTCGGGGCGCGGCATACCGGACAAAGCTCCCGGGTTTGAAACGGATAATTCAGTAAGCCGGTAAAATTTACGATTGAATGTCAGCAACTAAACATAAAATCTTTTGTTGAGCGGTTAAAATTTTTCCAGACGCTAAAAATTCATAAATATAAGCATAATCGCCTGAAACCGGCGAGCCGGTTTCACTTAAAAAGGCGCTTTTGTTTGCGGGAGAAATGTATGTTTAAACCGATTTCAAGAAAAATGCACGGGCTTTTGACCGATTATCCGTATGTTGCTTTTGTTTCGATTGCGCCCGAAACGCTCGGATTTACAGAAGAAAAACGCGCGAAAACTTTGTGCCGGTTTGTCAGCAGCGGAATTTTAGCTTCAAGCTTTTTAACGCGCGCCGAATGGGGGCTGATTCCGGCAATTTCGTATAAAACGCATCTCGCGCTCGATGTCGCCAACGGTTTGTTTGCCGCTTCAGCGCCGTGGCTTTTCGGTTTTTCACGCAACAAGCGCGCGAGAAATACGTTTTTAGCAATGGGAATTGTCGGAATTTTAGCCGGGACGCTTTCGAAATCAAATGAAATGACCGAAGCCGAAATGCAGCGAAAATTCCCTGCTTAGCACTAAAGTACAAAATGCGTTTTCGCGCGTAATAGTTTTATCGGGCAACAAATTTTTAAACGCGTTCTATCGCAGGCAATTTAACAATTTATCAAAAGAACTTTCATTAAACCGTAATTTACCGTTCTTGATTCCGAGATCTTTTCGTGCCGCTTAAATCAATCCCGCTATTTATTACTGTTTTTCATCAAAAAAACATTGAATATCAGCCGCAATCGGGCTTTTAGCCAGCCTTGGATACGCAAATATTTAAAAGATTGCATAATAAGAAAATGCCGCTTTAATTAGCATAATAAATATTTATTATTTTGACATATTTATATATTCGAAGTTATCCTTTCCCATCACAAGGCAATTCCAATTCAACCGTACGGAATTCGGATTAATTAACTTTTGTTGATTAATTTGAATCAATTTATTTCCAGCAACAGCAACAATTAACTCTTCGGGTAAATTATGAAACTTTCAATCACTTTGTTTTGTTTTTTCGCTTTACTTTTACAGGCATTTCCATTGTCTCAAGCAAACGCGCAGGTTCGTCCCGTTTACGACATGGGTGCGATAGGTTTAGGACAGCAGCTCCGGCGTTTGCAGACAACGGCTAGGGCTTTGCACACAGGCGCTCACCCGGACGATGAAGATTCCGGGTTAATGGCGTATTTAGCCAGACACGACCAGGCAAAAGTATCGTATTTATCGCTGACGCGCGGCGAAGGCGGTCAAAATATAATCGGATCCGAGCTTTTCGAATCGCTCGGAATTATCCGCGCCGAAGAACTTCTGCAGGCTCGTCGTCTCGACGGCGGCGAACAGTTTTTCACGCGCTTTATGGAATACGGATTTTCGAAAAAGCGCGAAGAAGCCGCTCGCATCTGGAACGAAAAAGCCGTATTGGGCGATATGGTTCGCGCTATTCGACTTTATCGACCGCTGGTTCTTTTGGCGCGTTTTACCGGAACGCCGGCAGACGGGCACGGACAGCATCAGCTTGCCGGTTATTTAACGCCGATCGCTTTCAAAGCCGCGGCTGATCCGAATCAATATCCCGAACATTTCCAGGAAGGACTCCGACCCTGGCAGGCAAAAAAACTTTACGTCGGTCAGCGCCTCAGTCAAAGCGATCCGGTTCCGCCTACTTTAGTATTGAATACAGGCAAATACGATCCTGTCATCGGTCGCACTTACAATGAAATCGCGATGGAAGGACTCAGCCAGCATAAATCGCAATCGGCGGGCAGCCTCGAACTTCGCGGCGAACAGACTTCCGGTCTGCGTCTGCTGGAAACACTCGGCGAAAAGGTTGAAAAAGAAAAAAGCGTTTTTGACGGGCTAGACACATCAATTCGCGGTATTGCCGAACTTACCGGTAATACCGATGAAGGATTAATGCAAAAACTCGACCAACTGCAGAAAACCGCCGAATCGGCTTTGCAGCAATATAATTTGTATGCTCCGCAAAATCTCGTGCCGGTTCTGGCTCAGGGATTGAAAATCACGCGAGAGGCGGCGAAATCAACGCAAAATCCCGACACGCGGTTTCTCCTGAATCAAAAAGAAAAGGAATTTTCCGAAGCTCTGCAAATGGCGGCGGGCGTTGTAGTTGACGCTTTAGGAAACTCGGAAACAATTGTTGCCGGCGACGCTATGCCCGTTTCGGTCAAGGTATTCGCCATGCCTGGAACTGATGTAAAGATAAACGACGTATCGCTGCGCGTTCCTAACGGATGGGCGGTAAAAGCGGCTTCGGAGCCGGCGGCTCCGGCGACGCAAAGCTTCCGACAGCGAACAGAGAAAGGCTTAAGCTCTTCGTTTTTTACAATTACGGCGGCAAACGACGCCAAGCCGACACAACCTTACTGGCTTGAAAATTCGCGTGAAAACTACACGTTTAACTGGTCTACCGCGGGCGCTGACAAAAATATGCCGTTCGAATCACCGCTTGCGACCGCAGAAGTAAAAATGGCGATCGGCGGCGAAGAGGTTACGTTGACCGGACCGATTCAGTATCGTTTTCCGCACGATACGCGCGGCGAAGTTCGCAGAAACTTAAATGTCGTTCCGAGAGTCGGTATCGCCTTTGATTCGACTTTGATGGTTATTCCGGTTTCGCCGAGCTCGAAAAAACAAAAAATCGTAATGTCGGTAACCAATAATTCACCGGGCGCGACAAAAGGAAGCGTCAGCCTGGATTTACCAGCCGGATGGACGTCGAGCCCTCGTTCGCCTTCATTCGACCTGAAAGCAAAAGGCGAAAAAACCGCACTCGTTTTCGAAGTTACCGTTCCTGCCAATGCAAAATCCGACTCGTATAAAATTGCTGCTAATGCTGAGGTTGACGGGAAAAACTTTAACCAAACGATGATTGAAGTGGCATACCCGCATATTCAAACGCATCGCCGCTACGTTCCGGCTGAAGTCGCCGCAAAAGTCGTTGACTTAAAGGTTGTTCCGGTTAACGTCGGCTACATTATGGGAACGGGCGATCGGGTTCCTGAAGCTGTTAAGCTTCTCGGTTTGCCGGTTACCATGCTTGAAGAAGCAGACCTTTCGACCGGTGATTTAACAAAATTCGATACGATCGTCGTTGGCATCCGCGCTTCGAGCGTCAGACCGGATTTTGTCGCTAATAATAGCCGCCTGCTCGATTACGTTAAAAACGGCGGAACTTTAATCGTGCAGTATCAGCAGCAGGAATACATCCGTGAAAATATGCTTCCGTTTCCGGCTAAACTCGAATCCGTCACAAACGGCGACCAGCGTATTTCAAACGTTCGCGTCGTTGACGAAACGGCTCCGGTCAGAATTTTAGTGCCGGAGCATCCGATCTTTAATTTCCCGAATAAAATAGTTAAAACCGATTGGGACAATTGGGTTCAGGAACGCAATCTTTACACACTGTCGAGTCTTGATCCGAGATATACGCCCCTGCTTGAATCGCATGATGAAAACGAAGGCGAATTAAACGGCGGATTGGTTTATACAAAACTCGGCAAAGGACACTACGTTTACAACGCATATTCGTTTTTCCGTCAGCTGCCGAGCGGAAATCCGGGCGCTTATAGGCTTTTCGCCAATTTATTAAACCTGCCTAAAGCCGAGGCGCAAAACAAGTAAATCGTAAGAGCTTATCCTGAACACAGGCTAAACGAATCGATTTTCCGCAGTAATTATTAACGAAAAAAGCTTGAATGTTCGATCGGCAATCGAACATTCAAGCTTTTTTTCGTTAAAAGAGCTTAAAATATGTTCTGTTGCTGTTATTGCCGCGCATTATTTTTTGCCGGTTTGAAGAATAAAATTTTATTATTCGATCGACCCCTTACTTCCCGACCGCAAAGCCGCCGTCGATTTCAAAAGCGGTTCCGGTAACGAAAGCGGCTTCGTCGCTGGCAAGATATAAAACCGAGGCGGCGATTTCTTCGGGCGTCGCCATTCGCCCGACGGCTTGAGTGGAAGCCATTTCGCGATAAGCCTTTTCCGGGTCGGGATATTCCGAGATGCGTTTTTTGACGAACGGCGTTTCGACTCTGCCCGGACAAATGGCGTTGGCGCGAATGCCTTCGAGCGCGTGGTCGAGCGCGAGGCATTTTGTAAAACCTATGACGGCGAATTTCGTCGTGCAATATGCGAGACGTTCTTTGATAGCGACGACGCCGCCGATCGACGCGGTATTGATGACGACGCCGTATTTGCGCTCGATCATTTTATCAATAAAAGCTTTTGTTAAATTGAACATTCCGCGCACGTTAACCGCGTAAAGACGGTCTAAATCTTCGGCGCTCGTCTGCAAAATCGTACCGACGTGCCCGATTCCGGCGTTATTGACCAGAATATCGAGCCGCCCGAATTTTTCATAAATCGTTTGCGCAGCGCGCAGGCAATCAATGTTTTCCGCGACGTTTAACTGTAAAAACTCGGCTTTCTCACCCGCGTTTTTTATTTCAGCGGCGACACGCTCGCCGTTTTCCGCATCAAGATCGGCAGCGAAAACAAAAGCTCCGGCGCGCGCCATCGTCTTCGCAATCGCTTCGCCGATTCCTGAAGCCGCGCCCGTTACCAAAACGACTTTGTTTGTTAGATCGAACATATTTTTTTGGGTTGCGTTTTTCAAAGGCTTCAAGAAATTTGCCCGCGAAACACGCGAAAAGCGCGAAAAAAAGACAATAATCCAATAAAAAAAAACATTAATAAAAACCTGATTAAAAATATCTACTATTTTCGTTTATTTCGCGGGCAAAAACATTAAAAAGCAACTTAGCCGCGGTTAATCCTCGGAGCGGACGGGATTAGAAAGAATTCCGAGCCCTTCGATTTCCACTTCCGCCAAGTCTCCGTCCTTTAAAAACACGGGCGGTTTGCGCGCAAAGCCGACTCCGGGCGGCGTTCCGGTAGCGATAACGTCGCCCGGTTCGAGCGTGATAAATTGCGACAGGAATTCGATCAATTCGGGGATTTTGAAAATCAATTCGTTTGTCGTCGAATCCTGCAAAGTTTCGCCGTTTAAGCGAAATTGGATTCTCAGATTGTGCGGGTCTTTGATTTCGTCTTTGGTGGCGATAAATTCGCCCATCGGCGCAAATGTTTCGCAGGATTTTCCGCGCTGCCATTGACCGTCGGCAAACTGTAGATCGCGCGCCGAAACGTCGTTAAAATTCGTGTAGCCGAAAACGTATTCAAGCGCGTTTTCTTTTTTCACGTTTTTCGCCCGCCGCCCGATGACGAAAGAGAGTTCGGCTTCGAAATCCACCTGGCTGCTCGCTTTCGGAAGCAGAATCGGATGATTTGCACCGACGGCGCAATTACTGAATTTTGAAAAAACGATCGGCGTTTTCGGAATTTCCATCCCGCTTTCGATGGCGTGATTCCGGTAATTCAAACCGATGCAGATGATCTTGCCCGGTCGCGGAACAGGCGCGGCAATTTCTACTGTTCGGCGATGAATAATCGGGAAATTCAGCCCGCCGCTATTATTTATCGCCGATTCGGCTTTATCGGTAAAGCCGCTTTCCAGATCGAAACACTTCAGCAATTCGTCTGCCGTCAAATTTCCGCTCGATGCAAGTGACGTTAAATCAACGATTTGATCGCCGGAAACCAGGGCTCCGATGCGATACCGAGAATCTTCACTCGCGTTATCTTCAGTATTATTATCTTCAGTATTATTTTGTTTGAAAGTGATTAGTTTCATTGTATAGATACAAAATTTATGAGCCGAAATTCGCGCGAAAAACCAGGGCATCGGTAAAAGCGGTTATCTCGAATAAATAACCGCTTTTACAATAAGTTTTCAGAATTTCTCGCGCGAAAAATTCTGAAATTGAATTTATCTTATGCCCTTTTACCGCCGCGCGACAAAATCCACATTGTTCATTTCCCCGTCGATTAAAATTGTTTTCGAATCGAATTGAGAATGCCTCGAAGTCGCCTGCATCAGGTATGTTTTTCCGGTCGTTACGTTTTCGAAACGATACGTGCCCGACGAATCGGTTAAGACGCTTCTCGTCTCGCCCGAATCGGCGGCAGCCAGCGAAACAATCGCTTTATTTATTCCCTGATTTTTATTGTTTAAAACCTTGCCGCTGACTGAAACAAGCGTCGGCGCGGGATTGTTTCCGCTGATCTGCGCGCGGAAAAATCTCGGGCGATACGTATCTGCGTACAATAAATCAACGCTCCGCGAAGCGTTCAGATTGTAGGAAATCAGCATATTGTTGTTTTCGGAAAACTGCGCGTGAAAATGCGGATTGTAAACCAGAAAAATTCCCGCCATAGTTTCCGAATCGGTCATCCCGGGCACTTTGTTCGTATTCGTTTCAGGCGTCGAATAAATTACTTTTTTAGCGGAAAATGGACCTTGCGGGCTGCAAGATGTATATAAAGTTACGTCTTTCCACAAACCGTAAAGTGCGGTCGTGTCCATTCCCAGAAGCAAATAACTTGTTCCGCTCGACGTATTTACCTTCGTCACGCTGTACTCGTCGCTGATCGAATCAGCGGCGTTATTCGGATCGTTTGCCGCGCCGATGATCGGCACGGCGTTTGCCAATCCGCTTGTCCAGTCGGAGCCGTTCCAAACCGTCCAGTTTGTAGAATCCGATGCGGCGTCAAAGCCCAAACCCGGATTGACGCGCGCGATTACTGGAAGTTTTCGCTTCGTCGCGGAGTTTGACTGCATACCGTAGATATAAAGCGTCTGATTGCCGTACTCGCCTTCAAGCCAAAGCGAAGAGCCCCAATAAACGGGGCTGCTCGTGCCGAGCGGCGGCGTGATCGATTTGATAGATTCGATCTTTAAATCAGGCAGCGACAATTGCGCGACAGACGTTCCGAAAAAAGCGTAGCTGTTATTAAATTCAAGCAGAAACACCCAGAGTTTTTTTGTTCCGGCGGCGTCCGTCTGTACGACGATCGAATCGCCCATCCAGAAAAACGTATTATTAACGGCGCTTAAAAGCGGTGTAAAATACGACGTCGCGTAGCCGGTTACGTCCTTCGGTCCGGTCAGCGTTCGCAAAGCGCCGGTCGCGTGATCGCGAACGACGATGCTGTTGTGCGCACGGTAAAGCACGGTCGGCGGATCGCAAAGCGGCGGACCGCAATTCGGCTGGCGCGTGCGCAAACCGTTCGAATTTGTCGTCACGGTTCCGTCGCCTTCGAGCGCCGGAGATTCGCCGATATAAGAATCGGAAAAAAAGAAAGCCGAATCGCCGTTCGGCAATTTTACCGAGTAAGTGCTGTCGCCGCCCGTCCAGCCCGAAGCGCCCTCCGGTTCGAGCCCGGTTCCCGGTCCGTTCTGCGTAAAAATCGAATCGAATGTCTGGTCGGGCACGCCCGGCGCGACGTTTACGTCGCAGGTTTGCGCCCACGTCTGAACTGGAAAACTGTAAGCGATCAGCAGCAAAAACGCGCAAACGGCACGTAACGCCGTATTTCGCCAAACGATTTTTTCCAGCCCTTTATCCTGATTATTTACAGAAATGCCCTTTTTCGTTTCATCTTGTGTTTTTCTCATTTTTTCTCCCCATTTATTTTCAGCGTTAATCTTACGCGGCAATTTCCCGCGTATTTTATCCGATAGAA